>JBJEJE010000111.1:24586-45422 GCA_051877755.1 Lachnospiraceae bacterium | reverse complement strand
AATGTTCATTACCAGTTGTGCTGGATATAATCACTCAGGATTCCGAGAGATTATCTAATTCCTGTAATTGAATTGCCATTTCTTCATAGTAGCAACTCGCTATAAGCACACATTTTACTTCATGTTCTGTTTTCAAAATTTCTGGTCTGTAAACCGGATATCCACAAAAAATACTCTTATTTACGTCATTATCAATAAAATACTTAATATGACAATCAATATTATTTTGTTCAAGGCAAACCATAGCTGTCTCTGCTGCAGAAGAAGCACCAAAAATTATGATTTCTCCGCTTTCTCCTATGATATCTTTCAAATCATTCCATGTGCTATTTATATGTGTTTTGTTCCACATTCTTTTTTCCATATCTTATACCCCCAAACTTCCTCCTGATATTGGCAAAACAATACCTGTGATATATTCCGACCGATTAGACAACAAAAAATCTACTGCATAGACAATCTGTTCTATAGGAATAACTCCAAATGGCTGGTTTCGTTCTACCATTTGATCAAATTCCTCTATTACATCTTTTGTATTATGCATCATGCTCGTATTTACAAACCCAGGAGCAATAGCATTGACCCGGATTCTTCTCTTAACAAGCTCTTTAGATAAAACTTTAATATATGTATTTATTGCTGATTTTGAAGCAGCATATTGAGACATTCCTTTATCACAGGAAAAAGATGCCATAGATGACAACGCTACTATACTTCCACCATCATTTGAGTATTTTTTCATGCAATAATACCTGCATAATTGTACAAACGACATATAATTAATACGAAGCATCTTTTCCATCATACAGGAATCAACACTCCTTGCAGGACAATCCTCTGTTATTCCCGCTGCGTGAACCATTCCATCTAACTTAATATTGTTCTCATTACAAAAATCAAAGATATTTTTTACATGTTCAACATTTTCAAAATCATATATATAATACTGTGCCTGATTTGGAAACTCTGCACATATTTTTTTTAATTTCTCCTCTTGTCTAGCTACTAATATTACATTGTGTCCTTGTTCCAACAGATATGTTGCAGTTCCTGCCCCAATTCCCTGAGAAGCTCCAGTTATTAAAATTGTTTTTTTCACATAAATTCTCCTTTAATCTTCTACATCAACCGGAAACATTTCATTACTTTCCAACAATTCTAAATATGTATTACTTGATACTAATATACTTGCCATTGCACATGCAAGACCAACCCCAAATCCACATAAGAAAACATTTTTATCACCACTAACAAACAACTCCTTATGCAAGCAAAGTGTTAATGGAATAGAACCACTCGATGTATTTCCATACTTTTCTAAAGAATAAAGCATTTTCTCATCACTATATCCACATATATCTGCTATATTTTGAAGCATGAATCTTTGCGTCTGATGAAAGACATAGTAATCTGCATTTGATAAGCTGTATTTTTTTATATTCCTCTCAAATTTTTTAATATAGTCTACTACATCATTGATGGCATATTCAAATACTGCCTCACCATTCATTTTATTATTACCTACAAAAGTACGGTAAATTGTATTATACCTATTACCATCTGAAAATTCCTCAAACAGCAGTATATTATCGTTAGCTTCTACCTTAAGGGCTGTTGCTGAACCAGCACTTCCAAAAAGCATTTCATCAGCTATCTCGTCATATGTCTTTTCTTTGTCAAACAATTCACTTCTTTGTGTATCCCCTGCCAGTAAAATACCCTTCGCACCCTCTCCCATGGACTCCAACAATGTTGACACCAAATGAAGCCCTGAGACATAACCTGAGCACCCTAAATTTACATCAAAAACCAAACACTCATCAGATAAGCCTAGATACTTCTGAATAATAAAAGCTGTTGAAGGGAGCATTATTGTCGGATACTGAGTAACTAGGACAAGCACACGGATGTCATGCGGATTCCAATTCAATTGCTCTATCAGCTTTCTACCTGAAACGATACACAAATCCGCTACTGTTTGTCCTGACAGTTCAATATGTCTGCTCTTTACTCCAGTCATTCGAGTTTGCTTTTTAACCCGTTTTTCACCAAGTATTTCTATATAATGAGAATTGTCTTCTACATTCTGAGGTACTGTTGTTACAATTCCCTTAATTGCAACATGCTCACATTTTGCTATCATACAAACTCCTATAATAACGAATTACATATATCTTCTACAGTTACAAAAGCCTTTATCTGTGCAGCAGTCAAAGTCTTTGCAAAATCCTTTTTAGCCATAGCCATTAAAGAAAGTTTAGCCAAAGAATCCCACTCCTCGATTTCTGAAAGCTCCATATCCTCTGAAAGTTCCTCTTCATAATCCATCATTTCAGCTAATTCTACTAATAAATCATTCTTTGTCATAATCTAACCTCCTATTTTTTCTTTTAACACAAAACTATCACCATGCCCCGGCATAATCAAATAGTTAGAGTTCATTTTTTTAAATATGGGCATAACATCTTCCCTAAACTTTTGAGGATCACCTCCCAAAAATTTGGTAACTATTTCTTTCTCTTTCAAAAGAGAATCTCCCGAAAAAACATATGTATCATTAACCCTAATATAAGCACTTCCTTTGGAATGACCTGGAATCACGTGACAATATATTTGATTATTATGCCAATCAAACTTTATCTCTTTCTCATAGCATATATCTGCAGCTTCACATATACATTCTTTCGGCGGTTCCACATTATCTTTCCCTAAAAAATGCATATAAACCTTAAATGTCCGTTGCATATGTTTTGGCAATTCTAAAAGTCCATCTGAACATGCTTTAGATGCAATCACTTTACATTGCGGATATTTAATTCGCATATCTTTCAAACCAGAAACATGATCATAATGTTCATGCGTTAAAATTGCACATTCAAGTCGAATATTTGACTTACTCAAAAACTGAAACCAATCCTGTCCGTTATGTGGATCTATAACAATTCCATAACCATCTTCCAGCAATACATACGCATTACTCTCAAACAATGGTTCAACAAACTTCATAATCTGCATTTATTTTTTTACCTTTGGGGTATATTTCTCCATAACCGCCGGAATACATATTTTAAATTCTGCTTCACATACTAATTTTCCATCTACATATCCTCTTGCCGGACCTTTACCAATTCCACGTTTCCAAGAAGTTAATTCCGTTTCAATATCCAAACGATCTCCTGGTAATACCCTTTGGTAAAATCTCAGGTTATCAGCCGCTAAGATATTAGTACATAAACCTTTATTTCCAGGCAGTGTTAAAAAATTCAAGATAAAAACATGCGATAATGCCTCTATCTGCAACATTCCCGGCATATTAGGACAACCTACAAAGTGACAAGGAAAATACCATTCATTAAATGTAAGATTTTTATATCCCTTTGCATATTTTCCTGGGACAATCTCAGTTATTTTATCAATTAACAAATAGGGAAATCGATTTGCCTCAAATTCCATAATCTCTGTAATATCCATGGAAAATGGTACTTCGCTCTTTTCAAGCTTTTCGTTCATTTTATCTAACCTCCTTAAATAATTTTTTTGCATCTACAGGTTCAAATGTAGACATTGGTTGATTCATATATTTTTGCACAAACGTCTTATCTTCACCCGCTAAGCATTTCTCTGAATATTCTCCAAATTCTGGAATAGAAAAACCATAATTCATTATTTCTTCTAAAGTATTCTCATATATATTACCAAGTTTTATATGAACAAAAGGGCATGGTAAAACATCTCCCTTTGGAGTTATATAAAGCATATTTACGCAATTACATCCCAGATTTCCCTCCCTATCCCGGTCAAATGGATTCCATAAATCTCTTGTTGTAAAATCGTATTTTTTCCTTAACTCCATTAAATGTTTTCGTTCTTCCTCATTCAACATAATATCAGTATTGCCTTGCCAGCATCCCGCCGGAACAGCCACGTTAAAAATCGTGTGATATCCATGCTCCTGTGAATACTTCACTAAATTCTCAACATCTTCACTAAACGCATTATAATGACCAACTGTTATATTCATATAAGCTTCAATGTTATACTTCTTAACATATTCCAAGGCTTTTAACGCTCTCTCATGTGCACCACTTTTGCCTCGAAATGAATCATGTTCCTCCGCATTCATACTATCAATGCTAACAGATACACGATTAATTCCCATCTCCGCCATTTTTTTTGCTATTTCTTCTGTAAGCAGGTATCCATTCGTTGTAAGATATACATAGAATCGCTCAGGTTTTATTGTTTCTAATAATTTAAAAAACAAATCAGGATTCAGCAGCAGCTCTCCTCCCTGTAAATCGAATTCATAAAATCCTAATTCATGTGCTTCATCTGCAATTTCAGCAATTCGCTCCAAAGGTATATGTTCATTCGTATTAACATGCTCTGGTGCCTTTGTAAAACAATGTTCGCACTTAAAATTACAGGCATTATCATAACTTAAATCAATAATTCGGGGCGCATGCCCTATATGCCCATTATTCCTTCTTACTGTCTTTTGAAACTGTCGAAGTTTTCTTACCAATTCTGGTTTTTGCATTATATCCATAAGACACCTCATATATTTTCTTTAATTTGTTGTACAATCCGATTCACTGACAAACCACATAAATCAAGTACTCTTTCATAATCTGTTTCATGAGGGTAAAAATCTTTTACTCCCAACATCAACTGCTTGCCATGACTCGTCTCCTGTGCAAGAATCTCAGCCACCGAGCTTCCTAACCCACCATATATATTATGTTCTTCAATAGTTACAATAACTTTTTGATTTTTATATTTCAAAACACATTCTTTATCAATTGGCTTTATTGTATGAACATCAACAACAGTACAAGATATATTCTCTTCCTCAAGTTTCTTAGATGCTAATAATGCTTGATTTACCATTGTGCCAGTTGCGAAAATAACAACATCTGTTCCTTCACAAAGTACATTTGCTTTTCCAATTTCAAAATCAAAGTCTTCATCATATACAATCGGCAATGGACTTCCACCACTCAATCTAATATACACCGACTCCTTCCATGTAGCTGCTGCCTCAACACATTTTGCAACAGATGCACCATCAGCAGGAGATAAGATTGTCAGATTTGGAATGCCTCTCAACACTGAAAAATCTTCTATACAACAATGCGTATTCCCTAAATATATGTGATATAAACCACTACCTAATCCAACAAAGCACAGTTTTTGTTTCATATATCCCTGATTCACTCTTATATGTTCCAAACAACGCATTGTTTGAAATGGTGCAAAAGTCGTTGTATATACAACATTTCCCATACTTGCTAATCCCGTTGCTACACCCATCATATTTTGTTCAGATATTCCCATATCGTAAAACTTATCTGGATGTTGGCTTCGGAAACGTTCCAATCCAGCAGAGGTGGAAACATCAGCAGTCAACACAACTAAATCCGACATTTCATCTGCCATTTCTGACATTACCATGCCAAAAGTAGCTCTCTGCCCAACTCTGGACCATCTTTTTATCGTTCTAGAGTTAATCTCTACCATAACGCTCCTCCAATTCTTGAAGAGCATCTTGATATTGATGCTCTGTTAATACCGCATGATGCCATGCATTATTATTCTCTGAAAAGGAAAAACCTTTTCCTTTAATTGTATGTGCAATAATTGCAACCGAACTTTCACTAACTTGCGCAGCTGAAAATGCGTCAATTAATTCCTCGTGGTCATGCCCATCAACTTCTATAGTTTTCCAGCCAAAACTCTCAAATTTCTCAATCAAGCTAGAAGTGTTTAAGATATCCTCCGTCCTTCCTCCAAGCTGATATCCATTCACATCAATTATTGCAGTCAGATTATCTAACTTATAGTGCGATGCACTAAGTGCAGCCTCCCAAACAGCTCCTTCACCGCATTCACCATCTCCCATCAATACATATGTATGAATCGGTTTTAACCTACGCCTTGCTGCAAGTGCGACTCCAATTCCTATAGACAATCCCATCCCCAGACTACCATTTGTAAACTCAATACCATGCTGAATACTTTGAACAGGATGTCCCAACAAAAAACTGTTATCATTTTCAAATCTTTTCATTTCGCGTTTGTCAATTAATCCCTTTTCTACGAGTGCAGCATAATATCCAATTACACCGTGACCCTTGCTCAAAATAAATCGATCTCTGCAATCCCATTCAGATGATTGAGTTTCACTCGGAAGATTTAAATACTCTGAATATAAAACTGCCAAAATGTCGATGATTGACATACCTGCTCCAAAATGAACAGCATGACTTCCTGCCGCATAAGCCATTTCCAGCGCATTTTTTCGCATATGATATGCATATTCTTTTGTTCTTTTGATAATTTCTTCCTTCATGACATACCACCATCTACTCTCCACGTCTGACCTGTTACAAAAGAGGCACGATCTGATGCAAGAAAAGCAACCACTTCAGCAATTTCTCTTGGTTCACCCATACGTCTTAGTGCTGTACTTTGGATTTCACTTCTCATAACATCATCCGGGGTATTGTTGTTCGCCATATCCGTATTAGTTAAACCAGGGGCAACAGCATTAACTCGTATATTATTATTCCCCACTTCTTTTGCTAATGTTTTTGTAGCAGCAATGACTGCCGCTTTACTGGTATTATATGCTACTCGCCCTGCATTACAATCTATTCCGCCACTAGAAGCAACATTTACAATAGCCCCTTTTCTCTGTCTAGACATCATTTTAAGAAAATATTGTGTTAATCGCATACCAGACAAAAAATTAACCTGATATAACTCTTCCATCGTCTTCATACTTGTCATCTGATATAATCCATTGTATACAATTCCTGCATTATTCACCAATATATCTATCAAACCACTCTCTTTTTTTATTTCCATAAAAATTTGTTTCATTTTATCTTCGTCTGTTATATCAAGATACTTTGGTACAATACTAACATTATATTTTTCCGATAACCCCTCACAAAAGGTTAAAAAATCCTTTGATTCATCTCTCACAATGGCCCAAACATCAGCACCATTTTCCGCAAACACTTCCAAAATAGCTTTTCCAATACCCCTATTACATCCAGTAACCACTGCCTTTTTTCCCTTTAGCATATCCTCACCTACAATTCAACACCATACTTTTTTAGAATTTCTTTACCCTTGTTATAAGAACTAAATTCTATAATATCATCTGTTTCAAAAGCAATGTCAAAGGCATCTTCAAGTTCTGCAACCAAATCCATATGTCCCACGGAATCCCATCCAGACACACTCTGATACTCTAAGCCATCCCCCAACTGCTCTTTACTTACTGATAAACTTTCCATAAACACCTCATCATACTTCTCTAAATTATTCATTCTTAATCCTCCTTTAAATCATTATAATATTCTTTAGTATATAATATATTAGTATATGTTTCCTTAGTAATTGAAAACACAATATATCCAACTACAATTCCTGGATTAACCATTACAGATAAATAATCTCCACAATGATTCTTCACTGCTAGATAACCTGTTAATGCTCCATTATATTTCCAATGCTGATTATACTTTATCTTCTCAGATATATCTACTCCATAGTGATTCATCTTTCTCAACTGATTTGAATTGGTCATAAAATATAAATTACTGTAATGTGAAAAATCTATCTCAGTATATTTTCTTAATATAGCCGAATAGTCTATATCTTCTTCCCCTGATTCAACAGGCTCCCAGCCTTTATGCCTTTGAGATATTTTTTCATATGTATCAGGATAAAAAATAGAACCTCCTTGAATATATCCATCTCCAGAACGCTCAACGGCATATGCAGCAACCAATTTCTGTTCCTCTTCCTGATACGATTCACCCATTATAAGAATTGCCTTTTTATCCTCCGGCATCATCTTTAATAATTTACCAGTCATATTTATCGCCTCAGCAATATTCCCTGAAATATCAAAACTCAGACAATCAAAAGTTAATCCCAGCCGTTTAAAAATCAACGACGCCGTTGAAGGAATCAAATAATCAGATGACGATGTCCCAAAGAGAAGAATCCCAACTTCTTCATTTTTCCATCCAATTTGATTTAATAATTTTTTTGATGCCGCAAATGCCAAATCAGATACTTTCTGTTTTGAACTACTTTCTGCCGATTCTGATATAGCAATTTGTATACCTTTTATTCTTATCGTTTCCAAAAACTCCATACGATTTCCTCCTAATTATCCAACATAAAGAACGGGATATATATTATTCACTTTAATATCTGCTATAAACATTCCCCATGATAATCCTGAACCAAATCCTGAGAAGAAAACTTTTAAAGAGCTTCTATCTAAAAACTTTTCCTTATTTGCACAAAGGGTACACGGCAAAGAAGGACCACCAGTATTTCCAAACAAATTGTATGAAGTTAATACTTTCTGTTTCGGTAATCCACTAAATTGTGCAACTTTGGATACAATAAACTTTTGAGCTTGATGTAACACAAAATAATCACATGATTCAACCGTTACTTTATAATGATCAAAATAATTCTTAATGCTTTCCGCAACATCAGTTATCGTAAATTCAAATACTGACATTCCGTCCATATTTAAATTATGATCCAAATCCCATCTATATAAGTACTGATATCGGCTTCCATCAAAATACTGTGCAAACTTTATCTCCTTTGAATCAGCAACCTCAAGTGCAGTTACTGTAGCACAATCACCAGATAACATACTTACAGTTTTATCATCGTTTGAGCCACCAATAGAAGTAGAATCAGCCACAACAACAAGTGCTTTTGTTCCTAATAACTTTCCTTGTATCAATGCCATTGCTGTACTTATTCCAACAACAAATGCAGAACAGCCTAAATTCATATCATAAGAAACACATTCCTGCTTAGCTCCAATATGATTTGCAAGAAATAACGCTGTTGATGGTTCTGCTTGTTTACCATAAGCAGAAACATATAATAAAACATCGATATCTGCACCCTTCCAATTCAACTCTTGAAGGATTTTATCTATAGCTGCACAACTTAAATCCACAACAGTCTGTCCCTCATATAAGCAATGACGATCACATATACCTGTAACTTTGATTTGCTTTCGAATTTCTTCCTCCTCAAAAATTCCTACATAATCTAAATTACTCACTTTGTTCTTGGGAACCGCCGATACCAAACCTTTAATTTCAACATTCTTATATGACGAATACATGATATACTCTCCTATATTTAATCTATAACTTGATAATCTCTACTGACAAATTCGAATACCAAATCGCCTATCTTCTTTCTTTTTTCTTCCCATTCCGATTTAAGTAATCCAAACCTTACCACATCATTATAATTTCCGTTAATTATAATATGTTGACGTAAGGTGCCTTCAATTCTACCTGACATTTTTTTACTCAGCGCAAGTGCTTTCCTGTTATTTGCCAACACCTCACCCACACTTTTATTACAGCCTAATCTATAAAAAATAATTTCATTTTGAAAATAATTCAACACTACACCATAACCAAATTCCGAATACTCTTCCTTGATAAGATAATTCCCTGGAACAGCATAATTTCCGCTTGCCTCTATCATGTATTGGAATATACCAAAAGGCTGTTCATCCAAATAAAAAACATAAATCCCCCTTTGTTTATCCTGCCTTATTCTTTCAAGATAAGCTAAATGTTCTTCTAGTGATATTTTCTCTTGGGAATACATATTACTTCTAACGAACTCCTGGTTTCTCCACTCTAAAAGTTGATGACATGTTTCCGTAGTTAACTGATTTAATTCAACTGCTTTAAAAATTTTTTTCATTTTCTTCTTCCTATTCTATCATATCCCATTGAATTGGAGTACCCTTTTTTAGATTTCGTCTTGCCCGTTTTCCTAATATTATATCAAAATACATTGTATGCAAGCCCCCACTTGGACGTATAGACTTAACATTTTCCTTGGTAAAAATATCGCCTTCCTGTATGTCCTTTACAATATATAATGACCGAGAACCATTCCGCCCTTCTTGCTGCTTATCTGTTAATTCAAAGGTTGCTTTTCCTAATGCTTTTTCTAAATGACGGATTTGTTGAACCATATCAGCAAATTCATCTATTTCCATAGAAAATGCACCATCTGGTCCCCCATCGCTTCTCTTTAACGTTACATGCTTCTCTATCACCTTCGCCCCTAATGCAACGGCCCCTAATGCAACTTCACTTCCCAACGTATGGTCTGATAACCCAACTTGGCAATCAAATGTATCTCTCATTAAGGGTATCACATTAATATTCATATCTTCATACGGACACGGATAAGCAGAAGTACATTTTAGTAAAACTATATTGTCATTTCCCTCCTCTTTGCACACTCGAATTGCACGCTCAATATCCTCTAAAAATGCTATTCCTGTGGAAATAATAATAGGTTTTTTTGTTTTAGCAACTGCTCGAATCAACGGAATATCAATTATTTCATATGAGGCAATCTTATATGCTGGCATTCCTATCTCTTCCATAAAATCAACTGCAGTCAAATCAAACGGAGATGAAAAACAATCCATGCCAAATCTATTGGCAAAATCGTATAATTTAGGCTGCCATTCCCACGGTGTGTATGCTTTCTGATATAAAGAATATAAGGTTTCTCCGTCCCACAGTCCACCATGAAGTTGAAATTGTGGATCATTGCAATCTATTGTAATCGTATCCGCTGTATATGTTTGTAATTTTACAGCATTCGCACCAGCTTTTCCCATCTCTTCCACAAGTTCACATGCTCTATCATAATTACCTAAATGATTTGCTGACATTTCTGCAATAATATAAACAGGTTGATTATTCCCAATAAAATGTGTACCAATTTTCATTTGTTGATTCATGCTATTCCTCCTATCGTCAGCAGCTAGAACATCTATAATATTTCAAATGATGATATTTCTCCTGGATTACCATGACCTGGAAAAATAATGGCATCACTTGGCAAAGCTTTAAGATATCCTCTTGTCTGCAACATATAGTCATTTTTACTTCCTCCCGGAAGGCGTGTAATTATTTTTTTACCCTCTACTAAACTATCGCCGGTAAAAACATTATTCCTGTTTACAATTACACAACTACTTCCTGGCGAATGTCCTGGTGTATGTGTTAATTCAATTTTCATTTTATGCCAGATAAAACTAAATGTATTTGTAAATATTCTATCTACAGAACAATTATAACTTCTCTCATCTATTTCATCCATCTCTTGATTATTATGAAACATCCACAATAAATTATATTGATATATAATATCATTATCCTCTTGTTCTAACACCTTTTTTGTTTCTGAATGTGCAACTACCGTACAATTACATTTATCTCTGATTTGATTTACTCCTGACACATGATCATAATGTTCATGTGTCAAAAGTATGGTCGCATTTTTTATTTTCCTGTGCCCAAAAAAACATTCTGTCTCTTCAGTATATATCGGATCAATTATCAGTGCATCCATCCCACTTACCATTGCATACATATTGGATTCCATTGGAGAAAACACAAAACGATAAACCGCATGATTATCTATTATACCACATATCAAGTTTTTTCCCATTCTATTCTCCTATTACATTATTTTTTTCACATATTTAATCCATTTTCTCTGTTCCTCTTCTTGATAATCTAATATTTGAAACACCCTTCGCGATACAATGTTTTCTTTCTTAACATATGCAACAAAATATTCGCCATCTTTTCGCAACTCTGCATTCTGTTTCAATTTGCATTCCATCATTTCAACAATTCTTTGTCCTAAATGTCTTCCTCTACACAAACAATCAATACTATATCCTATCACCAACTCATCATACCAATAAGTAAGTCGAATCTGACCAACCGCATTATTATTCTCCTCTAATATAAAAATTTCAATGTCATCTCTATCCTGAACCGTACGAAACCATCTCTTATGAGATTCTAAAGAAATCTCCTCTGTATGAAATGAGGACTTTCGAACATCTGGATCATTTCGCCATTTTAACAATAGTTCCATATCTTCTATGTTCATTTTTCGAAGTGCAAGCATTTCTTCCATCGAATCACTTCCTCATCATTTGATACTTCATCTCCGCAATCTTCCAATCCTCTTCCGTATCAATATCCTGAACCTCTGATTCCGGCATAATAATAGGGGCTGTCTTTTTAGCAGCTATTCCTTGCATTACATTCTCCGGTTTCATCACATAAAACTGTCCACAATCGTGATAAATCGGTTCCAAATCCTGAGAACGTTTTGGTGCATTTTCCGGATACTGATACTGCAATCCGCCATCTTTTATCACAAACGCTCTCTGTGGAGGAAATGAAAAGCGAACCACCGGTGTTACCGCATCCACCTCTTCCTCTTCCATTATTCTCACCGCGTCTATTAATTTCTGTGCTGTAATAAATGGTGCTGTTGGATAAATACAGACGGCAACATCAAAATGCCTGCCGCATTTTTCATATTCTTCGAATACTTCCTGTAACACATCATTGGTCGTTGCATAATCATCCGAAGTCTTTGCACTCCTCATAAATGGCACACTTGCCCCATATTCTCTTGCAACACTGGCAATCTCTTCACTATCCGTGGATACCATTACCTCATCAAATAACTGGGATTTCCTTGCAGCCTCTATTGAATATGCCAGAATTGGCTTACCGCAGAATTCTTTGATATTCTTCTTTGGAATACGCTTACTGCCACCTCTTGCTGTTATGATTGCTATTCTTTTGCACTTCATGAATCTCTGCCTCCCTGCTTGATTCTATATACATCCTTAAATACCTAGTATTTATATCGGCTGTTTTTCTGAATATAATAAGTGTATATTCAGAAAAATACTTTCCAATATAACTTTTCATTTCATAAAATAACTATTATACAAATCTAGAATTCCTGAGACGCCTGCACTTGAATGGTCTTTAACATATAATCCCGAAGCTCATTCAGCTTCTCCTCTGTCATATCATAATCTAACAATTTTAACATTGTATTGTCAAACGCATTCCCTTCCCATTTTCGATAAGGACTCTCTTTATATGCCGGCACCCATGTCTGAATTGTATCTTTCATCTCTACATATGTCTCAAAAGAACGTTCTGGAAACTGTTCAAAAATCTCCCATAGCATATATACATAATATTTTTCAAGGAACATCCATTCAATTCCATTTTTATCTACCTGTTCCAGTTCATTTTCTGGCCATTGTTTCCACAATCCTCTTTCTATACATGTCTGCAAAAATCCAAAAGTAACTGTCATTTTATCAAACTGATACGCCGCTTTCTTTTGACGGACAGTCCCCTTTTCATTCACAAAATAATGATATAAAACATCATCCATATAATAACAGGATTTGGCATAAACAAACGACAAATATGCAAAGAAAATGTCCTCATTCAAAATCTTTTCCGGGCAATAGATATCATTATCAACCAAAAAAGACTTTTTATATACTTTATCCCATAAACTTACCAACGCAACTTTCTCACCATAAAACTTTTCCTTTATATACGGATCCGTCAAATCCATGTAACCACAAGTCCCCCAGTTTTTCGTTGGTTGTCGGTTATTTTCACTTTTTGCATAATCCCATCCACATTCCACAAAATCACAGTCGTACTTCTCAATGATAGAAACCATTTTCTCAAACATAGTATGCTCAACCCAGTCATCTGAATCCACATATCCAATATAAGGTGCGGATGCATAATTGAGCGCAACATTCCTTGCCGTACCCTGTCTTTGATTTTCCTCAAAATTGATCACAATAATACTTTCTGGATATTGCTTTTCAAACTCTGTCAGTTTTTCCAACGTTCCATCTGTAGAAGCATCATTAACAAATATCAATTCCATATTTTCCATTCCCATGGTTTGGTTCCGCAAACTCTCAAAACATCGATTAATATATTTCTCCACGTTGTAACAAGGAATAATGATACTAATTCTCTTTTCCGCCATACTACATCTCCTTTTCCCATCTTTAAAATTATCGAACCATCATATTGGTTTTCGTTTCTGCTGATTCCATAGCTGCTTCATCAAATCTTCAAACTCTACTTTTGTCAACGGATATTCAATCAGTTTCAATATCACATGATCCATACGATTCGATTCCAATTCCCTATATGGATTCGTTTTGTAATCCGGAACCAGTTGCAGAATCATTTTCTTCATCTCCAAATAGTAATCATACGCCTGTTCTGGGAAAATATCCCAGATATCCCAGATCATATAGATATAGTATTTCTCCAAAAACATCCATTCAATTATGTCCTTATACTCTTGCATCAGGCCTCGCTCCTGGCAGGTTGACAAAAATGCCAAAGACACATCCATCCGATCAAATTGGTACATCTGTTTCCTCTGCTGCACAGTGCCTTTTGGATTCTGATAATAATGATAAAATGAGCGGTTGATATGATAATAAGAATTTGCATATAGAAAGGCAAGATAGCAAAAAAAGATGTCCTCATATCGTACGCCTTCCAGGCAAAAAATATCATTCTCCACCAAAAATGATTTCTTATATATTTTGTTACAAACCGATGTAAAAAATAATTGGTCTACAATATAATCCGTTTTCACTTTATAGTCCGCAAAATTATAATATCCTGTATAAGGAATATTAAAAGCGGAATCTTGAAAGTCTGTGTTATCCGAAAAAAAATCCCAATTACATTCCACAAAATCACAATTATATTGTTCTATCGCTTCCAACATTGTCTCATACATAGCAAAATCCACCATATCATCACCATCCACAAATCCGATATAAGGTGCAGATGCATAGGAAAGTGCCACATTACGTGCTGCTCCCTGTCCTCGGTTTTCCTCAAAAGGTATAACAATAATGTTTTCCGGATATTGTTTTTCATATTCCAGCAAATGATTTAAGGAAGCATCTGTTGATGCATCATTGACAAAAATTAATTCCATATTTTCCATTCCTATCGTTTGATTCCGAAGGCTCTCAAAGCAGCGGTCAATATATCGTTCTACATTATAACAGGGAATTATAATACTGATTCTCTTCTGTTCCATATATATCCTCCATTACCCAACTCCATCTTGTTTCTCTTTTTTAAGACATATATTGAATTATATTCCTAAAATATCATTAAAAACGTGGACTCTCTTCCATTTTCCTGATGATCTTAATAAACTCTCCATCACTGTCGGTTAGCTGCAACCCCCGTTCCACGGCCTTCTTAGACTGCTCTTCATAAAACTTTGCATCCTCCCGGTATCTCAAGATAGTATTTTTCATATCCTCCAAATCCTTTACCCAAAAATCCTCACCTGCAGCCAGTCCTCCATCTCCATAGTTTAAACTTACCACCGGTACACCTTTGTAGAGTGCTTCCGCTACAGAACTGCCACCACCTATCCTTGGCGGATTCAGGCATAGATCACAGCACTCATCAATGGCCAGTATATCATCCTGAAATCCAAGATTAATTCCCATCTTCTCAAAAACAGGACGCTTTTCCTTCATTTTCTGATAACGCTTATATGTTCCTGCAAATGCAAAACAGATTCCCTCATGCATTAATTCCTCCATTAACGTTTCTATTTCCTCACTGATTTCTGAGTCCAATCGTCCACCAACTAATACAACAACAAATGCATTCTCCGGAAATCCCAATTCCCGTCTTAGATAATGATGTTCCTGTTCTTTAAATACAAAAGTAAACAAAGACGGCAACAAATAATCTTCAGGCAGATTACTCTCTTTAAGCCATAACATATCCTCCTCATTAATCGGCCTTCCAATTGCCTGAAACTGGCCCATTGTAGTTGATTTTCCAGAGAAAACCGTAGCTACTGATAAGGTTGGAACAATATTGCTGCATAAATCTGACAATATACTATTGCCACCTATATTCAACACAAAGTAAGGTTTTTCTTCCTGTACCACACGCAGAATCTCCCTCATAACAGCCATCTGCGGCATCTCCTTCGGACACTGATAAAAAAGAAACTCTTCATCCTTATAAGGATAAATATCTAAAGAAAAGTACTCCTCCACATAATTAGGTGTCCCCATATCAAAATAGTCCACCGCCTGAAACACCGTTGCCAGTTCCGCTGTATTGATTAACATAACTTTTTTCTTTAACTTCTTTGCTATCACATAGCACCGGTCTAATGCCGTCTTTGTGGGAGCATGATTCAAAGCTAAAAACTGTCCGGTAAACACCATGACAAAATCTTTATTTCTATCTTCCTTAGGTATATAATGCATATCATTCTTCACATCTGCCAAAAACAATTCGTAAATCTGTCTATATAATTGCAACATGGTCTTCGAAACATCCAAAGGAATTTTATCAGGATTTCGAAAACCATATAAAACAAATCTCCAATATAAAAAATACTTATTCTCTCTTGACAGACTTTCATCCATAAGACAGCAATCTACCATAGTCTGATACAATTCCTGGTTATTTGTACTTTCTACAAAAAAAGAAAGAAAATAATAAAAAAACGGATAACCAATCGTTTTTGCTACAATCTTTGCCCCCTCTAATGACAAATACGCTGCATTCATTTCCCTTTCCTGTTTATCACACTTCATATAACTATGTAATAATGTATCTAATCTATCAAGAGGCATACCATGCCCATCTAACGCATTATTAATCTCTTTGATAACTGTTGCTGCTTTATCTGAATACTGCATCTCACATCCCCTTTTCGTTTCACTTATTTCTCAGATAAAATATTATATCTTATTTTACCATATTCTCTTATAATAGAATATATTTTTCTCTTTGTTGCATCTTTTTCTACAATATTTTATAATTATTATAATTCACTTTAAAACATGATAATATACGGAGGACGAAGCATGTCAAAGGAATATAATATACAAGTCTATAGCCAGCCAAGCTTACAGGATCCTGTTGACCGGACACTTACCATCTACTTTAATGAACCAGATTCCGGAATCAACGAAAACACGGGGCTGCTTTTATTTATTGCGGGCTATGGTGGTTATGCTAACTCCAATGTATACCGGAAAATGCGTTTTCAATTTGCAGATATGTATAATCTTGTCACCATACAATGCGACTACTTTGGAAGTGAATTTATGCAGAATCCCCATTCCGAAGATATTCAGATTCCCCAGGAAGCTTTGCAGCAACACCTTAACAGCAGCGAAATAGCATTACTGTTTGAGGATTACGCCTCCAACGAATATCTCTTACACGATAAAAAGTTTTCATATAAGGTATGTCCGGATGAAACGCTTTCTAATTACAATGATATGGGACCTGTACAAGCCATGGATCATCTGATAACCTTAAAGGTTGTCACAGATATCCTTCATCAGAATCATTATCACTTTAATCAGAAAAAAGTCATTGCATATGGACAATCTCACGGAGCATATCTCGCCCATTTATGCAATTGTTATATGCCTGGTATCTTTTCCGCTATTATTGATAACAGTGCATATATTACGCCTTTTTTTATGAACCACACAAGAGATTTTTCTGTTTCAATGCCTAAATATACTCTGATACAACAGATTTCCTATCTGGCAGGCAGGACAGAACCGGATATGGAACTTTATGATTTGAAAACCCGTTATGCTTCCATCACCAACCAAGCCCACATTATCGCTTTTCACGGTTCAGAGGATAATATGACAACTGTATCAGAAAAACGCTCTTTACTTAAAACCATTCCTCACACTAACTTTCTTGTAATTGATGACGCATTGGTAGATCATCATATATTTCATTCTACCATACATGGAATGAATGCAGACTTTCTTCATCTATTTGCCTACGTTTATGAGAATTATGAATTAGAATGTTCCTCCAATTGTCTGCAATTCTCTGACCAATATATACACACAAAGCAGTCTATTTATTACATTAACAACCAGGACAGTATTCCTATAATGTACAAAAATGCACAGCTATAACTTATAACTGTGCATCTTTCTACATTATGCCTGTTCCACAATATATTGGAACATCTCTTTTACTTCATCCACAGACGCATCCATATCCTTCATATAATCTCTAAGTTTTTGCAATAATCTTTTATACTCCTCTTCTTCTGTATCCATAGTATCATAAATATCGCCCAATACATCTTCCTGCTCATTTGCACAAAGACTATCAACAAAAAATATCTCATAATAAGTATCACATTGTCCCAGAATCCGATTAATTTTATTCTGCAACTGTTTCAGCTTGGATTTGGTATACTCGTGCCGTTCCAACATACGAAGTCCCTGCTCACTAAGACGGATACCCTCTTTTAATTTTCGATCCAGTTTTATAAGATTCTCGATACTTTCTTTCCACATAACAACAACTTTCTGTTGTTCTTCCTCTGATAACATCGGCTCTAACTGAGTGAGCATAGCTTCATAATCATAAGATACAGAAGCATATTGATCAATCACTTCCCGCAATGACATCTGTGTTGCACCGTGAATCTTCGCCCCTCCCTCTGTTGAATTAATAATTTCAACCTTATCAGAACTTCTGGCAATCAGTTCATACCATTTCCGATATTCATCATAATCCCGTGTAGTATATACAGTTTCACCATAGTATCCTTCAATTGCAATCTTATCGCCCTCAAGTTTTCCCAAATCTACATCATCTTTACCTGCGTGCACCTTATCCTTTGCCAAAGCAAGATCCTGACCAATCAGAACAATCTTTTGGAACCCCCAATTCATCAGCATTGCAAATGCAACGGTTGCCACAGAGCCACCGTTTGGCAAGAATCGCATATGCCTGTCTGCCACCTGAGCCATCTTCTCATAATATGGATTATCTGTGGACACATAAATGACCTTCTTATTGTTCATAGCATCTAAGACCTTATAATTAGAAGCCGAAGTCACAGCAATGGGAATATCCCGTAATTCATCTCTCTCAAACAGCCGTAATGGTTTATTTGGGTCAACCGTCACAGCAAGATCTGGTCTTATCCCTTCGTCTGCAAGATAACGAAGTGCTGTATCTACGGCAACAATAAATAGTTTTCCTTTTGCTTCTTTTAACAACTGTACATTCTTCTCAAGTGACGGACCCGCCGCAACCAGAATTGCCGGTATATCCTTTGGAAATACATTGTCAAAATCTTCACCACAATTGCTTTTTAAGAAATAGTGCATATTATATATCTGATTCTTCGTCATCTCTTTGCTAAACCATTGCCTGGTTACAATATTATAGCGCACTGAATTTACAGCAAATCGATATTTTTCTTCAAAGATATCATATTCCTCTGGAAATAGCTGATGATACTTTGGTAATGCATCCATAATACAATGCCGATAATTGGATGTCGAAACCAATCCCGCCATCACCGGTTCAAGTCTTTCTTCGTTCAACCCCTTCACAAATAGAAAGACCCTTCCATTCTGAATTATATCTACCAAATCATAATGCTGCATTGCAAATAAAAATATCTTTGGGGATGGTTCAAAAAAAATAAACTGAACGTTATCGCCTAGTTTTTCACAGATTGCATGAGCCACAATTCCATTGGACAAGCCAAGCATCATCATAACAGAATGATCTATCACATTTTCATACTGATCTGCAAATTTTACTGCTTCATCAAAGGGACGGTACTGACTATTCATACAATATTCTTTTCCGTCTTTTTTTAGTTTTATAATACTGGTTCCATCCCGGGCTTCAACAGATGTAATCTCTTCAATGGAATCCTTTAGCGGATTCTTCTCATCATTAATATCAATTTCTAAGGAACCATCCTCCCTGGTTATAACATTCTCAGTTAGCCCCTGATACAACAAAGCATTATGCTTTTTTAATGCTTCCAAATTCAATTCGTAAAACGACATAATACCTCACCTTTATTTTTGTACATATTGTTTCAATTGATCTATAATGTCATATTGAAGCAGATCTGCTAAAAGGGTATGATCCTCTGCTTCCATAGCCCCAATTGCCTCTGTTAATTTACCAGCCAATTCCTCACGTTGAGCATCATCTTCAATCTCCGCTATAACCTGCTCAAATTCAGGCAGAATATGAATCAAATGCAGATACGCCGGCTTTGTATTCTCCTGATACAGGTAGTCAGAAATCTTTGTCAATATATTAATTACATCTTCTAATCGTTCCTGATTCATATATATCTCCTATCTTATGTCTTTTACAATTCTACTTTCATCCATAACCCCATGAACGAAAACAGACGGACCTTGATTGGTCCGTCTTCATTTCATCGGAATAATATCTATTACTGAAGTAAACTCATTACACCTTGTGTAGCCTGATTTGCCTGGGCAAGCATTGACTGGGCAGCCTGCTGTAAGATATTATTCTTAGAGTAGTCGACCATCTCTGTTGCCATATCTGTATCACGGATATTAGATTCAGCAGATGTTAAGTTCTCAGAATAGTTCTCTAAGTTATTAATAGTGTAATCCAAACGGTTCTGAATAGCACCCAGTTTAGAACGTGCAGCAGATACAAGCTTAATAGCCGATGTGATTGCACTCATTGCCTTAGATGCAGCACCATGGCTCATAACATTCATACTATCTGAAGTAATACCAATCTTGCCAGCTGATAAAGATGTAATAGAAATCACCATATTCTCACCTGAGTTAGCACCAACCTGTAAATATTTACCAGCGGACATTCCACCATTCAATAAGTATGTACCATTGAACTGTGCTTTCTTAGCGATACTGTCAATCTCTTCTCTTAACTGAGTCATCTCATCAGAGATAGATGTACGATCCTCACTTGCATTAACATCATTGGCTGCCTTGGTTGCCAGCTCACCCATACGCTGAAGGATAGAATGAATCTCGTTCATGTTACCTTCTGCTGTC
>JBJEJE010000111.1:0-24486 GCA_051877755.1 Lachnospiraceae bacterium | reverse complement strand
CAGCCTGATTGATACCACGAATCTGGTTTCTCATCTTCTCAGAAATAGAAAGTCCTGCCGCATCATCTGCTGCTCTGTTTACTTTGTAACCAGATGAAAGCTTCTCTGTATTCTTAGCCACTGCCTTAACATTACCACCTAACATTCTGTTTGCATTTACTGCCTGCATATTATGCTGTACTACCATAACACATTCCTCCCTGAAATAAAATTATTCCTTTTATTCTTTTATATTTTCTTTGCTTTGTAAGCTTTATGTTTCATATTATGTATCACTTACACTAATTATATCGGAGACAATTTTAAATACTTTATAGCAAATTGAAAATTTTTTTATTTTAATTAAAAATCATATATTACACGCAAACCAAAAAGAGCTGACCCTTACGGATCAGCCCCTTTTGCAATAACCTATTAACTAGATTACTGAAGTAATGATAATACGCCCTGGTTAGACTGGTTAGCTTGTGCAAGCATTGACTGTGCAGCCTGCTGTAAGATATTATTCTTAGAGTAGTTAACCATCTCTGTTGCCATATCTGTATCACGGATATTAGATTCAGCAGATGTTAAGTTCTCAGAATAGTTCTCTAAGTTGTTGATTGTGTAATCCAGACGGTTCTGGATAGCACCCAGCTTAGAACGTGCAGCAGATACAAGCTTGATAGCTGATGTGATGGTGCTCATTGCCTTAGATGCAGAACTATGGCTTGAAACATCCATACTGCTTGAGGTAATACCAATCTTGCCAGCTGACATAGATGCGATAGAAATTGCCATGTTCTCACCTGAGTTAGCACCAACCTGTAAATACTTACCAGCTGACATTCCACCATTCAATAAGTATGTACCATTGAACTGTGCCTTCTTAGCAATACTGTCAATCTCTTCTCTTAACTGAGTCATCTCATCAGAGATAGAAGTACGATCCTCAGTTGCATTAACATCATTGGCTGCCTTGGTTGCCAACTCACCCATACGCTGAAGGATAGAATGAATCTCGTTCATGTTACCTTCTGCTGTCTGGATTAAGTACTGACCATCCTCAGAGTTGCTTACAGCCTGATTGATACCACGAATCTGGTTTCTCATCTTCTCAGAAATAGAAAGTCCAGCTGCATCATCTGCTGCTCTGTTTACTTTGTAACCAGATGAAAGCTTCTCTGTTGACTTAGCTACCGCCTTAACGTTACCGCCCAGCATTCTGTTTGCATTCACTGCTTGCATGTTGTGTTGTACTACCATAATAAATTCCTCCTTGAATATAATGCAGCATCCTTGCTACATGTACTAGCAGTCTTAACTGCCGTTAATAAAATTATATAATATCTCTTACGAGCTATTACCACTTCCAGGTAAAGATTATTTATCTTTACACTATATATATCGGAGACTTCTAAAAATACTTTATAGCATTTTTTTAAAAATTTCAACTATTTTTAATTTTTTTGATTAAAAAAATAAGAATCCAACGTCTTTGCATTATTCATCGTCTGATGATAACGGGATGCCACAGAAGCTGCCGTTCGCTTTGCACCATAATCCTTATGTTTATTTGCAAAACATTGTGCCATTTTGTCACGGTTGCGTTCTTCTGCTACTTTAATCTCCACACCCAAATCTGTACACTCTTTGATCAAGCTCTGCAACTGACTAATCTCTTCCTTATAAATCTTTTGTTTTCCCATTATCTCATTGCGGACTCTCCCATACACTGAAACAAAACCATTATCCAACTCATTGAGTTTGGCAATTAAAATCTCTTTTTTATTCAGGGATTCCTCCAGCATACTTTCATCAAAATCAATTGCATTTGCAATCGCACTCTGTTCTTGTGTAACCTTTAATATATCATTCAATACCTGCACTTGTTTTTGTAAGGTTGCAACTAAAACCTGCACATATTTCTGGTCATCTTCCATAAGTATACTCCTATTTTTCTCCATTAAGCACTATATCCATTATACTATGACACAGGCTGTTTTGCCTGCCGCATAACCTGTTTCCAGATATCTCTCAACTCTCTAAGCTGCAACAAAATCTCCTCTAACGCATCTATATTGTGATTTTTATTACATTCTATCATCAGATTAAAAATATATGTATAAATCACATCAAAATCCTTTGCAACCGGATATTTAAAATCCAGCGTAGACTGCAATTCAACAATAATATTCCTAGCCCGTTGAACATGATGAAGAGCATCTCCATACTCTCCTTTTTCCATATCAATCTTTGCAAGGTTACAAAATTTAATGGCTCCTTCATATAACATCAATGTCAATTCCGCCGGTGTTGCTGTTGTTATTTTATTATTTGCATATTTTGCATACGGGTTTCCCTGTGCCATACTTTTTTCTCCTTATATCAGACATGTAATATGTCCTTATTTATTCTTACAAGCAACAGGTCAAAGGGATATGCCTGCATATCCCTTTGAAATCTATTGCAAAATTGTATCCCCCATCTATGACAAATAGTACATAGTATCAGCCACCAAACAACTGGGAAACGTACGACTGCTGAGACTGTAGTTTTGATAATGCTGTCTCCATAGCAGAAAACTGATCATAATATCTGTCTTCTGCTTCCTGCATCTTTTCTTGCAAATCCGTTACATCTTCCTTGTAGTTCTTTATCTCTTTATCCATTGTCACATCATCATAAAATGTCAATGCACTACTGGTTTCAGTCTTTCGCATTGCTTTCTGCAAATTGTCATACATCTCACTGCCAAGAGCAGTAAGAGTCTTGGTAACTGCCTCTGGATTTGCTGCTATAGCAGCTTTTAATTTATCCTCCATATCTGCAAAATCTGCATCATCCGAATCGCCCTGAAGATGTAACAGGCCTTTTTCGGTATAGGTGCTGGTAACAATACCAAAAGAAGATAACGCATAACGCGAAGTTGTTCCGTCGGAGTTAGTTACCTCTACAGACTTATTAAGAGTTGTCCGCATACTGGTAAGCAATGAACTGATTGTACTGTCTCGGCGAAGAAGGGAACCTTTGATCTTATCCTCCCAGTTCTTAACGTCTTCTTCTGTCATTGCATCCTTCTCTTCAGAGGTAAGAGGTTCATACCCTCTTGAGCTATCCGCATTATAGAGTGTATTCATCTCTGTGATCAAGGCATTATATTCTTTTATAAAATTCTTTACCTTGTCATAAATACCATCTACATCCGTATCCACTGTGAAATTCTGTTCTTCACCAACTGCATTTACATCAATCGTCAAACCGTTAATGCTGAAACTGTTGCTGGACTGGGTATATTCTACTCCATTGTATACAATCTGGGCATCTGCTGCATCAATCTTACCTCTTGTGTCGGTCGAATAATCAAATCCAAGCTTTGCTAATGTATCTGCATCTGTATCTATACTAAATGCACTGGCTGTACCAGTACTCTTGGCACTCAGATAAAATCTACCCTGCCCTGCATCATAGCTGGCGTTAATTCCCGTCTTCTCCATGGATTTCGCAAGACTATCTAAGGTTGTAGTACGATCCACCATAATCTCTGTACCATTCACCTTAATCATGGTTCCCTCTGCAATTCCCATATCAGTAAGCTTAGTAGAACCAGTAACACTGGTATTCTCTGCCTCTTTCTTCTCATATGCAAAAGCAGAACCCTGGACACTATTATCGGTAACTTTATCACTTAACGGATTAATCACTGTGCCCTTTCCGTTCTCATTGTAGGAAAGACCCAGTGCTGTTGCACTTGCCTGATCATTGGCTGTAATCGTAATCTCATGTCCACCACTATAAGTTTTCTCACCTGTGGCATCATTCACCAGTTCCGTTGCAGATGTATTTGTAAACTGTAATGCACCCTTTTCAAAACTGGCAGTCAGTCCGGTTCCAGCTAATTGGCTGTTCACACTGCTTAACAAATCATCTACCGTAGTATTCTCATCCACATTGATATTCACGTCTACGCTGGTGCCGTCTGCCGCATTCTCTACTTTAAAACTGGATCCGTTCAGTGCATTCTGAATAGAATATCCATTCTTATCATATAACTCCGAAATCTTCTTGCTTGTATCAGTCGCAGCCGCATAAGATGTAGCCGTATATTTGTTATCATTAATCTTATGTCCGGTCCACATCTGTGCACTGGCAGTACTCATCACCTGAACCTTATGACTGCCGTTGACCGCTTTACTTCCAGCCGTAATCTTTACGCCTTTCAAATCACCACTGACCGCCTTAGAGTTGTAGGTACCGGTACTTTTAAACGTTGTCAATGCCCCTTTATAGAAATCCATCAACTTTGTATTCAAAGCTGCCCAGGCTTCTTTCTTCCACTCTGCTTTGGTCTGTTTCTTTTTCGCATTATCCACCTTTGTCTGATATGCCTTTGAAAGTTCACCTACCAGGCTCTCCGTATCCAAACCGGAAACCAGGCCAGTCATTCTTACTCCTGCCATTCAAATCCCTCCTATCGTTTCTCGTCAACCAAGATTCCGGCAAGTTCCAAAGACTTTGCAATCATATCCAAAGTCTTTTCCGGTGGGATCTCCTTGATTACCTTATTGGTATCGGAATCTCTTACTGTAATGGAAATCCTGTGGGTTTCCTCATGATACTTAAATTCGCACTGGGTATGGGTCGGACGGATTCTCTTATTAATATCCGAGAGCGCACTTTTTACCTTCTCTGGAGATACATCCTGTAAATCCTGACCATTCTCCTGTTCCTTCCCATCTTTCTGTTCATTCTTGTTATTGCTGCTCTGTGCCTCTGTAACCGGTATATATCCCTGCGTTGCTGTTCTGGCTGATGCAGCATCTGTCACTTCCACCGGTGTTGCTGTCTTCTCTACCCGGTTCACCTGCTGTGTCATTACACTGCTCTTGATTCCTTCAATTGCCATAATTACATTCACCTCCATGTGAAATTCAAAAAACTTTTGTTGCGAAAATACTTATGCATAAATACTTTTCAATAGCTATATCGGCTATTGTCTTTTTATATTTTATAATAATTGGAATAATTTTTCAAATTTTTTAAAATCCCACAAAAAAATTTACTCTATGCTATAAAGATAAACACAGCAGGAAAACAGATCCGCCTCCCTGCTGTTGATCATTTCATAACAATATATAGATTCATCTTTATAAATTTTGTTATTTAAACAGATTCTTTAAATTCTCCTGTACTGCATCTGCAGCAGCTTCTTTATTTGCCTCTTTAATCTGCGTATATACTTCTTCTCTGTAAACCGGCACAGATTTCGGTGCCTGAATTCCAATCTTAACCTGTTCACCCTTTACTTCAAGGATGGTAATCTCAATTTCATTTCCAATAATAATAGATTCATTTGCCTTTCTGGATAATGCTAACATATTATTCACCCGCCTTCTTTTTCATATTCTGCACGGATTCATATACATTAAACTTAACCGGATAATCCGCATTGTCTACTATCAACTGAACTCCCTTACGCTCCTCGGCATTGATAATAACAGGGGCTTTCATATTGGCAGTCACCTTTGTCATGTCTGATGGTACCGTCATTACCAATAAAAACAACAAATCTTCATCTGCCGGATTCCCAAGCGGTTTCAGAAGTTCATCCTCAATCATTGGTGCATACTCCGGTGCAATTGCAAGTGGATCAATAACCGGAAGTGCCAGTGTTGGTTCTTCTAAAGACTGCAGCCAGCTAATCCTTGTTTCACTTTCATTATCAATATCATAAAGAATTGCATATTTCTTAAAATCCTCAAACCCGATAATGCCATTCGGAAACTCTAAGACCTTGGCATCATCCAGTTCTACCTCTCCAAAAAATTTTGTTTTTGCTAACATAGCTTTCTTCTCCTTTCACGTAATCATTTATTTTAGGCGTTTGCAAAACGTATTCTTTCAAGGTGCAAGTTGTGCAAATGCAACAAATATATTATAGATAATCCAACAATGTTTTCTTAATAACACTACTTGTTGTAGCCAATGCAGACTCATATACCAGCTCTGCCTGATACAAGTCAATGGCAGCCTCTTCCGTCTCAATATCCTCATTGGAAGATTTCAGTTCTTTAAAATTAGCTAACTGCTCTGTTACCCGGACTTCAATCAGTTCCAGTTTGGAATATGTGGTACCTACCTTTGCCTGCACAGCACTGACATCCTCCATGAAATTCTGGAAATTGGTCATGTTATTGCCGAAAAGCTTCTGCATATTCTCTCTCTTTAATGCCAGCTCCACATCCGCACCTTCTAACATCTTGTTAATCTGTGCAATAGCGTCTTCATCACCCATATACTGCGGGTCTTCTAACAATTCATTCAAACGGCTGATGGTGTCTTCTATGTCAAGAACATCCTGTACCGCACTGGCAAGATCCTCAATCTTATTACCCATATCATGGAAGATGAAATCCTTCCCCTCCGCATTTACCGTAATATACTGGCTAAAATTCACTTCGTATTTAATTGGCTGTCCGGCTTCATCTACAGTAAACTTAGTATCCTTTATTGTACCATCTGGCATTTCTTTATACTGGGTACAGTTAAAATACATCTCCGGCCGCAGATCACCAACCGCAAACTCAGATTTGTTATAATTGACAGAAATATTAGAAGCATCTTTAATTGCATTGTAAATGTCGTCACCAAATATCAATTCACCAGTCTCCGGAATGAAATTCACTCCACCTGCACCAACATCATAATAGGTATCGGAATCTGCCACCTGCTTAATGGTCGGGGTAAGCTGGCTTACTGTTCCATCAGCAGCAGTGATATTAATTGTAATATCTGCTGCACCTTTATCCAGATTACTGTAAGCGAGTCTTAACTGATATACACTTTCTGAAACCGGTGCTTCATAGGTTGTATTACCTGCCAGAATACTATCCAGATCATCTGTATTGATCTCATTCAGTACAACCTTCTTGCCTGTAATCTTATCCGGGGAAATATCCTCTGTAATATTATAAGAAAGTCCTTCCTTTGCTGCCGCATCCTGAAAAATCAGGTTAGTCTCTGTCTTATATCCGGAAAACAGATATCTTCCGGCATAGGTAGTTCCACCCTCTCTGTAAATGGCATCTTTCAAGGCATACAATTCATCAACAATCGTATTTCTATCCTTAGTCTGAAATGTATCCGTTGCACCCTGCTCACAATAATAATATACATCCTGCAGCCGGTCATACACATTCTGAATAGAAGTCTGTGTCGTATCCAGCCACGATAATGCATCCTGTATGTTCTTATTCTTATATTGGTCTAACTGGTCACAGGTTGTTCGAAGTTTCAATGCCCGGATTGCAATAACCGGATCCTCGGATGGTGCAGATATTTTCTTACCTGTGGTAACCTGCTGATTCAGATTACTGACGCGCTGCATAGATTTCTGCATATTCCGCAAAGAACCGCTTGTCACCATTTGATTCGTAACTCTCATTGTCTCTCTCCTATCCGGTTACTCCGTTAACCTCACGTATTTCCCGCCACATCCTTAGGCGGATTCCACCTCTGCTGATATCTGCAAGAGGAAAACTCATCTATGTATTATATCGACTTAAACCCCTGTTTGGTTAATAAGCTTATCATAAACTTCATTCATTACGGAAATTACCTTACTAGCTAAATTGAAGCCATTCTGATACATCACAAGGCTTGCCGCCTCCTCATTGGTATCTACAGACGACACTGAAAGCCGCTGATTATTAATAACCGTAGCCACCTCATCCATATTCGTGGAAAAGGATTCATATTTGGAAATATCAACCGCCTGTGAAGTGGTAATTGCCTGCAAAAACTGTGCAACGGTACCCTGGGAAAACATACTCTGGTCGCTCATGCCATAAATTATTTTATCCAGTACTCCCTTTGCCTCCAGATTACCCTGGTCAATATCCTCTTTATAAGAAACCACCAGTTTGGACTGATCCTTTGTAATTTCCTGATTGACAGACCAATTCAAAGCCGTCAGTCTGTAATAACTGGAATCCGAAGAACTTAATGTTGCGGATGCCGGATTGCCGGTCAGCACATAATCTTTGCCATTGATATCCGGTGCCGTAAAAAAGTCAAGTCCGGCATCGCCATTGGCATCTGCTCCGGTGGTAAAAATATCATTCATATATTTGGAAAGGGTTCGCGTAAATTCATTTAACTGTGTCATGTAATATGGGATTCCCTTACAGTCTATCTTCTCGCCCATGACACCTTCTTTTCCTATATCCAGTGCCGTATTAAATGTTGCCGGTATCCGCTTGCCGGTCTCATCCTGAATAGTAAGATTCTTAAATGTAAATGTTTCTAATTTGCCATCCGCATCATAGGAAGCTTCCCAACCCTCATAATAATATTCTTTACAGTTCAGGGTAATAGTTCCTTCCATAGGAAGATTGAGTTTATCCACTTCCATACTCTCTGCCAGTTTGATGGTGGCTGTGGAACCATCAGCAGAGCCCATATTCATGGCTGTAATGGTACCAGAAAACGGATCTGCGTTGTTCCCGTCCCGCACTTCTAACAAACCTTTAATGCGTCCGGTTATATTTGCACTATTAAAATTAAACTTCTCTCCAATGGTCTCATTGAGACCTTCCCAATAAACATCATAAAGACCGTCGATATCGTTCTGATTTATCTTTTCCTGCCTTGCCACAACCTTAAGCTGTTTGCATTCCATCTCATCTACTAAAACGGTATTACCAATCCGCACCTCATACCGGCTTGCACCGGATTCCACTGCATCCTCTCCGGTTCCATACATGATTGGTGTCTCCGTCACAGTGACATTTACCAGTTCGGAAAGCTGATCCACCAGCAGTTCTCTCTGGTCACGCAAATCATTGGCATTGCCCTGTCTGGTCTCGATATTCATAATCTGCTGATTCAATGTATATATCTGAGATGCAATGGAGTTGATGGTATCCACATGAATTGCAATCTCATTATTGATATCCTGCTGGGTATTCTGATAATTGGTTCCTGTTTCTTTAATCAGGTCCGTAAAATTATTAACCGCCTGAATAAACTGTGTACGATAGGTGGCGTCCGAAGGACTGGAGGCCAAATCCTGCATGGCCGCACTCATTTTCGACAGCAGTTTTGTATATCCTGTCTCAGACTGCATCTCATTCAGATAAGTCTGTAACTGTGTCAATTGTTCCTGCACAGCCTCATATTCATTATACTTTGAGGAAGCTGAGCGGTATTTTGTATCATAATAAACATTACGCAGCTGTTCAATTCCCGTAGTCTGGACACCGGTTCCCATCATACCATATGCACTGTTCACGCGAATTGCCTCTGCCGCCTTCGAAAGCACATTCTGTCTGGAATATCCTTTTGTATCCGCATTCGATATATTGTGTGCAGTTGTATTCAGTGTTGCCTGATAATAATTCAGACCAGATAATCCCGTATTCAATCCTAAAAATGTAGATGGCATATCCTCGCTTCCTTTCTATCCTGTGCTCTTTCTTCTTTCTGCATGTCCTGTCAGACATCTACTTGCCATGCAGATCAACCCAGTTTATTAATCAAATGTTCCACCATCTCCGATACAACTGTAAAATATCGGGAAGAGGCATTATAACCCTGCTGGTATTTGATCAGATTACTTAATTCTTCATCCGTGGATACTCCCACCACTGTCTGACGCTGATTTTCCAGTTCCTGTACTGATTTGTTCTGGGATTCTGCAATTCCATTATAGGTACTGCCCTTATTGGCAAAATCCGCAATAAATTCTTTGTAATATCCCATGAAATTATTAACCACAAGACTGTTCGGACCAAGACTGGCAAAATCCTCTTCCCAAACATGAATCAGCTGGTCTGCAACATTCTGCAGTTCCTCATTCTGAAGATTTGAAAGAGGAAGCAGGCTTGGATTCTTGATCAGTTCATCATTCACCTGAATATTGCCTAATGTATATAAAGATAAATAATCATTTTCATTTTCTTCATTGTAAACCTGTACCGTTGCCGTTGTTCCATCTGCCAAAGTTACAGTCTTCTCCGTATAACGCTGCATGGTATTACGGATAAACAATTCCGTTCCCTGCACCCGGTTGTCTTCACCCATTCCATAGCCGGCATTTTCTTCATCCAGCACCTGAATCGTGCTTCCATCTGCCAGTGTAATCTCTTTGTTCGGACAGAGAATGTCGTTAATCTTTGTCACAATTCCGTGTACCAGCTGGTCAAACTGGGCAATGATATTATTAACCGTATAAGGCTCTAAATATGTGTTATAGTATTCTTTATCCTTTGTAAACTGCTGATAGTCTGTCTGATACTGCTGGTAATCCGTCTGATAATCTGCAAGTGCCTGGTTATATTCTGCATCTGTTGCATAATCGGCACGTATCGGCTTCACCGGTGCCTCCGGTGCCATCGGAATATCCGTGTAATTAGCAACCCAGTCACCTCTTGACATGATAATTCCCTTCAGGGAACCCACGTCTGTGCCGGAATCTGCATTTGGCACCCTGGTCAGATTAAATACATCCGCCTGGTCATCTGCCCAGATTGGCACATAATAATCACAGGAGTCACTGACCGGCTTCACATCCATCTTGTAAGTACGATCCATGCTGACCAGACACCGGTTCTCTGCATATACGTCCACCTGTCCATTATCCGTCTCTTTATAAGTAATGGAAATGAGTCCTCCAAGTTCATCCAATGCCGCATCCCGCTGATCTCTGTAATCGTTGGCACTTTCCACCTTGGAAGCCTCCACCTTGGTAATCTCATAGTTTAATTCATAAATGATATCCGCCAATTCATTGATACGGTCCACCTGATCCTGAATCTCCTTATTCAGATTCTTCTGATAGGTGGTAAGCTGCTTATAAATCTCATTTGCCTGATCAACAAAAGTAACTGCACTGGCAATATAGGAACTTCTCGTTACAATACTGTTAGATTCCTTCTGCAATTCCTCTGCGGAGGTCCATAATTTCTGCATATAACTGCGGAAACTGCTGCTTTCCAGCTCACCAAAGTAATTCTGTACTTCCGCCACCACATCATACTTAGTCTGGTAGAATTGCTCTCTGCCCAGCTCCTTGCGGTATGCTTTGTCCACAAAAGTATCACGGACCAGTCTCACATCTCCTATTCTGGTTCCAAGACCTGCCTGATTCCTGCCCACAGCAGTATCCCCCAGATTGGTATAAGCTAAATCAGTAAGGAGAACCTGCTGTCTGGAATATCCTTTTGTTCCTGCATTGGTAATATTGTGTGCTGTTGTATTCAGTGCATACTGACTGGACTGTAATCCGGAAACACCCACATAAAAATTCCCCATTGTTCCTGACATATGCTTCTCCTCCTTTCTAATTCTGATATATCCTGGTATATCTACTGTTTTGCATCAAAGGAAGAACTGCTTCCTCCCAGAGTAGTTCCGCTATATGCACCCTTGCTGTAATTCGCTGTTTCCGGTGCCTGATTCATGGATTGAATCAGATTAATAGAATACTCTGTCATCTCCATTGCTTCCTTTAACAATTCCTGATTGTGAAGGTTAACCTGCTTTAATACCTCCACCTGCTTTATCATTTTATCCTTAAGGGCAATTAAAGGATGCTGAAACTCCGGCTGCTTCTCCATCAAATCAATGACCTCTGAAACAGTAATCGTTTTCGCATCCTTGCCTAATACTGTTGCAATTTCTTCTAATGCCTGATTTCTTTTATGTGACACCGCTGTTATATCATCCACTATCCTCTGTTCCCTTGCATTCGCTTCAGAAAGACGTGTCAAATCATTTGCCACAATAACAGGTGTCTTATCCATAGACTCCTTTGTAAGTTTCTCATAAAGACTGCTTTCTTTCTCAAGAGTCGATATCAAATTCTCAATTAAGCTCGCCATCTGATTCTCCTTATCTCAACCAAATGTCCGATTCAACCCCGAAAGCATAAGCTTTCGGGATTAAATGGATTTCTCGTCAAATGCAGCCAAAAGCTTATCTGCAAAGCTCTCTGCACTTACCTGATAGGTACCATTTGCGATGCTTTCCTTCAGTGCCTGGACTCTGTCTTCTCTCACATCCGGAACAGAACTAAGCGCTGTCTTTGCAATCTGCATATCCTTTCCTACCGTGGAAAAAGATACCTGGTCCAGTCCTGACGCTGCACCAACTGCACCCTGGTTATAACTTTTCTTTACCGGCTGATTCCCATAGACCTGGGCAACCTGGTTATATGCACCAATTCGCATCGTTACACCTTCCTCCTTGATTATCGGTTCGGATGACCCACCCGTAACCGGTCTTATTAAATCCTTTGTCTAATGGATTCAATAAGTATATCGGCTGCTTTTTTCAAAACATTATACCTGAATCGGAGAAATATTTATTCTATATCAATTTCCTTAAATAATTATTTGTCTAAGAACCGCATTCTCGCTGCTTCCCTGTGTTTCTTTGCCACAACGGATTCATCCGAACGGTACATGTCATCCACCTTTCCCAACAGCCTGTCCTTGCATTTCTGGCAAAGACGTCCTGACAGAATCATGGCCCCACAGCTCTCGCAGTCAATTCCTACTCCGGAATCTGCTGAAAAGGATAATCTTTCCTCCCGTATCCAGCGGCGGATCTGGTTGGCAGATACATCATTGGCAGCAGCCACCTCCGTAATCCCTTCTGTTGGATTATCACGTACATATTCCTTAACCTGCTGGAATTTCTCCTCCAGCTTTGCCTTGCATCCCGGACAAATAGACGGACCGTTCAAATAATTAAAAATCCTCTTACATTGTCTACAAGTTCTTACTTCCATTCTATGTTCCTCCCGTTGTTCATTTATTCGGAATATCCTCTGCCTATTGCCACACTGGTGTAATAGACCGTTTCCGTACCCGCCGATAATAACACTCTTGTGCAGGCTTCTATGGTCGCCCCGCTTGTATAAATGTCATCCACCAGCAGTATTTTCTTTAATTTTATCTTATTTTGACCTATTTTAAAAGCATTTTTTAGATTTTTCATTCTCTCTTTATCATTTAACTCTTTTTGGGGACTGGTATCCACACTTCGCCCCAGATAATCCGGATATACCGGTATACCAAGGTTCCTTCCAATCCTTTCTGCCAGCAGTTCCGCCTGATTATAACCGCGCATCCTCTTTTTTCTGACAGATACCGGCACCGGCACAATGCCGTCAACCCTAAGGCTTTGCAGCTGTTTTCCATATATCTGCATAATACTTCTGCTGTAGAACTCTGCATAGTTTCGTTGATTTTTGTATTTGAAATCATATAACGAGGATTTAATGGCCCCTTCATATAAAAATGCCGGGAATCCCCTTTTAAAACTCTTGGGAAGCTTTTTACAATCCCCGCAGTACTCCTCTTCATCATTATCAATCGGTTTTCCACATTTCATACAGCAGGGAGCAGTAACAGGCTTAAGATTTTTCAGACACACATCACATACATCCCGTTCACCATAAGGTCTGATGTGGTGACACAGAGGACATCTTTTTGGATATAGTAAATCCAGTATACTGTTAAACGTCAACCGTCCACCCCCTAAAAACCATTTTCCGACAGTTCCAAAAGACGCAAATCCAGCGAAGAGTACCGCTTCTGTTCATCATTATTCTGTATCATGCTCTCCACCAGATGTCCGTTTCCAACAATGACCACACATCTTTTTGCCCGGGTTACCGCCGTGTAAAGAAGATTCCGGTTCAAAAGTACGCGGGGACCACTAAACAATGGCAGCACCACAGCCGGATATTCACTTCCCTGGGATTTATGTATGGTAATTGCATAGGACAACTCCAATTCTTCCAGGAGATTATAAGGATACCGAACTTCCTTGTCGTCATCAAACAACACCACAACCTCCTCGTTGTATTCATCAATTTCCCGGATAATGCCCATGTCGCCATTAAATACTCCCACACCTTCTTCTATCTTAAATCTACCCTTACCACTGTAAATACTCCACTCCAGCTTATAATTATTTCGGATCTGCATTACCTTATCCCCCTCACGGAAAATAGTTCCATCCTTCATTTCTTTTTCCTTTTTCCGTGAATTTGCCGGATTTAGTACCCGTTGCAGCTCCCTGTTCAGGTTCTCTACCCCCAAAGGTCCATTCCGCATGGGTGTCAACACCTGAATCTCCATTCCCGTACACTCCACATACTTCGGAAGTTTTCTCGTCAGCAAAAGCCCCACTTCCTCCGTCACATCCTTCGTACTCGTCCTGGGCAGATAGAAAAAATCCCTGCTCTTATTATCCATCCGTATCGGTTCCCCTTTATTGATCCTGTGGGCATTTTCCACTATGGCACTGCCTTCCTCCTGCCGGAAGATATGCTCTAATGCCACCACCGGAATGCATCCGGATTTTATGACATCCTTTAGCACATTTCCTGCCCCCACAGAAGGCAGCTGATTCTCGTCTCCCACCAGAATCAAATGGGTTCCCGGCATAACCGCCAGCAGCAGGGCATGCATCAGGGATAAATCCACCATGGACATTTCATCAATAATAATAACATCTGCCTCCAACGGATTAGAGGCATTCCGCTCAAAACGGATCCCAGCATTTCCCGTATCCTCCGACACTCCGCCGGACAGTTCCAGCAGCCGGTGGATCGTCTGTGCTTTGTAGCCGGTGGCTTCCGTCATTCTCTTTGCCGCACGTCCCGTAGGTGCCGCCAGCAAAAGTTCCAGATTCTCCATCTCAAAATATTTGATAATGGCATTAATCGTGGTAGTCTTTCCTGTTCCCGGTCCTCCTGTTATAACCAATATGCCCTGCCTTGCCGCCTGGCGGATTGCTTCTTTTTGCATCTTATCCAGCGTAATATGCAGGAGTTTCTCAATGGCAGTAATCGTCTTTTCCAGTGAATCCTCCGGAAGTCCAACGGTAGATTTGGTCTCCAGAAGCATCCGTGCCGTATCCAGTTCTTTATGATAATGATTCGAGGCATAAATAATCACTTCTCCATCCCTCTCCTTAAACACCACTTTACCCTCAATCTGAAGATTCATAAGCTGTGTCTCAATAACCTCCTGGCCAACAGCATAGGGATTCTCTGCATAATCATAATATTCCGCTGTATTCCCACCATTTTCATTGCTTTTCTCTAAAAGCTGTTTTGTCCAGCTAAGAAGCAGCCGTTTGGGAAGATAAACATGTCCAAGACCAATTGCCTGATTCAGTGTATAAATAATTCCTGCCCGTACTCTGAAATCCGATTGCAGACCAATTCCTGCCCGCCGGGCAATAGCATCCGCTGTCTTAAATCCCACACCACTGATATCCTCCGCAATCTGATATGGATTCTTTTTCACAATGGTATAAAGCTTCTGTCCATATTCATTAAATATCTTCACAGAGAGATTGGGCGAAATTCCAAACTCAGACAAAAACATAAGAGCCTCCCGCATCGCCTGTTTCTCAATAAACTGCACTCCAATCTCATTCGCTTTCCGCTCAGAAATTCCTTTTATCTCAGCAAGCCGCTCCGGCTCCTCCTCCATAATGCGAAAGGTATCCATACCGAATTTCTTGATAATACGCTTTGCCATTATCTCACCAATACCCTTGATTGCACCGGAGCCTAAATAACGCTCCATACTCATAAGATTATCCGGCATCTTTACTTCATATCCGGATACCATAAACTGCATACCATACTGGTCATTCTCCCTATATTCCCCTCTGGCAAGAATATACATTCCCTCTTCAATCCCAGACAGGTAGCCGACAAATGTTTCATCTTCCCCCTCGTCTGTTTCCACTGCAAACACAACATACTGGTTATCATTATTTTTATATATGATTTTGGAAACAATGCCTTTCTGTTCCATAAAGACCCCCATTTCTCAGAATTTATCCTTTATACTTCTATATGCTATTATCTGCTTTTATTTCTGCTCAAATTGTTAATTTGAAGTTATCATAATTTACCTTTCTGTAAACATTTGTGTATTTCCCCTTCTATTTTATCTATACTTCTATTTACCAGATATTTTCATTTTACAAAAGAGGAGGTAATAAATGAATATTGAATATGAATCCACTTTCCCTGCTTTTGAAAACCGGGATTATTATGTTGAACTGGGTGAACATATCGCCTTTTACAGGAAGCGGGCAAATATAACCCAGGCCGAGCTTGCCAACCGGGTCAACATTTCCCGTTCTTATCTCAGCAGAATTGAAAACTCCAACAACACGCAATCCTTTTCCTTAGAGCTGCTGTTTAACATCAGCCGGGAATTAGATGTAGCCCCTAGATACTTCTTTGAACCGTTCCCTGCACCCAAGGACGAAGGCACCTCAAAAGGACACGAAAGAAATAATATTAATGTGTAATAATAGCATATCACAAAACAGAGAAAAGGCAAAGTATTTTCATACTTTGCCTCTCTGTTCATATCAAAGCTGCTATTATAGCACATTCAGAATTATTTGCGGTTCTTAGCTTCTTCGATATCCTCATTTGTGAGATCACCATTACCAATCATCTCTGCCACGAACTCAACAATATCATTGTGATTCCAGAAGCTGATGTGCTGCTTATAAAGCTTACGTCTATATGCCTCTTCCGGCACTAAAATCTTATAAGTATAAATCTTTCCATTTCTGCAAAGTTTCAAATAATCCTTGCGGACCAGCTTAGATAAAAATGTAGATACAGTCTGTGGCTTCCAATCCTTTCCATAAAAACCATTCACTCTGTCCACAACATCTGATAATACAGGCTCCTTGCGGCAATCCCAAATAGCCTTCATAACAATCTCTTCACTCTCCGTCAACTTTTCAATCTTCATAGACACTTTTCTCCTTTTTTACATTATACTTTTATAAACCGTAGTTACGTTTCATCTGCTCATAAAGCTGATTTGCAAGTCCGATTCCATTCCCCTGTTGCGAAGCTGCCTTGGCATACTCCTGAATCTGCATATCTCCAAAATAATCGGTATACATACCTGCAGTCCCTGATTCATCGTCGTCTGCCTTCATAATCGTCTTTTCCATGCCCTTGTAAATCTGTTCAATAAAATAAGCCTCAAATTCTTTACAAGCTTCCATCAGTTCTTCTTCTGTCGTCTGGTCGTCTACCTTACTTAATGTATTCTCCAGAGCAGACGCTGAGGCATTCGACACATTAGAATAATAATCACTGTAATAACTACTTGTATCAATTCCTGTAACTGCCATACGTACCTCCTGTCTACATATTATAGGTTTATCACAAAACCACTATAAATGTCAATACATAATACGTGTATTAGTGTTTTTCCCTTGCCTATCTATTCTTTCCCTTGCCTCATTATCCACGTAAGTTATTGGCCTGCTGGAGCATCTCGTCCGATGCCTGAATTGCCTTGGAATTCATCTCATAAGCACGCTGTGCAACAATCATATTCACCATCTCATCAGCAACCTGTACATTGGACATTTCTATATATCCCTGGTGTACAAGACTCTGTTTTAATCCCTGACTGGTACTTTCTTCAAGAGGTGCCCCGGATGCTACAGTTTCAGTATATAAATTACCGCCGGCACTGTTAAGACCGGAAGGATTATTAAACTGTACCAGACCGATCTTCTGATTATATGCCTGACCACCTGCTTGGGCAGTCATGGCAACCTTCTGATCGTTCATATCTGTCATAAAAAGATTACCTTCTCTGTCTACTGTAATCTCTCCTGTCTTATAACCTGTCGGAATCACAATGGTATTATTATTCTGGTCAAGTACCGGATACCCATCTGAAGTGCATAACATCGCTCCTCCATCCGCCGTTGGCTGCAGGTTAAAACTTCCATCCCTGGTATAACAGATATTCCCATCAATATCCCGAACTTTGAAAAAACCATTTCCTTCAATTGCCATATATGTAGCATTATCGGTCGCCTGCAGGTTACCCTGTGTAAATACCTTGGTGATAGATCCGGTTCTCGTTCCCAGACCAACCTGTGCAGGTACCGGCTTATTCTCGCCGGCATTATTGGTTGATGTCGACTGTAATGTCTGGTAAAGCAGCGACTTAAACTCCACCGTTTCTTTCTTATAACCTGTCGTATTCACATTTGACACATTATTGGATATGGTATCTAAATTTGTCTGCTGTGCAATCATTCCTGATGCAGCAGACCACAATGAACGCATCATAAAAACAACCTCCTTTACTATACCCGTCCGATATCATTTACAGCCTTTTCTAATGTAGAATCCACGGTCTGAATCATCTTCTGTCCCGCTTCATAGGCTCTTGTAATTGTTATCATGTCTACCATTTCTTCGATTACATTGGTGTTGGACATTTCCAGATAGCCCTGATGTACTGTTGCAGTAGATGCCTGCAATCCTGCCGCATCCGTAGCATCATACATATTCTCCCCATAAAGCAGTAATGCCTGCGGATTTGCAAAGCTCGCAATGCCAAGGGTTGCCACATTCTGTCCATCCACTGTTATATTACCTTTTGCATCAATTGCCACATTCTGTGCTGTCTGTGCACCCGGAATCTGGATTCGTTCTCCATTCGTATCCAACACATAATCCCCATCCTTGGTAACAAGATAACCGTCCGTGTTTACAGTAAAGGAACCATCTCTCGTATATTTGGTACTGGTCACTCCCTGCTTGTTTGTTGTCTGAATGGTAAAAAATCCGTCTCCACTAAGCGCTAAATCATAAGTGTTACCGGTTTCCCGCAAACTTCCCTGAGAAAAGTCATGATAGGTTTCTCCTATCTTTACACCCAGATTCATGTTTCCTATCTTACGGTTTAGCGTAGTATAGTCATTGTTGTCATGAATCCGGATTGTCAGTTCATCATCAAAAGACTGGGATGTCACCCCCTGCTTTTTAAAGCCGGTGGTGTCTGCATTTGCCATATTGTTGGAAATAACATCCAGTCTTCTCTGTTCGTTTACCATACCGGTCCATGCTGTGTAAAGACCTCTTACCATCTTGTCACTCCTTTATTCTTCTTCCATTGCCCCACTTAGGAACTCTATATATTTTCCGGTTCCGATGGCAACACAGGTCATTGGATCCTCTGCTGTCATGGTAGTAATACCGGTTTCTTCCTCAATCAATTCCTCCAGACCATGAAGCATTGCACCGCCTCCAGTCAGCACAATTCCTCTGTCTGCAATATCTGCTGCAAGCTCCGGCGGTGTCTTCTCCAACACGGAATGGACCGCTTCAATAATCTGTTCTGTCACTTCCTCTAACGCTTCTACCGTCTCTTCCGAAGTGACGGTAACCGTTCTTGGAAGTCCGGTCACAAGATTCCTTCCACGGATATCCAGGGTCAGATTCTCCGGTCTTCTGTAGCAGGTACCAATCTTTATCTTAATCTCTTCTGCAGTACGCTCTCCAATCAGAAGATTATGCTTCTTTCTCATATAACGGACAATGGCTTCATCGAAATCATCTCCAGCAGTCTTAATGGAAGTACTTACAACGGTTCCTCCCAGGGAAATCACTGCAATATCCGCTGTACCACCACCAATATCTACAATCATATTGCCACAAGGTCTGGCAATATCGATTCCTGCTCCAATGGCCGCTGCCACCGGCTCTTCAATAATGGATACATCTCTTGCTCCAGCCTGATAAGTGGCATCCTCCACCGCTTTCTTCTCTACCTCTGTCACACCACTTGGTACACAGACAGAAATTCTCGGACGTCTTCCGAAAAAGCTCTTACCCACTGCCTTCTGAATAAAATACTTAAGCATCTTCTCTGTAATACGGTAATCTGAAATGACACCCTGGCGGAGCGGTCTGACTGCCACAATATTCCCCGGTGTTCTTCCAAGCATCAATCTTGCCTCTTCACCGATTGCCTTAATCCGGTTGGTATCCCGGTCAAAAGCAACCACCGAAGGTTCCTTTAATACAACACCTTTTCCCTTAACATATACGAGGATACTGGCTGTACCCAAATCAATTCCTATATCTGAACTTGCCATGTTCGTGCCCCTTTCCTATATTTATCGCCAAAAATAAGAGATTTGTTTATACTTTTGGGATTATTTGTTTTTGTTCTTTTTCAATATGAACAAGCTGCAATCCATACCCGAAAACAGTTCCATATGAATTTCCACAATGTTCATAATCTGATCTAACTCTTTCATATAGCTTTGCCATTTTGTGACCTTTTTATTAGCAATAAACCGTTTTCTTATACCCTGCATCATCCGGTACTGCTCTAACTGGTCATTGACCACTTCTCCCGCCTGCATTCCCACCAAACTGTAACCAAACAGTTTATCCATTGCTTTATTTGCAAAAATGATCTCACCTGACCGGTTATCCTTTACAAAAACGGCATCCCGGATATGATCGTAGGCTTCTAAAAAGCCCTCCTTTACCACATCCTTCTTAACCACATTCTTATTGCTGAAGATTATGTTTTCAAACATATGGGTAACGGTATCTACAAAATGCAGCTCCTTATTGTCAACCGCATGTACTCTGCCCTTATCCGCAAACACAATATAACCCCGTTCACCTAAAGCAGATTCCATGGCATGGATTATAATTGTTTTCATTCCAGTCTGGCGGAGCATTTCCTGTAAAAACGGCTCTGTCGGACTGCCGGCAGCCACAATCATAGGGCTGTCTGTCAACAATTCATCTAACATTTTACACTCCGATACCGACATGGCCATGGTCTCAAAAAATGCTAAATCCTCTCCTGCCTGATTCCATACAAAATATTTTTCCGCATTTCCGGTTTCTTTATTCTCTATATACAAACCAATATCTGAAACAGAGAGATAATGTCCCGCCTTCTGGCACATTTCACCCATTCCGGACTCTCCTTCTCTTGCCATGGTATCAATCATATCCTGTATTACATGACGTTCCTGCTGCTCCCTGTGAAGCTGTAATTCCGTCAGTTTGCGAAGTCTTGTTTCATTCTGCACGGCTTCCTCTGCATAGAAACACTTTGCAATTGCATTGGCAAGATGCCACTGCTGCCCAATCACATCCCCTAATATCTCATCACCATTCTTTGCAAAACTGGTCAGAACCCAGTATGCAGTAACTGTATTGTGAAGCAAAAGCGGAGCAAAGATCATATGTACATTCATTCTGTCTACATCAAAAGAGGTGCTCTGCGGTATCATCTGTTCTTTTGCCCGCAGGGAAACCTCTGCAAACTGCTCTTTTAGCTGAGGACGTTCAAACAAATCATAAAACTGTCCCATATCATTTACCGGACCTGCAGGCGTCGTCAAAAGTCTTCCCTCTGCATTGACAACAACACTGTAATAATCCGCATTCTGGCTAAGGGTCTCTGCCATCAACTGAAACTGTTTCAGTATCTCCGTATCTTCTTTATCAATGGTAATGAGGTTTAATGTATGTCCGCCAGTCTCCTGTACCTGTTCACCATTCTCAACGGCAGCCGCCATTTCACTTTCCATATTCTTCTGTTCCGTGATGTCTGTAAGGAGGAAAGAAATCTCTGCTTCCCCGTCGGAAATACGGGTTATGGTAACCTCATTCTCCACCCAGATCTGCTTTCCATCATCCCGTACCATACGGTAGGTATGTACATAATCAGTCACTCCATTGGCTACCGCCTGATATATGGCATCGATCACACTGTCCCTGTCTTCCGGATGAATATAATCTTCAGTCAGTTTGTAACCTTTCTTAAGAGCCTCCACATTCATGCCCACCATCCCTGCATTAGCAGAGATATACTTAAGTGTACGTTTTCCTGCATGATATGATTTTACCAGAACAACACTCTTCATCTTGGAAATGGCTTTACTTAAATATTCATTCTCCATGTTCCGGCGGATATAATCCCGGCGGTCAAATATCAGCATCTCAAAATCCGTCAGATTGCCAGCATCATTGTAAATATAATACAGCAACAGCCGAACCGGAATTAAGTCTCTCTCCTCTGTAACAATTCTACATTCTAAGGATCCCTCATCCAAATGCTTTTCTGCTGCTCTGGCAATGCTTTCCTGTACCCCTTCCAAGTCTTCCGGGCATACAATATCATTAATGTCAATACCCTTGTCATACATCTGGTTTCTTGTATATCCATATTGATTGATATTCTTGGACACATATTCTACCTGGTATCCACCTTTGCCATCCTGTCCCATGTGAACCGCCACGATACCGGCATGATTCACAATCCTTTCCAAAGTAAGACTTCCAATATCCAAATCTGCACGAAGTTCAAACAGCACTGTATAAATGAGCCTGTCCTCCACTGTAGCTTCATTTACCAAACCACAGACCAGATACTCCTTATCATCTGCAAACATACGAATCCTATGCCACATCAGACTCTTTTTCCCATGCAGCATTTCCCAGAAATTAAGCTTAGTAAGGGCTCTTCCCGGCTCAATCCGGATGGTTTGCACATCACTTCCCAGCAAAACCTCTGCTTCATAATTGATATCCAGCACATTTCCGGATTCCGCCTCAAATACCACCATAGGATATTCCAGATATTTTGCAAACTCTTTAAAGCTTTCGATTCGTTTCGTATCCATAAGCAACTCCTTTAGAGGCTTTTATCTACCCCTGAAACTTAATCTGCGGTATCTCATCTGCATCCTCATCCGGAAGTGCAGGTCTTTCCTTTGGTGCATCGATTCCCTTAAATGCCTTGTCTGTAATAGTCTTCGTCTCATTGCACGCCTTGACAACACCTTCCACTGACTCCATCAGGCTTGCCATATAATTACTTACATTCTCACACTCCCGTTTCATGGAACCACGGATGGAAGAAACCTTTTCTCTTGCCTCAGATAACATTTTCTCCTTCTCTGCCTCTGCATCGGCAATTATCTTTTGGCATTCTGCATTCCTGGCCGCTACAGCCTGCTTATACTCTTCTTCCGCACGGATTCGCAGATTGTCTCTCTCCTCCTCAGCACGCCGGAGGATATTCTCACTCTGCTTTTCTGAATCCTCAATGAGATTCCTGCTCTTCGTCTCTGCCTCTGTCACCATATAATTACTCTGGCTCTTGGCATTGGAAAGAAGCTTGTCACTTTCCTCCTTTGCAGAAATAAGCATCTCCTTGCTGCTGTTCTCTGCCTCTGCCAACATCTTCTGGCTCTTTGCCTCTGCATCCTTTAACAGGGCATCACAACGCTCATTGGTCTCCACCAGAGTCTTGGAAATAATCTCTAACTTATCGGAATATCCCTTTGAAGATTCCTCCTGTTCTGCCAGCTTGCGGTTGGCTTTCTCTAATTCCTTCTGAAGGGACTCATTGTACTTCTGCATATTCTCAATCGCCTGATTGGACTCTGAACTGATACTGTCCTTTACAAGCTGTAAACTCTTCACCGTCTCGCTTAACTTGCTGATGGTCTGTTTCAAATCAGCAATATCCTGCTGATGGGATCTCTTCATATCATCAATATATTCATCTACTGCTGTTCTATCGTATCCACCAAAAGATACTGTCTTAAATCGTTCTTCTCTTGCCATCGTAAATACTCTCCTTTCATCTTCTACAAATGTTTCCTGACATCGGATATACTAATAAGGCATTATTAGTCTTATTATAGCAATTTTTCATTATAAATGCTACCTTAAATTCATAAATGTTTCATGAATTTACCGCCATACACTGTTTTTTAAGATAAAATGTTGTGTAATGGAAAATGGTCTGATATACTTTATGTAGATTATCAGAAACAATAGATATTTGTGAAACCGGAAAGGTGATATGAATATGAACGAAAAGTCCTCTGGATTTCTTAATAATTTTACTTTAAAAATGATTGCCATCCTGTCTATGCTGATTGACCATATCGGCTATATTTTTCTGCCGGGAGACTCTCTATATGCTCCATCCCGTGCCATCGGACGGATTGCATTCCCTATTTTCTGCTTCTTAATCGTGGAAGGCTTCCACCATACAAGAAGCCATATCGATTATTTGATCCGTCTCTCGATTTTTGCTCTTATTTCCGAGATTCCATTTGATCTGGCATTTTTCGGAAAGCTTTTTGATTTTCAACATCAGAATGTATATTTTACATTGGCATTGGGACTTGGTGCCATTTTCTGCCTAGAGGAAATGAACACCCACAGACGCTATGCAATACCATTTGTCCTAATTCTTGCCACAGCCTTTCTGATTCATTGTGACTACGGCATCGGCGGCGTACTACTAATCTGTATGTTCTATCTCACCAGAGAAACCCCGTGGACACGGCTGGTTTTGTGTGCCCTGATTCTGTATGTATTTTACGGAACCCCAGAGCTTTATGGACTGATTGCCATGGTACCGATTACCTTCTATAACGGAAAGCGGGGACCTCATGCCCAAATGTTGTTCTATTGGTTTTACCCGGTACACCTGCTGATACTTCATCTGATTGCAGTGTACCTGTAATACCAAGGGAATATGCATTGTCTGCCCAAAATTCCATCATACAAGCAAGAACAGGGAGTACCCGTCAAACTGACGTCAGTACTCCCTTATCCATCTCGTATACTTTATCACACAG
>JBJEJE010000110.1:0-10218 GCA_051877755.1 Lachnospiraceae bacterium | reverse complement strand
CACTCTTCCGCTAAAAAGAGTGTACAAAAACCTGTAGCTTAAATATATCGCATTTGAGGAAATAAATCAATGTCTTATGATTACTTTACTCAAATCCCCATTCATTATATATTGCATATCCACGGAATCCCCGTAAAATCCATCTTCGCTTTGTAGCAGTCAAGAAAAGCAGATATGTAGCAGACACGAAAAATTGAAGCATAACGATTACCTTAATGATTTATATTATAACCATTTTTGTACAGCCATAAAAATATTATAAAAAGAACGGCAATCCAATTAATTGAAATTGAACTGCCGCTTCGTCATTCACATACCGCTAATTCTTATTTATTTCTTAATCTTTGCTTTGGAACTGACTCCCTTTGCCTTTAATATCCTCTTATAGCTGGTCAGCTTGCTCTTTGGCACCTTGATGGTGGCTTTTGAGTAAATGCCATTAAATGCCTTGCTTCCCACATTCTTTCTGGTCAGCTTCGTGGTCTTAATGGTAATGGTCTTTAGCTTCTTACAGCCGTAAAATGCATTGCTTCCGATAGAAGTTACATTCTTACCGATTTTTACGGTCTTTAGCTTTGTACACTTGTAAAATGCTTTCTTTCCAATGGTCTTAACATTGCCGTCAATGGTTACCTTTGTAAGCTTCTTATTGTCTGCAAAGGCATTATCTGCAATAGAGGTTACCATGTAGGTGATTCCATCTATGGTTACCATATCCGGGATGGAAACGGTTGTAATATCCTTATTCGTTGGTGCAACATAGTCTACTGTTCCTTTTGTAAGATCAGAAGCTGTTACCTTATAAGTTGCTGTTCCATCATCGGAGGTAGCGGTTGTTCCTGCTTCCGGTACACCCAAAGCCGGAATCTCTTCTGCCTTCGTTTCCTTACATACCGTACAGGTATATGTTTTTACACCTTTCTCGGTTGCTGTTGCTTCCTTTGTTACCTTTCCGCCGTCCCATTTATGTCCAAGGGCAGCAAGCTCTACCACTTCCATAACCTTGCCACACTTCGTACACTTGTAAGTAATAGAACCTTTTTCTTCACAGGTCGGCTCTACTCTGATGCCCTCATCTTTCACATGGGTAGTATGGGCAAGCTTGTCAATTTCTTCCGTTTCCTTATAACCACATACACAGCTTCGCTCCTTTAAGCCCTTGGCATCCTCTGTTGCCTCTGTCACAGTTACCCAGCTGCCAAAGGTATGCTTTGTCTTATCTGCAACCGCTTCCTCATGTCCACAGGTAGCTGCATGCCAGTGATAGGTTTCATCATTAGTCCATGCTGTGTCAAATATATGAGTATGTATCTCTACAATGGTAACGCTTTCGCCAAGTGCTTCCTTGTAGCTATCTCCTGCTCCTTCTGGAACATTGACGGTTACTCCGTTTCCAGAAATCGCATTTGCAATTCCATCCGGGACTGTGTTTCCGTTAAAGGTTATGGTGATTGCATCGCCAAAGGCTCCATTGCCAACTGTTGTTACAGTGTCCGGCACTTCAATCTCGGTTACTTCCTCATCCACATTTTTAAATGCATTCTCCGAAATCTCAATTACCACAAGGGTCTGCTCAGTTCCCTCAGAACCACTTACCATTATTTCACCCGGAATAATTACCTTGCCATCAGAAACAGTAAAATCATCGCTGGTTCCAGTCACAGCAACTGCCACCTTTTCTTCTCCCGATACCGTCACAACCATTCCAACCGGTTTTCCATCTGTTCCTGTTTCTGTCACTACCTTGTAGGTAATGCCGTTCACTGTTGTTTCAAAAATATCATCACATACAGAGCATACACCATTTACATAGGTTTGATGGATACAAGCCTGTCGGGTAATGGAAATGTCCACGCTCTCTGTTTCATAGTTGCCTGCATCCTCTCCGGTGTAGACTGCTGTTGCTGTTACAGCTTCTCCCACCGTCAGTGTCCTTGTCTTGTCAGCTTCCTTCCATACCCAGTCTTTTGGCAAAGTTATTTTACCTACCGTATCATTGGTATAGGCGGTATTCATGGTGCTTTCCGGCTTATTCGGTGCAGCCTCTGCCTTCTTCACAGTCAGGGTAAGAGTTGTTTCAACGTCATTGTAGTTATCTTTGTCTTTTGGTTTAAATACCACCACATACTCTGTCATACTACTGTCTGCCACAGTTGGCTTTGTAGCCGCTTCTTTCCATGTGAATGTTCCATTCACCGACGTGGTATCACTCTCACTATTCTGCACAACGCCGCCACTCAGTTTTGAAGCACCAAGTGCCTCACCATAGGTAATGGCTGACGCTGTTGGAGCCGTTGCAATATAAGGGGTTCCCTTTTCTATCGTGTAAGTAAGCTTTTGGCTTCCGGTGTAGACACCTTTTCCCTTAACCGTGACTGTCGGTGCATACTTATCTGTACTACGTGCAGGATTAATATAACCGGAATAGGAAACCTCGTAATCACTTCCTTCCTCCAGAACGGTATCCCCGTCCTTCACAATCACTTCCGGTTTTATCTCTTCGCCGGTATACGAATAACTTTGTTGTTCGGATGCAAGAGATACGGAGCAGTCCTCTATGGTTCCCTGTTTTACTACTACCCATACACGAACTCTTTTCTGTTCATACAATCCATCCTTCTCTGGCGTAAATATGACGTAACAACTTTCACCTCCACCTACAGAGCTTGTGGGTACATAATTATTACCCTGCTCCCATGCATAAGAACCTGTCACTGCATGTCCGCTTCTATCATGTATGCCAACAAAATCAAAGTTATTAACAACAGACAACTGCTGTCCATTTATAATATCGATTGAAAGATCAGCATTTGAAGATAAAGAGCCCTTTACAATTGAAAATGTCTTATCCACGGTTCCGGTATACATTCCGATACCCGTAATGGTGACAGTAGGGGGATTGTCGCTGTTAGCTGCGGCAACCTTATCGTTGTTCTCGTAACTTAGATAATAGTCCTTACCCTCACTCAATTCAGAATTACCCATTGTGACTGTAGGTTTCGGTCTTACTCCTCCTTCGTAAAATCCAACTTCCGCATCCAGATTGATTGTTGCAGTCCCAATATTAACAGGTTCACAGTCATCATCCCAGACTGCCACGAATGTCAAAGATTCACCGTTTCCATACCAGCAGTACCAATTTTCATCTACATTTAAGTAGCCCCCATTATTTCCCTCTTCTGTGGTCCATCTTAAGAATTGTCCGTCACTCTTCATAGGTATGGGAAGATTAACCACTTCGCCTGCTCCGCAAACAGTTGGAACATCCACACCTTCCAGAAAGGTACCCCCGTCCAAATCATAAGTTATCGGACATTCTTTTCTAAAAGCTGTGACTATACTGGTTTCCGTATCCCCATCAAGACAGAACATGACCTCATAGTACGACTTATCCAGACTATCTTCCATATCCGTATAGCTATTCTTTCCATCTTCATAGGTCAGAAACTTCCAATAATTAAATTCATCTTCGCCCATTTCCTCATACAGACCTGCTTCCACCGAATCATGCCCCTTCACATGAGAGCAGCAGTCATTTACGAGCACCTGATAATCGGTTATCTTTATTGTCTTTACAAATTCTTTCCAGTCCGCATTATACTCTACCGGAATGTAATTTAAACTGCCGTCACAGACATATTTCTTGCCATTCACCTCAATTGTAACCGACTGCAGTGTGCAGTATCCACTACTCTTTGACTTTGCCTTTGCCTCCTGTACATCTGTCAGTACAAAGAGAAACGCCATAATAAACATGCTGCATATACAGACAAATCGCTGTATCCCTTTGTGTGTTTTTTGCTTTTGCATATAATATATCCTCCTTTTTATTTTTTAGACATATGTAAAATTCCAATTTGGGAATATGTTTCTTTGTTGATTGCAAACACGGAAAAATCCCGTCTTTCTGCGGTATTTCCGCAGTAATAGGCATTCTGATTCCCGATGCCGCTAACCAGTCCTAAATGGGCAACGGTTCCGTCTTCGTTGTAGAGAACCAGTACATCCCCTGCTGCCATTTCCTGATAACATTTCAAATTGCCTTCGTAATTGTTATCATACCGGGTAAAGGTATACCCTCGTTCCTTAGTAAAATACTTAAAAAATGCATCGGTTTTGATAAATGTTTCACTCATACTGTAATGGGTAAGCCCATCCCTGTCACATTGTTCTGAGCCGCTGTACCATTCCGTCTCTTTGTCGGAGATATTCCACCGTTTCTTCTCCGACACCTCAGGCTCTCCCTGCATGGCTATTCCGCCGGCTACAAGACACTGGGAGACAAAATTGGTGCAATTTTGTTCAAACCGCCCATACTCTGGATTGTTCTCGATGGCATACGTCCTGGCGTAGGCTACCGCCTTTTTTACATCATATTCATCCTCCGGATTCACATCCACAACCTGACAGTCCTTTGGTGTTTCTACCTCATCTGCATAAACAAAATGGGAATTCTCCACCGGTTCTTCTATGTCCACAAATTCTGCTTCCTCTATGGATGTTTTTGCCTTTCCAAATAAAACAATGGGTTCGAAAACCGCCTTTGTGTCCGCAAAAAATTCTCTCACTCCATTTTTTCCTACACTGTCATAATACATGGTATCCACACACACGACAGTTCCGTCTACACCAAGCCGGTTCATCAGATATCCGGCACGGCTGCTGTATAGCTTTTGTGTGCAAAAATAGTAAGACAGGTCTCCAAACTTCTCCTTCACTCTGGCAATGGTATCATAGGTGTCTATGCCATATGCGTCACTTGACAGGCTTTCGGACGGAATCCCCTTCTTCATCAGATATTGCGTCATGGGCTTCACCTCATTTTCATCTCCTGAGATAATAATCTGCCTGGCAAGTCCCGCCTCATACAGCCAAATGGCTGCCTGCAGGCGGTCTTCTGCCTTCGCCGTAATGGAACCTTCATAGCCCGAGGTTCCCGGTACAATCACTGCATCCTTCCCAGTGAGAGACTGTACCTGTTCAATGTAAACCGGCTCCTTGCCCTGCGAAAGAGTGACAATCCCATAGCAGATAACGGGTACAAGCATTATAAAACCTAAGCTTATTAAGACACCCAGTAATACTTTTTTGAGTTTTTCTTTTCTGATGTTTACTTTCCTAATTTTTTCTTTCCTTTGATGTTTTCTGCTTTTCTTTTTGTACATTTCTATATACTCCTGAAGCCTTTTCGTATTAATTCTAATACTTTCTTTTTTGCCCGTCAATCGATTTACTCCTCTCGGTACAAATCAACTTTTTTATACGATGTAACGACATTTTTGTTATAGACCAACGTACTTGGTACCAAACGACATTTTATTTCCCCAAATAAAGCATCAATGCTTTCTCTGCATCTTCACTGCTCTTTGTAAATTTGATTTCATCGAAATTAAATAAGATATTGTACTTTTCCTGATTGTAACCTTTTGCCTGTTGGATATGATGGTTATATCTTTTTTTGCATATGGGACACCTCCTTCAGATATAGGATTTGTACTATCATATTACAAAGACCGGAGATTTTCCCACGTTATCTGCGAACACAAGAAGAACCTCGTCTCCACTTCGTTTCGACTCGGTCATCGCAATCATCCTATGATGGTCAGAATATATAAAAAGAGCTTCTCGAGTAAACTCGGAAGCTCTTTCCATATATTCTGCCATCGCAGATATAATTATCTCTTTGAGAACGTTTTGATAGCTTGAAAAGCCCTGAAATAAGGGATTTGTTGGTAGCAGTGTTGCATATGTGTTGTATACGCAGGACTGCCTATACATTACATTCCCAGAGCTACTTATAATTTTAACAAAGAAAGGACACTCATTATGAAAATACATTTTGCTTATTACAACCAATACAAGAACGGAATCGATATTGCTTTTGCTGACAACACGCTACTCTTTCTCTCATGTGCAGAAGCCGAAAAGAATCTTCACACTACGCCAAATTCTCAAAGGCTTATTGATAACCTTGCGATTGATGAGTCACTCAAATATGCAGCACTGGCTCTTGATGGTGAATTACAGGCATGGGCTGATGCTATGGATGAGGATTGGAGTCCGTAATAAGCTATAGTGATTTCACTCTTTGATATAAGTTTAGCAATTCATTGATATCCATATCCAAAATCGGTTCATACATAAAAGAGTTTAAATGTATATTCTCCGGCGTCATAATGTTAACTTCATCCAACATCTTCACCTTTTCATAATTACCAAATTGCGAATATGCATTATACAATTCACGCGTTTGATTCGAACATTGTTCTAAAAATAACTTAAAATCATTATTAGTTCCAGATACAATATTATGACGGACTTTCCAAGTTATTGTTCCTGAATAATTATCTATTTCTTCAAGCATGAACACTTCAGCTTTATGCCGTATTGCAATTGCTAAGATTATTTTATTTTCTAAATCAACATCTTGATCGCTAATTGCATCCGCAACATCATAAATTTTATCCATCACTTTATCTGATAGAGTAATATTTTTAAATCTTTCAGTTCCCAAATATGCTTTATATAGTTTCTTAAGGGTATCAAACGTTATGTTATTAGTATTATTTTTCTCATGCAGTAAATGAGTAAGTAACAGGTAGTCACTATCAATCCCTGCAATTCCGCCTACATTTTTATCTTCTCCATATTCAATTAGATTTCTTACAAATGGAATAAGTGCTACAGTATTTTTTAAAATCAAATTATTCTTCCATGCGATAAATGGTTTATCTTGATATTTTTCTTCTTTTAATTCTATACTATTTCCAACACGTTCAGCAGACAATCTATCTCTTCTATTTAATCCCAATCGCATTGATACTGTACGATAAAAATCGAAATTATGAGATAGAATAATTAATCGAAAATTTGGATTTGTGGACATTTCTCGTAAATATTCTACAATGGCATATTTATTTTTATAATCAAAAGAATCTGCTATATCATCAATAATGAATAGCATTTCCTTGCCCGTCGATTTAATTCTTTCTATATCAAATATGATATTTAACAGATATAAGGCTCGTTTTTCCCCTTGGCTTAAAACGTCAATACTTTCTAATTCACTTCTATCCATTTTAACGACTTTTTGATCTCTCTTAAACGAAAATTGAATTCTAGGAATACTTTCCCCTATTATTGAGCCCTTCATATTGGATATTTCCATTTTATAAGGAACTGTAAATCTTTTTTCAAATATATTTAACGCATTTTTCCAAGGCGTATCGTCTAAATTAATAGCACTAATTTCTGATTCTAGTTTGTGGTATTCAGTTAATAACTCTCCAAAAGCATTACCTTCACTTTGTATATATGATAGCCATAACTGCACTCTCAATATATCCAGTTTTTCCTTCTTAAGATATCTTATAATCTCTGGATTGTTTTCGATTACATCTTTCAATATCAATCCTTTTGCATCACTTAGCATCTTCTCAATCTCAGAAAAAACAGGAACCATTTTAATCTTATCTTCAATCTCTTTTATTTTCGCTTTCAATTCCTGTGATTCTTTTATTTCAAATCCACCGTCAAGAAAAAGATGATTATTTTTTACAAAAAAACTATCATTTTCTAATGATTTTGTTATATTCTTTAGCTTAGGTAGAGTAAAGTTTCCTTTTTCCAAAAATTCAAACTCAGAATATATCTCATCACTTTTCTTACAAAATTCCTCTATCTTTTCTTGAAACTCTGTTGAAATAATCTTTTTAATAACAGAATCATCAAATATACTATTATACTTAATAGCTGCACAAAAATAATCTATTATCATTTCATTTAATGCACTTATATTCAACAAAAAACTATCCTCATCAAAGCCAAAATCTTTTACTATTTGAGGTTCTAACTCATATACCTTCTTTCCCATAGAAGTTTTTACTACTTTGAGTCCTGACATTTTCTCTAAGTTTTTCAAAAACTTATCTTTTAGTTTTAGAACGTTTGATATTCTTACCTTTATAGTATCATCAACCAAAAGTGAAGAAATACTATTAGATTCATAAAAGCTCTCAAACGACTTAATTACAAACACATTGTCTTTTGATAAAGCAACTCCATCTGCCTCAACATCCACAACACCATTTAAATCAAAAATTTCATCCTTAACATCTGATATTTTTCCATCTTGCAGTTTCTTAAATGTTTTCGAAAAAGAGGTTTTCATCAAGCCATTTCTTGCATATACACAAATTGCATTTGTTTCAGCAAAATCGAACTCATGATGTAATTCTTTAATTCCATAGCAATTTTGCAGATTACATGTTATCTTTTCCATGATATATCCCCCTATACAAAAAGATTTTTCATAACTCCATTCTCCATGTCATCAATACTGAAAATCGTATCCATAACCTCGAATGTCTCTCTTAGATTACCTCTTGCACTCTTCCAACCGATTCCATCTGTAAACCAAACAAATGTAAATCCATCAATAGTATCCGCTTCCTGTGAAAGCATTTTATAACTTCTTGCAGTCTCGTTAAGTTTAGAGCCTCCACCGCCATAGAAGTTTGTTTCAATACCATAAATCATCTTATCGGTTTTGATTACAAAATCAAATCTCTTTGCAGCTTTGCCCTGATTTGAAAGTGCGGATAAATCAATATTCCATTTAGCTTCAATGTCCTTCAAATACATTTCTTTGAAGTAATTCACATTCTTCTTAAATCCTGCTGCCACAATATACTTTTCAACCAAATCTTCCATTTGGTGCCCACCACGATTTTTACGTCCATTAGAATCCAATCCTGTTTCAATTCCCAATGCATAATCAACTAAGTTATTCACAAGATGATTTGCAATCATATCAAACAAGCCTGTTTTACGCATAAAAACCTTATATTGCTCTACATCATAATTCATAGTTTTGAAATTATATAAAAATGCACCATCTTCATCCTGTGCATAAATTTCATTGCCACGAACTGCAAGCAATAATGGAATACATTTTAATGTTTCCGGATATTTTTTTACTATCGCTTCAAATTCTTCTTCAATGTTCTTGGAACCAATAAGTGAATTTAATATATTCAATTCCACCTTGATTTCTTCAACATTCTTAACAACCTTCTCAAAATCTATGTAATAATCGTAACTAGAGATACTAGCACGAAACTTACTAAGCCATTCATCAAAATCTCTCATCTATCAATGCTCCTTTATAGTAATATCTATTTTATCTTCAGAAAATTTCCAAATTGCCTTACATGGATTGTACGAACCATCCTCAGCAATTAATCCAGATTCCTTATACAAATCTGTTACGCCTGCAAGATATCCTCTACTCTTTGCTACCGTTAATTCTTTAGGTGACAGTCCATTAAATATCACCTTAACTTTATGTGCGTCTTCAGGTAATAGATTTGTAATAGCTTTTGGTAATCTTAATATTCTTGCTCGAATGTCATTAGCCGAAATCTGTTTATCTACAACAAGCTTAACCCCTTCATTTGTTTCATCTATTGTTCCATCTTCTTTTACCAAATCATCTGCTTCATCTTTTAATGCATCCATTGCATTTTTACTGAATACAGGTGTAAATACAAAACCAATCTCATTATCAATGCAGCTTTCAACAAGTGATTTTCCATCGATAAGAATTATCGGACGTGATGGGTCTGCATCTACAAATTCTTCCGTCTTTTTTGAATAATTTGCAGTTGTAATAAATATCCCCTTACTGCCGGAAGGCATCACGCCTCTAAGAGCCCTGACTTTTTCAATAGGAATTGTCGTTCCTGGTTTATTTCTCTTTGCCTGAACAAAATAATCAACAGCATCCGCCCCAGCAAAGCCACCAACACCATATCTTACAGCCTCTAAGTCAATTCCGCCATCCGAAGAGCGCTGTGTGACAACAACCTCATCAAGTCCAATCTTTTCAAGATACACTTTTAAAAATTCCTCAAATGCATATCCACTTTCAAAATATCCATAAAACTGTTCCAAAAACTCACTTATCTTCTCATCAGATATTTCAATATTCTTTCGCATCTCCGTAAACCTTCTCCAATCTCCTCTTGGATATCTCCAAGTATTCTTCACTTACATCTATTCCGATAAATTTTCGTCCAAATCGTACCGCCTCTACTCCTGTAGTTCCTGAACCACAAAAAGGATCCAAGATAACTTGTCCTTCCTCCGTAGACGCCAATACAATTCTTTCAAGCAAATATTCCGGTTTCTGTGTTGGATGCTTGCCTTCTGTTTTCT
>JBJEJE010000109.1:8863-45826 GCA_051877755.1 Lachnospiraceae bacterium | reverse complement strand
ATAAGAAAAAAGCGTTGATTGGATTCCGAAAAATGAATTTATTCCTCAACGCTGACCTATGGCGAACCGGTCTTTACATGGACGGCACTCTCCAACGGTTATACAGTGAAAGCGGTATTTACCTGTTCAAAATGTACTTCTGCTACAGATGGACACAGCAAGACGATTGACTGTAGTGTGGATGTTAAAGAGAATAGTTCCAGCTGTACAACGGCTGGAAGCAAAGTCTATACGGCAAGTGTTACATTTAACGAGAAAACCTATACGGATACCAAAACAGATACGATTGCGGCAACCGGACATACGCTTACACATAAAGAGGCAGTTTCTGCAACCTGTACAACAGAGGGTAATAAAGAATACTGGCTTTGTACCACATGTGGCAAACTTTATTCAGATGCAGCAGGAACGAAAGAGACAACAGCGCAAGAGGTAAAGATTGCGGCAAGCGGACATACATATACAAAAATAACAGATAACAACGATGGGACATCCCATTCTATTTCCTGCAGTGTATGTGGGGATGTACATACTGCGAAGGAAAATCATACCGGAGGTACTGCCACTTGTTATGCCAGGGCAAAATGTGAAAAATGTAATGCAGAATATGGTTCTCTGGCATCCCATACCTATGGAGCACCGGACTTTACATGGACTTCAACGGCAACCGGTTATATGGTGAACGCAGTATTTACCTGTACCAATACCGGATGTACGGCGACTGCAGAGGGACATAGCAAGAGTGAAGTATGTACAGTGGAAGGATTGGTTACAAAGCAGGCTGATTGTACAACGGCTGGAAGTAAAGTTTATACGGCAAGTGTCACATTTAATGGGAAAACCTATACAGATACCAGAACAGATACAATAGCCGCAACGGGACACAGTATGGTACATACTGATGCAGTATCTGCCGGAACCTGTACAGGAGATGGAAATAAGGAATATTGGAGCTGTAGTCAGTGTGGTAAATATTATCTGGACTCCCAGGGGAATACAGAGACAACGCTGGAGGATGTAACCATAAAGGCACCGGGACATGACTACAGTGGAGTGGTGGACAATGGAAATGGAACCCATTCGGCAAGCTGTACAAGATGCGGAACCACCTTTGAAGCAGAAAGCCATTGTGGAGGAACTGCTACCTGTGTTACAAAAGCACATTGTGAGGTATGTAATGCAGAGTATGGATACTATGGTGAGCATAGTTATGGCGAACCAAAGTTCCAGTGGCAGAAGACCGATGACGGTTATACGGCAACAGCAGTATTTACCTGTACCAATGATGGTTGTACGGAAGTTACTGAAGGACATACGAAAGAACGAAACTGTACGGTAGAAGGATTGGTTACCAAGCAGGCAACCTGTGACGAAGAGGGCAGCATGATTTATACGGCAACCCTTACTGAGGAAGGAAAGAATTATCAAGATACGAAAACTGTGTCTTTGGATGTCCTGGAACACGATCTGGAACATGTGACAGCAGTGGAAGCCGGCTGTACGACGGCAGGCAATATAGAATACTGGAAATGTACAAATTGCAATAAACTGTATTCAGACGAAGCCGGAACAAAAGAAACGACAGCGGAAAATGTAGTAATTGCGGCATCCGGACACAAGTATGATAGCATAGTACCAGATCAGGATGGAACATCCCATACGATTTCCTGCAGTGTATGTGGGGATATACAGATTGCTGGAGAACTGCATAGCGGAGGAACGGCTACCTGTTACGCAAAAGCAAAATGTGAGAAATGTAATGCAGAATATGGCGAGATTGCTGCACATACATATGGAACCCCTGTTTTCAACTGGACTTCAACAGAAAGCGGTTATACTGTGGAAGCGGTATTTACCTGTTCAAACGGTGGATGTACAGAATCTGCTGACGGGCATAGTAAGAGTGAGACCTGTGCCGTAGAGAAAACGGATGTGAAGGAAGCAGGTTGTACAGAGGCAGGAAGCATTAGTTATGAGGCAAGTGTCACATTTAATGGGCAAACCTATACAGATACGAAAACCGATATTATTGAGGCAGTCGGACACAGCATGGAACATGTTGAGAAAGTATCCGCCGGAACCTGTACAGGGGATGGAAATGAAGAATATTGGAAGTGCAGCCGTTGTGGCAGGTACTATCTGGATTCGCAGGGACAGACGGAGACATCCTTGGAGGATGTTACCATAAAGGCACCGGGACATGCTTATAAAGATGTAGTGGATAATGGAGACGGAACCCATTCTGCAAGCTGTGAGAGATGCGGAGAAACGATTAGCGGAGAAAGTCATTTTGGCGGAACCGCCACCTGTGCTGAACAGGCACATTGTGAGGTGTGCGATGCCAAGTATGGAGAATATGGCGAGCATCGTTATGGAGAGCCGGAATTCCAGTGGCAGGCTGCCGGTGACGGTTATACGGCAACAGCAGTATTTACCTGCGTAAATGACGGTTGTACAACTTCTTTAGATGGGCATACAGTAACAGTGGATTGTACAGTGGAAGGTCCTGTAGTAACGGAAGCAACCACTGAAATGACGGGAAGTAAAGTATATACAGCGAAAGTTACCTTTAACGAGCAGCAGTATACAGATACCAGGACAGATGTGATTCCGGTTGTGGATACCGGTAAAAAACCGGAAGAGAGTAATCCTGCCCAGAATCCGGGAACAACAGGAGGAACTCCGGAACAGCCTGTGCCGTCTGTGGGAGAACGTGTTACAGACAGTGCCACAAAAGCGGTGTATGAAGTGACCGCTTCTTTCGGTAATGAAGCTGCGGTAACTTATGTGGGACCGGCATCAAAAACGGAAACAAAAGCGACCGTTCCGGCAACCGTAATGATTGGTAACGTATCTTACAAGGTAACTGCCATAGCAAAGAATGCATTTGCAAATAACAAGAAGCTTAAGACAGTCACCATTGGTAAGAATGTGACAACCATAGGAGATAAGGCATTCTACAAGTGTACCAGTCTTACAAAAGTTACAATACCGGAAAATGTAAAGAGTCTTGGAAAACAGGCTTTCTATGGGGATAAAAAGTTGAAGACCATTACGATTAAATCAACGGTACTTACGAAAGTCGGGAACAAGGCACTTACGGGTATTGATAAAAAGGCGACCATTAAATGTCCAAATAAGAAAACGGCTGCGAAGTACAAAAAACTGTTTAAGAGCAAAACAGGCTATAAGAAAACCATGAAAATAAAATAATTCATGAGAACAAAATACACAAGCTTGCGTAGATGTTAAAAAGAGGTGTCCTCAAAAATCAGATTTTTGGGGGCACCTCAAATGCTGTCGTAAGTTTGTGTATTTCTGGTATTGTAGAACAATTACCTTTTCCTTGCAAAACAGGTTATGCATAATCATTAAAGAGTAAACCGGAATATTTTGACGGATTATAGGGATTTGGATAGGTTCCGGTAGTATTCGGATAGGTCACAACGACCTTATCAATATAATCAAGAGGATTAAGCGTCATCTTCTCTGTGGTTCGCTTGATATCCCTGCGAAAATCCGACAGTTCCTCGTCAAACAGACTTTTTATCTGTGCACTGTCTGTCTCACTGCTTCGATCCAGATATCCGTTGTCATCTATGGACAGACCGGCATTGGATAAAGCTTCCTGATGCCGGCGGGCAATACCGGTAATATCCCGGTAAAGGCGGCTGGCACCTTTCTGTCCGGCACCGTTTCTCGCAATGTCCACCAGGTGGTTATAGGAATCCAGGAAATTGGTCAGTTTGTCGGAATACTTTTCTTCATCCGGTAACAGATATACGGATACCGGGCTGTCACTTGCCGCCAGCAGATCAATATCCATGGAATGATTCAGGGAAATACGGTTGCTGACAGAGGTGTGCATGGTATCATTTATATAAAATTCTGCATTGGACGGAGCAGATTCCACATTGTCAATTCCCAGAACGTTGGTAATGTCATTTTCTAAATAAGTCTCATTGAATTGGAAAATCAAATCAGAATCATCCGTAATGCCAATGGCATCGGAGCGAAGGACTAAAGCACTGACACCCTCTACCCGGTTATGGCGGATAGCAGCGTGGACACCGATGTGATTCTCATTAATGGAGTCTGCCAGATTCCGCTGAATCTGCTGGTTGGTGTCGCCCTGTTGTACCTTTAGGTTAAAGGTATATTGGTTATCGCCTACGGATATTCCCAGGGAATAGTCTCCCGGAGGAAATGAAGTCTCACCGGAAGGAAGATAGGTACCAACGTTGGTCTGCCCCGAGGCAAGCGACTTGACCTGAATCTTAAGTTCATCCGGCAGACCTTCCGATGCATCACCCCGCAGGCTGGCATAAACGATGTTCTCATTATTGGAAACCGCTTTCATCTCCTGAAGTGTGCCCTCAGTCTGTCCGCTGAGAGACTTGCTGTCAGATTCCAAAGCCATGGCAGCCTCTTTGATACCGATGGCATAAGCCTGGGTAGCATTGGAGAAGGTAAACTTATAAAATGGTGAATTCTGATTCTGCTTTACCATGTGCTGATATACAGTTTTTAAGTCGTCTTTTTTGTGGGAATTAGAACGCTGGGTTCCCCCTGGAGCAACAATCTGAGTGCTATAATAATTGTAGACATTATTCAGATTCAGCATATCATTTACCTCCTTCCCTGGATAATAAGCTGTCACAGCGAAATCATGAAAATAGCTCAGTCCATTGAGTCTACTGTCCCATGATTAAATATAGTTAATTTAATTATAATATAAGAAAAGCGTAATGTCCAGCAGAAATTGAACCAATTTGGGCATATAAACAAATATATTAGTAAAACAATATTAGTAAAACTTTGTAAAAAGGGATTGACACGCTTGGTGCTGTGTGGTAAAGTAGTCAGCGATGAACTGCCGAAGACAGTAGGTACCATTTGGTGTAAGCACAGCGCCTACCGAGGAAGAATCGTATGAATGACGTTTCGCTCTATGTCTTTGGACATGGAGCTTTTCTTTTTTTTGAATCGCGCAGTCATTAATATTATAAGGAGGCGCAGAAACGATGGCAAAGATTGAATTAAAACAACCAATCGTTGAGGAGATTAAGGCTCAGCTTCAGGATGCACAGTCAGCAGTAATCGTTGACTATCGTGGTCTTACTGTAGAGCAGGATACCAGACTTCGTAAGGAGTTAAGAGAAGCTGGTGTTATCTACAAAGTGTATAAGAACACAATGGTACGTTTTGCTATTGAAGGTACAGAGTTCGAGTCTTTGAAGGATGATTTGGAAGGCCCTAACGCAATCGCTATCTCAAAGACAGACGCAACTGCTCCTGCAAGAATCCTTGCAAAGTTTGCAAAGGAAGCAGAAGCATTGGAGATCAAGTCTGGTGTGGTTGAGGGAACCTACTATGATCAGGCTGGTATTAAAGCAATTTCCAGCATCCCTTCAAGAGAAGAGTTACTTTCCAAGTTCCTTGGAAGTATCCAGTCACCAATTGCCAACTTTGCAAGAGTTATCAAGCAGATTGCAGAGCAGCAGGACGGTGCAGCAGAGGCATAAGATTTATGACCTTGCAAATGCTGCTTAAAGCAGCATAAGATTCTATGAATCAGCGACAGGTGCCAATGTAACAGGCACACATAAATAAGAAATGATGATAACATCAAATATTTAATAATGGAGGAATTAGAATAATGACTACTCAGGAATTTATCGAAGAGATCAAGAAGTTAAGCGTTTTAGAGTTAAATGAATTAGTTAAGGCTTGTGAGGAAGAGTTTGGTGTATCTGCAGCAGCAGGTGTTGCAGTTGTAGCAGCAGGTGGTGCAGCAGGCGGCGAAGCAGCAGCTGAGAAGGACGAGTTTGATGTAGAGTTAACAGAAGTTGGTGAAGCTAAGGTTAAGGTTATCAAGGTTGTTCGTGAGGTAACTGGTTTAGGTCTTAAGGAAGCTAAGGAAGTTGTTGACGGAGCTCCTAAGATTGTTAAAGAGGGTGCTTCTAAGGCAGAGGCTGAGGATATTAAGGCTAAGTTAGAGGCTGAAGGCGCTAAGGTTACATTGAAATAGTGAGCCAGGCAAAAGCACGAAGTGCTTTTGTTCAGATGACAAAGAAGTACAGAATGGAATGCTTGCATTCCAGACTGTGCTTTTTTGTTATCTTGGAAAAGTGCGTCAGCACTTTTATCTGACGAAGGTCGCGACAACGAGCCGGCAGGCGAGGTGTGATAAAATTATAAACCTCCTTTTGGATTTTACAAAATGATGGAGATTTGACAATCAATATATAGCGATTTCTTCTTATTAAATATACAACATATATTGTTCCCAAAATTAATTTAAAAAAACATGAAATTTCTGGTTGACACTTGAATTTCCCAGTGATAGAATATTAAAATGTCATTATTGTGGGTAGGTGTCCGCAATAATGCGTTTGATATGCCAAAAGCATTGAAAAAACGTAACGATTCAGCAGAATGAGCTCAAATTGCCGGATGGTTATGAATAATAATATTCAAGGGGTGAAAACGTCAATGGAAAAGAGCAGAATCAGTCCTGTGAAAGCGGGAAAAGGAATCAGAATGAGTTATTCCAGACAAAAGGAAGTACTTGAGATGCCGAATTTGATCGAAGTACAGAAAGACTCATATCAGTGGTTCTTAAATGCAGGACTTAAAGAAGTGTTCGAAGACATTTCTCCAATCACAGATTACAGTGGTCAGTTAAGTCTGGAATTCGTAGATTTCCAGCTGTGTGAGGATGATGTCAAGTACTCAATTGAGGAATGTAAGGAAAGAGATGCAACATATGCAGCTCCTTTGAAAGTGAATGTACGTCTTCATAATAAGGAAACAGATGAGATCAACCAGCATGATATCTTTATGGGTGATTTACCGTTGATGACGGAAACAGGTACCTTTGTAATCAATGGTGCAGAACGTGTTATCGTAAGTCAGCTGGTGCGTTCCCCTGGTATTTATTATGCAATCGGACATGATAAGTTAGGTAAGACGTTATATTCCTGTACCGTAATTCCGAACCGTGGTGCGTGGTTAGAGTACGAAACAGATTCGAATGACGTTTTTTACGTACGTGTAGATAGAACAAGAAAGGTGCCAATTACCGTACTCATTCGTTCATTAGGTATTGGAACCAATGAAGAGATTCGTGAATTGTTTGGTGATGAGCCAAAGATTTTAGCAAGTATCGAGAAGGATCCATCCAACAATTATGAGGATGGTCTGCTTGAACTCTATAAAAAGATTCGTCCGGGTGAGCCTTTAGCAGTAGAAAGTGCAGAAAGTCTCATCAACGCAATGTTCTTTGACCCAAGACGTTACGACCTTGCAAAGGTAGGACGTTACAAATTTAATAAAAAGCTTGCATTTAAGAATCGTATTGCAGGACATATACTGGCAGAGGATGTTGTTAATCCAAATACTGGTGAGATTCTTGCAAAGGCAGGAGACAAGCTTACAAGAGAGAGTGCAACAAAGCTTCAGAATGCAGCTGTTCCTTATGTTATGATTCAGACGGAGACACGTAATGTCAAGGTACTTTCTAATATGATGGTTGATATCAATGAGTATGTTGATTTCGACACAAAGGAATTAGGTGTAACCGAAGATGTATTTTACCCTGTTTTAGCACAGTTATTAGAGGAATATCAGGATGAAGAGGAATTAAAGAGAGCAATCAAGAGAGACATCCATGATTTGATTCCTAAGCATATTACAAAGGAAGATATCCTGGCATCGATCAGCTACAATATCCATTTAGAGTATGGAATTGGTACAGATGATGATATCGACCATTTAGGAAACCGTCGTATCAGAGCGGTGGGTGAGTTGTTACAGAACCAGTATCGTATCGGTCTTTCCAGATTAGAGAGAGTGGTACGTGAAAGAATGTCAACCCAGGATATTGAGACCATTTCCCCGCAGTCCCTGATCAACATTAAGCCGGTAACTGCAGCAGTAAAGGAATTCTTCGGAAGTTCCCAGTTATCCCAGTTTATGGATCAGAATAACCCGCTTTCTGAACTGACACACAAGAGACGTTTATCCGCATTAGGACCGGGCGGTCTTTCCCGTGACAGAGCCGGATTCGAGGTTCGAGATGTACACTATACTCATTACGGTAGAATGTGTCCGATTGAGACTCCGGAAGGTCCGAACATCGGTTTGATCAACTCTCTTGCAACCTATGCAAGAATTAATGAATATGGATTTGTGGAGGCACCTTATCGTAAACTGGATAAGACGGATCCGGATAATCCAATCGTAACAGACGAGGTTATTTATCTGACAGCAGATGAGGAAGATAATTATGTTGTTGCACAGGCAAATGAGCCAATCAATCCGGATGGAACTTTTGTAAATGCCCACATTGCAGGACGTTACAGAGAAGAGACGGCAGAGTTTGACCGGAACAGAGTGGACTTGATGGACGTATCCCCTAAGATGGTATTCTCTGTGGCAACTTCCATGATTCCGTTCCTGGAAAATGACGATGCAAACCGTGCCCTCATGGGTTCCAACATGCAGCGTCAGGCAGTACCGCTTCTTAAGACAGAGGCACCGATTGTAGGTACCGGTATGGAAGCAAAGGCAGCCGTGGATTCCGGTGTTTGTATTGTGGCAAAGCATGATGGTATTGTTGAGAAATCCACCAGCAAGGAAATTGTCATTAAATGCGATGACGGCACAAAGGATACTTACCATGTTATCAAGTTTGCAAGAAGCAATCAGGGTAACTGTATGAACCAGAGACCAATCGTAGTAAAAGGCGATAAGGTAAAGGCAGGAGAAGTAATTGCAGATGGTGCATCTACTTCCGGCGGTGAGATTGCTCTTGGTAAGAACCCATTGATCGGATTTATGACTTGGGAAGGTTATAACTACGAGGATGCGGTATTATTAAGTGAAAGATTAGTACAGGAGGATGTATACACCTCCGTTCATATTGAAGAATACGAGGCAGAGGCAAGAGATACAAAGCTTGGTTCTGAAGAGATAACAAGAGATCTGGCAGGACTTGGTCCGGATGTATTAAAGGATCTGGATGAGAATGGTATTATCCGTATTGGTGCCGAGGTTCGTGCCGGTGACATTCTGGTAGGTAAGGTTACTCCTAAGGGAGAGACAGAGCTTACTGCAGAGGAGAGATTACTGCGTGCCATCTTTGGTGAGAAGGCAAGAGAAGTAAGAGATACCTCTTTACGTGTACCACATGGTGCATTTGGTATTGTTATGGATACCAAGGTATTTACAAGAGAAGCAGGCGATGAACTTCCACCAGGTGTAAACAAATCTGTCCGCGTATATATTGCACAGAAGAGAAAAATCAGTGTTGGTGATAAGATGGCTGGTCGTCATGGTAATAAGGGTGTTATTTCCCGTATCCTTCCGGTGGAGGATATGCCGTTCTTACCAAATGGACGTCCGCTTGATATTGTGTTGAATCCGTTAGGTGTACCTTCCCGTATGAATATCGGACAGGTATTAGAGGTGCATTTAGGACTTGCAGCAAAGGCATTGGGCTTTAAGATTTCCACTCCTGTATTTGATGGTGCCAACGAGGAAGACATCATGGAAACCCTTGAAATGGCAAATGATTATGTCAATACAGAATGGGAAGAGTTCGATAAGAAATGGAGACCTCAGGTAGCAGACGAGGTTATGGATTATCTTTATGAGAACCGTGACCATAGAGAAGAGTGGAAAGGTGTTCCAATTAACCGGACAGGTAAGGTAAGACTTCGTGATGGTAGAACCGGTGAGGAGTTTGATTCTCCTGTAACCATCGGATTCATGCACTATCTGAAACTGCACCATTTGGTTGATGATAAGATTCATGCACGTTCCACTGGTCCATACTCTTTGGTAACGCAGCAGCCATTAGGTGGTAAAGCACAGTTTGGTGGTCAGCGTTTCGGTGAGATGGAGGTTTGGGCATTGGAGGCATATGGTGCTTCTTATACCCTGCAGGAAATCCTGACCGTTAAGTCCGATGATGTGGTAGGACGTGTTAAGACATATGAGGCAATCATTAAGGGTGACAATATTCCAGAACCGGGAATTCCTGAGTCCTTTAAGGTATTGTTAAAAGAGTTCCAGTCATTAGCATTAGATGTCAGAGTGCTGAGAGACGACAATACAGAAGTAGAAATCGGCGAAAGCGTTGACTATGGCAATGATGATATCAGACATTTTGGTGATATGGATTACAATCAGGAAGAGTCTGAGATGAAAGAACATGGTTATAGCGGAGTAGATGAGAATGACGAAGCCTTCGAATTGGAAGATGGCGGCGTGGAAAGCTACGATGATAGCTATGACGATAATTATGAAGAGTAATGGAAGGAGAGCAAAGATAGATGTCAGCTATTAATAATCAGGAAACAGAACAACAGATGAATTTTGATGCGATTAAGATTGGTCTTGCTTCTCCGGAGAAAATTAGAGAGTGGTCAAGAGGCGAGGTTAAGAAGCCTGAGACAATCAATTACAGAACTTTGAAACCGGAAAGAGATGGTTTGTTCTGTGAGAGAATTTTTGGACCAAGCAAAGACTGGGAGTGTCATTGTGGTAAGTACAAAAAGATCCGTTATAAGGGAGTTGTCTGTGACCGTTGTGGCGTTGAAGTAACAAAGGCCAATGTAAGACGTGAAAGAATGGGTCATATCGAGCTTGCTGCTCCGGTTTCCCATATCTGGTACTTCAAGGGTATCCCAAGCAGAATGGGACTTATTCTTGATATTTCACCGAGAACCCTGGAGAAAGTATTGTACTTTGCTTCCTATATTGTATTAGATCCAGGTGAAACAAGTCTTGCTTATAAACAGGTATTGACCGAGAAAGAATACAGAGATGCAGAGGAAGAATTCGGCTATGGTAAGTTCCGTGTTGGAATGGGTGCAGAAGCAGTGAAAGAATTACTGCAGGCGATTGACCTGGAGGAAGAATCTGCGGAATTACGTGCAGCATTAAAAGATGCAACCGGACAGAAACGTGCTAAGATTATTAAAAGATTAGAGGTGATTGAGGCATTTAGAGGTTCTGATAATAAGCCGGAATGGATGATTCTGGATGCAGTACCGGTTATTCCACCGGATATTCGTCCGATGGTACAGTTAGACGGTGGACGTTTTGCAACCTCTGATTTAAATGATCTGTACAGAAGAATCATTAACCGTAATAACCGTTTGAACCGTTTGCTGGAGTTAGGTGCTCCGGATATTATTGTCCGCAACGAAAAGCGTATGCTTCAGGAAGCTGTTGATGCATTAATTGATAATGGTCGTCGTGGCCGTCCTGTAACCGGACCTGGAAACAGAGCATTAAAGTCATTGTCCGATATGTTAAAGGGTAAGCAGGGACGTTTCCGTCAGAACTTACTTGGAAAGCGTGTTGACTACTCTGGACGTTCCGTTATCGTTGTAGGACCGGAACTTAAGATTTATCAGTGCGGTCTGCCAAAAGAAATGGCAATTGAGTTATTTAAGCCATTTGTTATGAAAGAGTTGGTATCCAGAAAATTAGCACACAATGTTAAGTCTGCTAAGAAGATGGTTGAGAAGTTAGAGACAGAGGTATGGGATGTATTAGAGGATGTTATCAAAGAACATCCGGTAATGTTAAACCGTGCTCCGACACTTCACAGATTGGGTATTCAGGCATTTGAGCCTATTCTGGTAGAGGGTAAAGCAATTAAGCTTCATCCACTGGTTTGTACCGCTTACAATGCGGATTTCGATGGTGACCAGATGGCTGTCCATCTTCCACTTTCCGTTGAGGCACAGGCTGAGTGTAGATTTTTACTTCTCTCACCGAACAACCTGTTAAAGCCATCAGATGGTGCTCCGGTTGCCGTTCCTTCACAGGATATGGTACTTGGTATTTACTATCTGACCATTGATAAGCCGGGTGATAAGGGCGAAGGTAAGATTTTCAAGTCTAAGAATGAAGCAATTCTTGCTTATGAGAATGGAGAGATTACCTTACATGCCAAGATTAAAGTCAGAATGCGTGGTACACTTCCGGATGGAACAGAGGGTTCTACCATTATTGAGTCCACTCTGGGTAGAATCTTGTTTAATGAGATTATTCCACAGGATTTGGGAATTGTAGATCGTTCTATTCCAGGAAATGAACTTGTTTTAGAGATTGATTATCTTGTTGGTAAGAAACAGCTTAAGGGTATTTTGGATAAATGTATTAACACCCATGGCGCAACCAAGACCGCAGAAGTATTGGATGATATTAAGAGTATTGGTTACAAATATTCTACTAAGGGTGCACTTACGGTATCCATTTCCGATATGACTGTCCCTGCTGCCAAGAAAGAAATTCTTGCAGATGCACAGAAGACAGTAGAGTTGATCACAGAGAAGTTTAAGATGGGATTTGTAACAGAGGAAGAGCGTTATGCCGCTGTTGTAAGAACATGGGAGGCTGCTGATAAGAAGCTTACAAAGGCACTGTTAGATGGTCTTGATACCTATAATAATATCAAGATGATGGCAGAGTCCGGAGCCCGTGGTTCTAACCAGCAGATTAAGCAGCTGGCAGGTATGCGTGGTCTGATGGCAGATACAACAGGTCGTACCATCGAACTTCCAATCAAGTCAAACTTCCGTGAAGGTCTGGACGTATTGGAGTATTTCATTTCTGCCCATGGTGCCCGTAAAGGTCTTTCTGATACGGCACTTCGTACAGCAGACTCCGGTTACCTGACCCGTCGTCTGGTAGATGTATCCCAGGATTTGATTATCCGTGAGGTAGACTGCTGTGAGGGTACAGGAGAGATTCCAGGTGCTTATGTAGAAGCATTTATGGAAGGAAAAGAGTTGATTGAGAGCTTCCAGGAGAGAATTACCGGACGTTATGCAGCAGAGTCTGTATATGATAAAGATGGTAATTTGATTGTAAAAGCAAATCATATGATTACACCGAAGCGTGCAGAGAGAATTGTGACTGTAGGTGTGGATGCAGATGGAAATGAAATCAAGAGATTAAAGATCCGTAATATTTTGAACTGTAAGTCCCGCATTGGAATTTGTGCAAAATGTTATGGTGCAAATATGGCAACCGGTCAGGCAGTACAGGTTGGTGAGGCTGTTGGTATTATTGCTGCACAGTCCATCGGTGAGCCGGGTACACAGCTTACCATGAGAACTTTCCATACTGGTGGTGTTGCCGGTGATGATATCACACAGGGTCTTCCTCGTGTGGAGGAGTTGTTCGAGGCTCGTAAGCCAAAGGGTCTTGCAATTATCACGGAGTTTGGTGGTAAGGTGCAGATTCGTGATACAAAGAAAAAACGTGAGGTTGTTGTTACCAATGAAGAAACCGGTGAGTCAAAAGCCTATCTGATTCCGTATGATTCCAGAATCAAGGTATTTGATGATCAGATAGTTGAGGCCGGTGATGAGATTACCATTGGTTCTGTTAACCCACATGATATCCTTAAGATTAAGGGTGTCCGTGCTGTACAGGATTATATGATTCGTGAAGTACAGAAGGTTTACCGTCTGCAGGGTGTTGATATCAACGATAAGCATATCGAGGTTATTGTCCGCCAGATGCTTAAGAAGATTAAAGTAGAGCAGAGTGGTGATACAGAATATTTACCAGGTACATTGGTAGATGTATTAGAGTTCGTTGAGACAAATGAGCGTTTAGAGGAAGAGGGAAAAGAGCCTGCACAGGGAACTCAGGTTATGCTTGGTATTACGAAGGCATCTCTTGCTACCAATTCCTTCTTATCAGCAGCTTCCTTCCAGGAGACCACAAAGGTTCTTACGGAAGCAGCAATCAAGGGTAAGGTTGATCCGCTGATTGGTCTGAAAGAGAATGTATTGATTGGTAAGCTGATTCCGGCAGGTACCGGTATGAAGCGTTACCGCAATGTTAAGTTAAACAGTGAAATCGAAACCATCAACTTTGATGATGTAGATTTGGAATTCTCTGAACTTGGCGATGAGGAAAGTGATACTGTCGATGCAAGCGATGTGGAATCTGTAGTTGGGACAGAGGAAACTGCGGAGTCAGAAGAAATCACAGAAGAAGAGGTAGTTGAAACTACTGGGGAATAATTTTATATCAGTAAAATAGTGCAATAAGGGCTATCACATTAAGACAATGATTTTTCTTTTTCAAAAAAATAATGTTTTATATGGGATAGTCCCTTTGTATCTTAAAAAATGTTTTTGATTTTATAGAATTGAAATATCAAAACAAGGTATAAGGATGAGCTGGAAAAGACGATATATTATATATCAATTGCTATTTTGCATTTGTGGTATAGAAAGAAGTAGAAAAATTATTATATAAGAAAGGAGAATGTAATATGAAACAAACGAAAAGAATGGTAGCATTTATGTTGTCCCTTGTAATGATAATAGGTTTGATACCAGTAAAAGAGGTTAAAGCAGATACATCCGCTGCAATCACTTTAGGAAGTATACAGTGGGTTGATGCAGAAAAGACATCTTACAGGTTCCCAAATGCTACTGCTAATTTTTCCTCTAATGGACAGAAAATATTCTGTCTTTCTGTAAGTGACGGGGGATATTTTGTACCAGGTATTGAAGTGGATTTGGGTGGTAGTGGAGTAACTATTACCGGTATTTCCCAGGAAAGTGGTACAAGTGAAGCAACTACAAGTATTGTAAAAAATGGAAAATATTCCTCTATAACTGTAGTTGAGAGAACAGATGAACTAACAGGTAGTATAACAAATGAGAAGATTCAAAACTTTCTCCGGAATCTGACATTTTATCGTAATGGAGTGGATGTCGCCAAAGAACAAAAAGTTACGGTTCTGGGTAACCAGGTAAAGCTAGAGGATGATATGACTGCAATGGCCATAGATGGAGTGATTCATTATTATAAGTATGTGAAAGATAGTACAAAACCATCATGGTATTATGCATATAATCAGGCAAAGTCTGATGCAAATAAATTTGATGGTATGCGGGGATATCTTGCAACTATAACAAGTGCAGATGAACAGTTTTATATTTTTAAGAATCTTGGTGGGGAACTTAGAGCTTGGATAGGTGGAGCCAGAACATTAGATAATACAATGAAGTATGATACAGTTTCTGTAACAGATGGTGTATTGGATCCGGGAACACGTTATTCGGACAGTGTTGCCAGATTATGGCAGTGGATGTGTGGTCCGGAAGCAGGGATGTCATTCTGGAAGGTTGAAACAAGCGGAGCTAATGGTGAGGCTGTAATGAATTCAGAGGGAGAAGAGGTATATAATTGTTGGAATAGTACATCCAGTTTGGAACCGAATTGTAATTATACAAATTATGGCGGTACATCTGAGACGCATAGTCAGGAATATGCATTAGAGTATGGTTTCAACTCAGAAGCAAACTGGAATGACTATAGCCCATATGTAACAGGATTGAGTTCTCCTTATGGAATAGAGGGTTATATTATTGAATATAGTCCGTATACAACACATGTTGAAGGAGAGGCACCAGAGGAAATTAAAACAGATTCCAACACAACCCCGGATTATAAAATTATCAGGGCAGATGAAGCAGCAAGCGGTTCCTTTAATGTTGCCGCAAGTAATGAAACGAATCCAGCGGGAGTTGCTGGTCCAACCAAGGACACAGCTGCCAGTGAAGGAAATAACTATGTGTATAACATTACATTGGACTCCAATGTAGATTCTGTAACATTAACACCGACTATGAATAATGTAACAATTGAGTCTATTACAAGGAATGGTACAGCTTTTGCTTCAATTCCGGCAGGAGGAGTTGTTGAAGTGACAGGTGTTGAGCCGAGTGAAGCTGGTAAAGTAACAATAAAGTATACAGTGAAGGATACCACAAACAACGCAATCTCGACTTATACATATATTATTACACGTAATGCTGGTGCGGATGCAACACCAAGTGTGGAGGATCCGGATCCTTCTACTCCGGGTATTCCAAAGGTAGACGAAGGGATTAAAGAAACAATCGGTACAACAACAACACAGAAGGTTACAATCACAGTCCCAGCCGATCAGAGTGAACTTACCATTTATCCGACACCTATCAATGGTGCAACAATTGATCTGACATATGATGGAGATGGCTATAAAGAAGAAACATTACCGAGCGGGGTATCTGTTACGAATGAATTAGATGATGGTACAAAACCATATCTTACAGTAAGTAATTTATCTGCAGAGACAGATACAGTTATTTCTGTCAAAGTGGATTCTGAGGATGGCAAGTCTTCTATAATCTATCAGTATACAATTGTAAGGGAAGATGAAGTTAGCATTACACCGGTTGATCCGACGGGGTCAAATACAGATATTGAAGAGAATCCGGATACTGAAAATCCGGACACGGCTACAGATATTTATAAAGTAATTACAATCCCATCCACAATGGATGATTTGTTATTGGTTCCAAGTCTTCCGACTGGGGCAACAATTACCAAAATAGTAGAAGATAGTACGGAGATTTTGCCGATACCGGCAGATGGAAAATATACGGTGGAAGATATTGTTTCCGGTACAGATCGGACAGTTGTTTATACGATTAAACTGGCTGATAATTCTATAGTGAATTATCATTATACAATTACAAAAGAAGCAGCCAATAGCAATACCAATATTACAACCGGTGTCCAGGATCCTACACCGGGTGATACATCCGATGATCCGGTAATTGATTCTTCTGAGCCTGTAAAGGACGTAACAATTGATGGAACAACACAGAAGGTAAAGGATATTACGGTAACTGTTCCGTATAAGAATACTTCTATTACATTGACACCGGAAGTTGAGGAAATAACTTCAAGTTTTGATACATCTTATGGAACAAATGGTATCAAAAAGGATAGTCTGGTGCCTGGTACAACACTTGCAGATAGTAGTAATGTAGGAACTACAGATGCGACAATCAAGTTAGAGAATTTGAAGGCAGGAACCGATAATGTGATTTCCATTAAAGTGAAAGCTCAGGATGGAAGTACATGCATTTACCGGTATACGATTACAAGACAGACAGGCACAGATGTTACGGTAACACCAACAGGTCCGGACAGTACTATTACAAGCCAGATTAAGGGACCTGAGGCAGATACCGGTAAGACCTCAACAAATACAGACAAATATTATACGGTTACTTTGCCAAATGGAACCAGTGAGGTAACTATGACACCAACCATTAATGATGGTGATACAATTACTTCTGTGACGGTGGATGGCAGTGTGGTGACAACACAGCCAAACGGTGCTTATACTGTAACAGGCGTTACAACAGATCAAACAAAAGAGATTGTTTATACAGTCAAAGATCCGGATGGAAATGAAGTAAAATACCATTATACTATTTCCCAGGATAAGAAAGCAGACACAAAGGATCCATCCATTACAGATATTACGGTTAAGACCGGAGATGGCGTTGGTACACCTGCAGATATTAAGATTAATGACAATGGAACAGAGAAGACCATTGATATTACGGTGCCATATAATACAACAGATTATACATTTATACCGGAGACAAAAGATCCGGGCACAAAGATTACAGAGATTACCAAAGTAAGTGGACCGGCAGATGTCAGTACATCAGCAGATGGAAAATCATTTACTGCAACCGGATTGTCTTCTGAGACTCCAACAGTTGTCCGGGTAACAACGGAATCTTCTACGGGTGACAAGATTACCTATACGGTAACCATTAACCGTGCCCAGGAGGGTGTTACTCCAACCATTTCCGTTGAGATGAATGGTGGTTCTATGAATTTACAGGATTATATTCCGGATGATGTAAGAAAAAATGCAAAAGAAATCATTTACCATTGCTGTGCACATACGGTATTGGCGATTGATAAAGACGGAACCGTTCGTGCCATTGGTAGAAGTACCACATATAAGAACTCCCTTGTTCACATTATTGTAAAGGGACAGGATGACTCATACACGGATTACACAGTATATATTAAAGTAACTGGTGCAACCAAGAAAGAAGAGTACGGTACTTTGGTGGACTATAAGGGATTGAATTACGAGATTACAGGCGAGAACACCTGCCGGGTATCTTCATGGAAGACCAACTATAACACCAAAAAGAAAAATATCGTGATACCGGATACAATCAAGGCAAATGGCAAGACTTATAAAGTAACTGCTATTGCTCCAGGTGCATTTATGAGAAACAGTAAGATTCAGACAATTAAGATCGGTAAAAATGTGCAGGAGATTGGAAATACTTCATTCATTGGATTGCGGAAATTAACGAAATTTACAGTTGACAAGAAGAATAAGTATTTTAAAGTAGCTGGTAAGAGCGGTAACTTAGCAAAAATGATCCTGTCAAAGAATGGAAAGACATTATACTCCATGACAAATATGCAGGGAACTGTAACCATTCCAAAATCAGTAACAAGAGTTACGGAATATGCTGGAGCAGGAAATGTCAAAATGAAGAAATTAATTATTCCGGCTTCTGTAAAGCGGATTGATCCTTGTGCCTTTGCACATGCCAGTAAACTTACCTATGTACAGTTTAAGGGTAAGCTGCCGGAGATGGCAAATAATTGTATCCTGGATCAAATGAATTATAAGAAGGGAACGGTTTATGTACCGAAGAAAGAATATACAAAGTATAAAACCGCATTCCAAAGTGCATCTAAGAAGCGTTATGGAATCCAGCAGTTCCCAAGCATGAGCAAGTTAAAGAAGAAATAAAAACAATAAAAAGATGAGGTTATCTGATATGATAATCTCATCTTTTTTATGTATAAGAATTATTAAAATCAACCGTGATTCTGTGCATCTACAACACTTCCACCGGCATACATTTCCCGAAGCTTTGGCTTTTCAATCTTACCGGTTGGGTTGCGTGGTATATCTGCAAAGATAATCTTACGAGGTCTTTTGTAACGTGGAAGTTTCATGCAAAGCTCGTTGATATCTTCCTCTGTGAGAATCTGGTTCTCTTTTGTTTCAATAACGGCACAGGTGATTTCACCGAGACGTTTATCAGGGAGACCGATGACGGCCACATCATGTACAGCGTTGTGGGTACGGATAAAGTCCTCAATCTGTACAGGATAGATATTTTCTCCACCACTGATGATAACATCTTTCTTGCGGTCAACCAGGAAAATGAAGCCGTCCTCATCTTCCTGTGCCATATCTCCGGTAAATAACCAGCCGTCCTTTAAGACTTCATCAGTGGCCTTCTTGTCATGGTAATAGCAGGTCATGACACCCGGTCCCTTGACACAGAGTTCTCCTACATCACCGCGGTTAACAGTATTTCCATTTTCATCTACAATCTTGACTTCCCAGCCGTAACCGGCTTTGCCGATGGCACCCACTTTGTGAATGTTCTCAACACCAAGATGAACACATCCCGGTCCAATGGATTCGCTCAGACCATAGTTGGTATCATACTGGTGATGTGGGAAGTATTCTTTCCATTTCTTGATAAGGCTTGGAGGAACCGGCTGTGCACCGATATGCATCAAACGCCATTGGTCTAATTCATAGTCCTCCAATTGAACGCGTCCGCTTTCGATTGCTTCCAGGATGTCCTGTGCCCAAGGTACTAACAGCCAGACGATGGTACATTTTTCTTTGGATACAGCATCCAGAATATATTCCGGCTTGGTTCCTTTTAAAAGGACTGCCTTGCTGCCGGAAAGAAGGCTGCCAAACCAGTGCATTTTTGCTCCGGTGTGGTAAAGCGGCGGGATACACAAGAATACGTCGTCCTTTGTCTGTCCGTGGTGGTTCTGCTCTACTTTGCAGGAATGCATCAGGCTTTCATGGTTATGTAAGATTGCCTTTGGAAAACCAGTGGTTCCAGAGGAAAAATATATGGCGGCATCGTCTTCATCGGTCAGCTTGATGTCCGGTGACAGGGAAGAGCAGTTTACAGTCATGGAGGTATAATCCTCTGCAAAGGTTGGACAGTTGTCTCCAACGTAAAATAACAGACGGTTTTTACTGATATTGTCAGCAATTTCTTCCACACGTCCGATGAATTCCGGTCCGAATACCAGAATATCCACATCAGCAAGCTTTACACAGTATTCAATCTCATCCGGTGCATAGCGGAAATTAAGAGGTACTGCTAAAGCTCCGGTTTTCAATATTCCAAAATAAATAGGAAGCCATTCCAGGCAGTTCATTAAAAGAATGCCGATTTTATCTCCTTTCTTAATGCCACGGCTTAAAAGCAGATTGGCAAAGCGGTTTGCTTTCTCGTTCATAACGTGCCAGGTGATCTCCCGTCTGTAATGCGTGGTGGGATTCGGCTCCATTAATTCATATTCCTTCCATGTGACGCGGCGAACTTCTTTTACTTCCGGGTTAATCTCCACCAGACATATATCATCTGGATATTCCCGGGCATTGTGCTCCAATATCTCAGTAATTGGCATAATCCTTCTCCTTTGTTACGCTTATAATTTGTTGGTATAGCCATTGCTGTCTTACTTTAAAATGTAAAACTTTAACGCTTTTATTAACTAAAGTAAATTGTATAAAATATGGTAGAAAAAGTCAAGGAATATATGGGTTTTAAAGGTATCTGTGGTTAGTGGTATCTATCTTCTTCTGATTTAAAAAACAAGGTTTTTTATTTTGTTCATACTTCTTTAATATTCTTATGGTATACTATCAAAAATATAAAGTATATGACAGATAATAATAGAGAATATCAATAGATGGAAGGTACGAGATTATGGAAGAACAAGACGTGGTTATGCTCCCCAGTCTCCGGGAGAAAGAGGAAGAATTACCGGTTTTGAATGGGGATATCATGGAAGAATTAAGGATATTAATGCAGCATTCCCAGGCATTTCAGGAAATGGAGATGATGTATGCCTGTGCAATCAGAGAAGTACGGACAAAGGCAGAGGTATTAAATGATGAGATGTCTGTGAGGTATCATCGCAATCCCATCAGCAGTATTTCTTCCAGGGTGAAGAAACCGGAAAGCATTGCGCAGAAATTATATAAAAAGGGTCTTCCTTTTACTGTGGAATCCATTATGGCAAATTTGTCGGATGTGGCGGGTGTGCGGATCATATGTGAATTTATTGATGATATTTATACCATTGCTGCAATGCTTGCCATGCAGGACGATTTAAAGCTGATTAAGATAAAGGATTATATCAAGTATCCCAAACCAAATGGATACCGGAGCTATCACATGATTGTAGAGATACCGGTATTTTTCTCCAAGGGAAAGACGCCAATGCGGGTCGAGATTCAAATCCGGACCATTGCCATGGATTTCTGGGCAAGTCTGGACCATGAACTCAAATACAAAAAAGACATTGATCCAAAAGATGAGGAGATAATTGCAGAAGAACTGCATTCCTGTGCAGACCGCATTGCGGAGACGGATACCATTATGCAGCAGATTCGTATGAAACTGGATGCAGTGGAAGAGAATAAGGTAAAGTCGGAGATTGTAATTTAACACTGGAGGAAAGACAGGACAACCCTATGGAAAAACAAGGCATTATTTTTGATATGGACGGTACTTTGTGGGATTCCGCGAGCGGAGTAGCGGCGAGCTGGAATCAGGTGATTGCAAGGGAATATACACCGGAGAGGATTATCACAGAGCAAGAGATACAGAGTGTTATGGGAAAGACTATGGATAAGCTTGCAGAGGCACTTTTTCCGGAACTTCCAAAAGACAAAAGAATGAAACTTCTTGAACAATGCTGCATGGCGGAGAATGACTATCTGCGGCAGCATGGCGGAACATTATATCCGGACCTGGAGGACACATTAAAATCTTTACAAAAGAAATATCATTTATACATTGTAAGCAACTGTCAGAGTGGTTATATTGAAGCTTTTTTAGAGCATTATGGGTATGAAAGTTATTTTGAGGATATGGAATGTTATGGGAATAATGGTTTGAAAAAGGGTGATAATATTCGAAATGTGGTCAGCCGGAATCATCTGACAAAAGCAGTGTATGTGGGTGATATCCAGGGAGATTACGAAGCGAGTATGGAGGCAGGAGTGGATTTCATTCATGCCGCATATGGATTTGGAACGGTGGAACAGGAAGTTTTGGCGATTCAGGCCTTTCATGAACTGCCCAAGGTTATGGAACTGTGCTGGAATTAATCCGGCAGGTTCCTTTTTTTGTGGTTTTTTTATTATATTTTTTGAGTTGACTGCTGCATAAGGATATTCTATAATTAATGTCACACAGAATATCTTTTTTATATCTTTCGTATAAGAATTTCCCTGGTATACAGCTGCATATTTATTACTTATGGGAAACAATGTTTTGCACATTGTTTTTCAGAGTGGATTTTGATATACTTAGGAAAGGATGGAACAAATTATGGAAGAAGGATTATCATTCATGAAGGAATACGAACATGTGAAAACCATGACACTAGAAGAATATGAGGAACTACCAGAGGATGTTCGTGTAGAACTGATTGAAGGGGAAGTGTTTGAGATGATTTCTCCGACACAGACACATCAGATACTGGTGGGAGAATTATTTGCTTTGATAAGAGAGTATATCCGTAAAAATGAAGGGAAATGCAGAGTGCTTATGGCACCATTTGATGTACGGCTAAAGGCAGATAATTTACATCCAACAAATCTTCAGCCGGATGTAATGGTAATATGTGATGAAGATAAACTGGATGGAAAACGTTGTAACGGAGCACCAGAGCTGGTTATTGAGGTAGTGTCTCCCGGCAGTGTTACAAGAGATTATGTTACCAAACTTGGTTTATATAAGAAATACGGGGCGAAGGAATACTGGATTGTTAACCCGATAAAGGAGCAGGTTGTTGTGTATCATTTTGAGGAAGAATTCCACATGCAGACATTCAGTTTTTCGGATAAGATAAAGGTAGGCATCTACGAAGATTTGTATATTGATTTTGAAGAAATCAGTACATTATTATAAAGGCAATTGCACATGGAAAGGAGCAGCGTATGAGTAAGTTAAATATTGCAGTGATTTTTGGAGGACAGTCTTCTGAGCATGATATTTCCTGTATTTCGGTACAGACCATTGCCGGGGCAATCCATGCAGATACATATGATATTACATTGATTGGAATCACAAAGGAGGGACACTGGCTTTTGGCAGATTCCCTGCAAAGTATCGAAGATGGAAGCTGGGTGGACTCCACAACTGCTGCTGTTCTTTCGCCAGATGCAACAAAGAAAGAAATCATTTTATCCGGTAAAGAAGGAATCACCACAAAAAAGATTGATGTAATCTTTCCGGTTCTTCATGGTATGTATGGTGAGGACGGAACCATTCAGGGATTATTTGAAATGGCAAAGATTCCTTATGTGGGCTGTGGCGTTCTGGCTTCTGCCACAGGAATGGATAAAGTATATACCAAGATCATTGTTGATGATCTTAACATCAACCAGGCGGATTATGTGCTGGTTCGTGCTGTTGAAGTAGAAAATGCTGTTAAGGCACAGGAAGATGAACATTTAGGAATTACAATGGATTGTCTTGTGAAGCGTGTAGAAGATAAGCTTTCCTATCCGGTCTTTATCAAGCCGAGTAAAGCAGGTTCTTCCAAGGGCGTTTCCAAAGCACATGACAGAGAAGAACTGATTAGTGGATTAAAACTTGCCGCCCGGCATGATACAAAGATTTTGGTGGAACGCAATATTGTTGGAAGGGAAATTGAGTGTGCGGTTCTTGGAAGTGCGGCAGATGTAAAGGCTTCCGGGGTAGGTGAGATTTTAGCCGCGGCTGAATTTTATGATTATGATGCAAAGTATACCAATGCGGAGTCTAAGACCGTGATTTCTCCGGAACTGCCGGAGGGAAAAACAGAAGAAATCCGCAATGCGGCTAAAGCAATCTTTTCTGCTCTGGATGGTTACGGTCTGGCGAGGGTGGATTTCTTCTTGGAGAAGGATACCAATAAGGTGATATTTAATGAGATCAACACACTTCCGGGCTTTACATCCATTAGTATGTATCCAATGCTCTGGAAGGCAAAGGGAATGAGTATTGAAGAATTAGTGGAGAAACAAATTCAGCTGGCATTTGAGAGAAAATATTAGAAAGAATATCTGATAGAAAGGAAACATTATGAATAGTCCAATTGGTGTTTTTGATTCCGGTGTTGGTGGTCTTACCGTGGCAAGGGAGATTATGCGCCAGCTTCCCAATGAAGATCTGGTGTATTTTGGGGATACTGCCCGTGTACCATACGGCTCCAAATCAAAGAAAACAGTATTAAAATATAGCAGACAGATTGTCCGTTTTCTGCGGACAAAGGATGTAAAGGCAATTGTAGTGGCCTGTAATACCGCCAGTGCCCTTGCTTTAGATGAGATTGCGGCAGAGATTGACATTCCGGTGATTGGTGTGGTAAAGCCAGGTGCCCGAATGGCAGTGGAGACGACAAAGACCGGAAATGTGGGTATTATCGGAACTGAAAGCACTATTAAGTCCGGCATTTATAATGACTATATCCGGGAACTGAATCCGGAGGTTACCGTAGTGAGTAAGGCCTGTCCGCTTTTTGTACCTTTAGTGGAGGAAGGTCTTATAGAGGACCGGGTTACAGATGACATTGTGTCCAGATATCTGCAGGAAATGAAGGAGTACCGGGTGGATGCACTGGTATTGGGCTGTACCCATTATCCTCTGATCCGTAATGCCATAAAGCGTTTTATGGGGGAAAGTGTGCATTTGGTCAATCCGGCATTTGAGACGGCAAAGAGTCTGAAGGAATTGTTGACGGAACAGGGAATTCTGAATACCAACCGGCACAAATCGGAATATGAATATTATGTCAGTGATGGTGTGGATAAATTCATATCCTTTGCTGACAGTGTATTGCCGTGCCATGTGACCGACACAAAGGTCGTGGATATCGAGAGTTATTAGGAATCAGAAGATGTCATGAAGAAGGCAGTTTAGGAGAACAGATATGACCAGGGATGTATTGATTACTATTTCCGGAACACAATTTGACATAGAGGATGAACCCATTGAGCTGGTTACGACAGGAACGTATTATCTGAAAAATGGAAAGCATTATGTGTTGTATGAAGAACAGCCGGAGGGAGAGGGTTCGATTACAAAGAACAGGGTGAAGTTCTATGATGGACATTTTGAAATGATGAAAAAGGGTGGTAATCACTCGTTTCTGATGTTTGACCGGGATCAGAAGACTTCAAATGTTTATCATACTCCGGCAGGACCGGTGCAGATTGATGTGGTAACCCATGAAATCTTTTTTGAGGAGACAGAGGAGGAATTACGGGTGAAGGTCAGATATGCACTGGATATCAACTATCATTTTATATCGGAATGCGAAGTGGATTTTAAGGTACGGGCAAGGTAAATAGAATGAAAAAGAAAAAAGGGCAGATGCCTAAATATTTTGAAAACGACAAATTTGAACATTTTCTTGGAATTGAAAGTACGGAAATTGTATATAACAATCGTTACAATGATGATTACTTCCGATATGAGCCTACCAGTTACAGTGGGCTCATTTGTGCTTTTGATGAGTTGGAAGATGTGATGACAAGGTATGACCGGCTGGTGGATTTTGGCTGTGGAAAGGGCAGGGTTTTGTTCTATGTGAATCAGCGGTTTCAGTGTGAAGTCTGTGGGGTTGAAGTGGATGAAGACCTTTACGAGAAGGCTTTGGATAACCGGGCTTATTACAATACCAGGTTTCGGGATACCAGTGAAAAGATTGAGATTATAAACGGAAAAGCCGAGGAATATGAGGTGCGTCCGGAGGACAATGTATTTTATTTCTTTAATCCCTTTGAAATCAATATATTTGAACAGGTGATTGCACATATTATTGAGAGTGTGGAGAAACATCCAAGGCGGATTTTTGTCATGATGTATTATCCAAAGGAGGAATATCGTATTCACATGAAGCACAAACATTTTAAACTTTACCGCATTGCAAAGCTTCCTGCTTATGACATGGATTGGGATGAAAAGGTGGTTATTTATGAATACGGAGCGCCGCCAGAGCCGGAGGAATTTAATATATACGAGTAGGCATGCAAATATATTTTGAGAGAAAAAGTAATATCCCAAATCTTGAGTCAACAGGGCAAAGTTACCACAAGATGTTTTGTTGTATCAAATATCGAAAAATGATATAATGAACGATAAGCATGAGCGCAGCTTTCGTAAGAAGGCACCGACTGCTGGCAGTCGGGGGACTTCTAAGAAAGCTATGTGAGTGCAACGAACACCGAGATGGAGCGAAGCGGAATCGAGGTGAACGCTCATGCGGAAGGAATGAGTGCAACAAGGAGACTAATATGACAGAGAAAAATTTACTGCGAAAGGAAATTGAAAAATATTTAAAGATTCCATTTTATATGCTGATTTTGCTGGTTGTTATGGATGGAATCCTATATGGAATAGATGTGACCAGTGGTGCTGTTGTTACAGTATTTATTTTTGCATATTTGGGAATTGCAGGATATATCTATTTTCGGAAGCGTCCCAATATCATGTCGGATCTGGTGGCATTTAGTTTTGCCCATGGTTCCGTACAGAGTGAGCTGATTAAGGAACTGTCCATTCCCTATACACTGGTGGATATCAATGGACGTGTGCTGTGGAGTAATAAGGCATTTTACGATACAGTCAAAAGTGATAAACAACATATGAGGAAACATATCCAGCATATTTTTACAGATATTACACTGGAGCTTTTGCAGATGGAGCCGGAGGATGATAATCAGAGAATCGTACACATTTTTCAGGCAGACCGAAATTACCGTGTAGAGATTCGGCGTGTGGAAGTACAGAGTCTTTTGTCCAATAACCTTGCAGGTGATGCACAGGAAGATGATATCCTATTTGCCATTTATCTGTATGATGAGACAGAACTGGTGGAGGCACTGGAAGAGAAAGAGAAGATAAAATTGGTGGCTGGACATATTTATATAGATAACTATGAGGAAGCAATGGATTCCACCGAAGAGGTGCGCCGTTCGCTTTTGGTTGCCCTGATTGACAGAAAGATTACAAAATATATGCAGTCCGCGGATGCCATTATCAAGAAGCTGGAAAAGGACAAATATATTTTTGTCTGCCAGCAACAGCATTTAGAGCGGCTTCAGCAGGGCAAATTCTCTCTGCTGGATGAGGTAAGAAGTATTAACATTGGTAATGAGACACCGGTTACATTGAGTATTGCAGTGGGAATTAATCCGGAGGATGATAATTATACAACGGCCTATGAGTATTCTCATATGGCAATGGATTTGGCACTGGGACGTGGTGGTGACCAGGCGGTTATCAAAAAAGGGGATAAGATCATTTATTATGGTGGCAAGACCCAGTCTGCTGAGAAAAATACCCGTGTAAAAGCCCGTGTAAAGGCACATGCCCTGAAAGAAATGTTAGTGACCAAAGACCGGGTTATCATTATGGGACATAAGAAGCCGGATATTGACTGTTTAGGTGCAGCACTTGGTATTTACCGGCTGGCTTCTTTAATGGATAAAAAGGCACATATTGTAATTAATGAGGTGACCAGTTCCATCCGTCCGGCAATGAATAATTTCATGGGAAGCAGTGTATATCCGGAGGATATGTTTTTCAGCAGTGAACAGGCATTAGAGGCAGTGGATCCGAATACTGTGGTTGTAGTGGTGGATGTGAACCGGCCAACCTATACAGAATGCGAGGAGCTGCTTGCCCATACAAAGAATATCGTGGTAATCGATCATCACAGGCAGAGCGGAGAGATTATCGAGCATGCAACACTTTCTTATATTGAGCCATATGCTTCTTCAGCATGTGAGATGGTGGCAGAGATTTTGCAGTACAGTATGGATAAGCCAAAATTAAGACCGGCAGAGGCGGATGCCATGTATGCAGGTATCCTGGTGGATACCGATAATTTTGTGACGAAGACCGGTGTCCGGACTTTTGAGGCGGCATCCTTCCTTCGGAAATCCGGTGCGGATATGACAAGAGTCCGCAAGGCATACCGGACGGATATAGACAGCTATAAGCAGTTATCCGGTGGTGTGGCAAGGGCTGAACTTTACATGGATAATTTTGCCATATCGGATGTACCTGCAGAGGGTGTGGATAGTCCGACCGTACTGGCGGCAAAGGTGGCAAATGAGCTGCTGGATGTGGATAACGTCAGAGCGTCTTTTGTGCTTACCAAGGTTGATAATGTGGTATATATCAGTGCACGTTCCATTGATGATGTAAATGTCCAGGTGGTCATGGAGCATTTTGGCGGCGGTGGTCATGGAACTGTGGCGGGGGCTCAGATAGAAGGAGTATCCATTGCAGATGTAAAAGAGCAGCTACGTGATCTTTTAAGAAAAATGCGGGATGATGGAGATTTTTAGTAATAACCAGATGCAGGCTGCAAAGCGCAGGCAAAGGGTCTTAAATAATACAGAAAGGCAGGCATAAGTATGGAAGTAATTTTGTTGGAAGATGTTAAAAATGTTGGAAAAAAAGGTGATGTTGTCAAAGTAAATGACGGCTATGGAAGAAATGTCCTGATTAAGAAAAAACAGGCATTAGAGGCAACCGGTAAAAACTTAAATGATTTAAAGCTTAAGAAGGCTAATGATGATAAGATTGCTGCCGAGAATCTTGCTGCGGCAAAGGAACTGGGTAAGAAGATTGAGGAGGCTGAGATTACAGTAGCAATTAAAATGGGAGAAGGCGGCAAGAGTTTTGGTTCTGTTTCTTCCAAAGAGATTGCAGAAGAGGTAAAAGCACAGCTTGGTTATGATGTGGATAAGAAAAAGGTTCAGCTTAAGGATGCGATTAAGACAGTTGGTACACATGAGGTAAAGATTAAATTACACCCACAGGTTACTACGACATTAAAGGTCAATGTAGAGGGAAAATAAAATGGATGAGGCAGTCATTAAGAGAATACAACCGAATAGTATGGAAGCAGAACAGTCGGTGATTGGCTCAATGTTAATGGATCGGGATGCAATCGTGGAGGTTGCGGATATCCTGACAAAGGATGATTTTTATTACAGCCAGTATGGGCTTTTGTTTGAGGCGATGGTAACCCTTTACAATGAAGGGAAACCGGTGGATTTACTGACAGTCAGCAACAAGTTAAAGGAAATGGGTGCTCCGGATTCCGTCAGCAGCATGGAATACGTGGGAGATATCATTGCGGTGGTACCTACCTCTACCCATGCCAAGCAGTACGCACAGATTGTACAGGATAAGGCGACATTGCGTAAAATGATCAAATTTACGGAGAAGACAACGGAAGCCTGTTATGCCGGCAAGAGCGAAGTGGCAGATTTATTAGAGGATTCAGAGAAGGCACTTTTTGATATTGTACAAAAGCGGAACAGCGGAGATGAGTTTGTTCCAATGCAGAATATTGTGTTAAATGTACTGGATACCATTGAGGCATCTGCAAAGCGGGGAAGCAAGATTACTGGTGTTCCTACCGGTTTTATTGACCTGGATGAGAAGCTTACCGGTCTGCATGGCTCCGAACTGATATTGATTGCGGCACGTCCTGCTATGGGTAAGACGGCATTTGCATTAAATATTGCACAGAATGCAGCAATGAAATCCGGCGTGCCATGTGCCATATTTAGTCTGGAGATGAGTAAGGAACAGCTGGCAACCCGTCTGATTGCCATGGATTCCATGGTGGATTCCCAGGCAATCCGTACCGGACAGCTTGTGGATTCCGATTGGGATAAATTAATGGATTCTACCTATCGTGTTGGTTCTACACCAATGTTTATTGATGATACACCGGGTATCACCATAGCAGAGCTTCGTTCCAAATGCCGTAAGCTGAAACAGACACAGGATATCGGATTGATTATTATTGATTACCTTCAGCTCATGAACGGAAGCGGGCGTTCCGAGTCCCGTCAGCAGGAGATATCAGAAATCAGCCGTTCCTTAAAGAAACTGGCGAGGGAATTAGATGTTCCGGTGATTGCACTTTCCCAGTTGAACCGTGCTGTGGACAGTCGTGAGGATCACAAGCCGGTTATGTCTGATCTTCGTGAATCCGGAGCCATTGAGCAGGATGCGGATGTAATCATGTTTATTTACAGGGATGATTATTATAACAAAGAGTCTACGAAGCCGGGAATAGCAGATATTATTGTGGCTAAACAGAGAAATGGTTCCACCGGACCAGTGGAACTTGTATGGTTAGGAAAATACACGAAGTTTGGAAACAAGGAGCGAAAAGGCAAAAATTAAGAGTTGTTATGGATGTACAATATCCAAATGAATAGAATTTGCCTCGAAATATTCTATATAAGCATAAGCCGGTGTTGTGTCTGTAATAATATAATCCATGCTGCTGATATCAGAATAGGTCATGATTCCGGCATTGTCGAATTTGTCATGGTCTGCCAATAGAAAATGTTTTTCGCTCTGGGCAAGGGCTGCCTGCTTAATCTCATATTCCTCAAAGGTGGCATTGGTGACCTGGCGGGACAGAGAAAGCCCGGTACATGCCATAAATGCTTTTGTAATATTAAAGGTAGACAGATAGGTGACACCGCAGGAACCCACAAGGGAAGCGGTTCCCTTCAGAAGCATACCCGGCAGGGAAATCACTTTAATGGATTCATAATCCAATAGTTTTGTCAGTGCAGGAATACTGTATGTGATGACAGTAAGATTTGGGATATCTTTCAAGTAAGGAATCATATTCAGGGTGGTGGTACCGGAATCTAAGAATATGATGTCTCCTTCTGTGACATAGCTGGCAGCTTTTTCTGCAATCAGCAGTTTTTCATTGTTGTTACGGCTGCTTCGTTCCTGAAATGGCCGGAGGGTACTGGAATGGTTTGGGGCGTTGTTATTGGCAAGAACACCGCCATACACCTTGATCACACTTCCCCTGGAGGAAAGGGTATCAATATCTCTGCGGATGGTATTAATGGAAACACCAAATTCCTGACAAAGCTGTTCCATGGTAACAGATTGGTGTTTGTTGATATATTCATTTATTAATTCAATTCGTTTCACTCTCATACATATTCTCCTGACTATTTCTATAATAAGATTTTTATGATTTGGCATGAGTGCAATCCCGCACTAAATTATAAACACATATGTGGCAAAAATGAGTAAGTTTTGGGTATATTATATAGAAAGTTTGGTAAAAAGTAAAGAAAAGATTTAAAGTGGACCTGTATTTAAAATAATTTAGTTTGTATTTATGAGATAAGCTGAAGACGATAAAATATTCGTACTTCGGCTTTTTGCTTTATAATAAAAAGCCAAATATAAAAAACACTTAATAAAATGAGAAACACAAAAAATCGGTTGACACTCTGATTAGGTAATGATAATATCTACCCAACAAATAATATAAAAATAATCAAAATATAACAGTTTTTGCAGACAAGGGAGTGATGGAATGGCAAGTAAGTTTATAATGCCAAAGCAGATGATTACCGGAGCCAATGCCCTGAATGAAAGTAAGGCGGCAATCAAAGGTCTGGGAACAAAAGCTCTGGTAGTAAGCGGAAAGGTAATGAGCCGGATCGGAAATGTAAAGCTGGTTACAGATTTGTTAGATGAGCTTGGTATAGGATGGGCAGTCTATGATGATATAACCGGTGAACCGGATGATGTTATGATTGACGGTGGTGTGGAAGCTTACAAGGCAAATGGTTGTGATTTTCTGGTAGCTATTGGCGGTGGGAGTCCAATGGATTCCATGAAAGCAATTGGAGCTTTAATCACAAATCCGGGAAAGATTTCCGATTATATGGGAAAAGAGATTACCAATCCCCTTCCTCCTATGGTGGCGATTCCAACCACAGCAGGAACCGGTTCAGAGGCAACACAGTTTACAATTATTACAGATACAAAGACCAGCATTAAGATGCTTTTGAAGGGTGCTGTACTGATGCCGGATCTGGCAATCATTGATGCATCCTTTACAATGTCCGCACCGAAGAATGTGACAAATGCAACGGGATTAGATGCATTAACCCATGCGGTGGAGGCCTATACCTCCGTAAAATCCCAGCCACTTACGGAGGGGTTTGCCATGGATGCAGTAAAGAGAATTTTTACATATCTGCCAAAAGCATATGCGGATGGCAGTGATGTAAAAGCAAGAGAGGAGATGGCGCTGGCATCTCTCCAGGCAGGTATTGCATTTAACAATGCATCTGTTACATTGGTTCATGGAATGAGCCGTCCCATCGGTGCAAACTTTCATGTGCCGCATGGTCTTTCCAATGCCATGCTGATGAAAACCTGTTTCACCTTTGCACTGGATGGTGCCTACGATAAATTCGGAGCTTTAGGAAAGGCAATTGGTGCAGCAGCACCAGAGGCAGATGATAAGGCGGCAGCAGAATCATTTTTAAAGGCACTGATAGAGCTTTGTGAGACATTAGAGGTTCCGACTCTGTCGGAATATGGTGTGGATAAAGATGCATTTTTTGCTGTCATTGATAAGATGGCAGAAGACGCCATAGCCAGCGGAAGCCCAGGCAATACCATTAAAAAAGTAACAAAGGAAGATGTTATTGCTATGTATAAAACTCTTTGGGAATAGAAAGAAAGCAGAAAAGGAGATAATCATTATGAGAGAAATGTCAAAGGAAGAAATCAAAAAATTAGACAAAGAACATGTACTTCATTCATGGTCTGTGCAAGGGAATCTGGATGCTACCGTTGTGACAAAGGCAGAAGGCATTTATTTCTATGATGCAGACGGAAAAAAATATTATGATATGAGTTCCCAGCTGGTAAACTTAAATATCGGTTATGGAAATCAGAAGGTTGCAGATGCCATTGCAGAACAGGCACACAAGCTTCCATTTATCGGACCGGGTTATGCAGTAGATGTGAAATCAGAATTGGCAAGAAGAATTATTGAGCTGGCACCGGACAATATGCAGAAGGTATTTTTTACATTAGGTGGTGCGGATGCCAATGAAAATGCATTAAAGATTGCGAGACTTTATACCGGAAGAAATAAAGTAATGTCCAGATATCGTTCTTATCACGGTTCTACGATGGGTGCCGGTAACCTGACCGGTGAACCGAGAAGATTTAACTGTGAGCCGGGTATTCCGGGATATGTGAAATTCTTTGATCCATATGTGTACAGGGAACTGGTTGAATTTGAGGATGATGCTGCAGCTACCAGATATTATATTGGAAAATTAAGAGAGCAGATTATTTATGAGGGACCGGAAAGCATTGCAGCCATTGAGTGTGAAACTATTACTGGTAGTAATGGATGTATCATTCCTCCGGACGGATATCTGCAGGGAATCCGGGAGTTATGTGATGAATTTGGTATTATGATGATCTGTGATGAGGTCATGATGGGCTGGTACAGAACCGGTGAGGTGTTTGCCTGCCAGAACTGGGATGTCAAACCGGATATCATTACTTTTGCCAAGGGTGTTACCTGTGGTTATGCTCCACTTGGCGGTGTTATCGTGGATAAGAAGATTGCAGATTATTTTGATGACCATAAGCTGTTATGTGGTCTTACATACAGTGGACATCCACTTTCCTGTGCTGCGGGCGTTGCAACACTGGATGTGTATGAGGAAGATAAGATTCTGGATAATGTCCGGGCAATGGGTAAGATTCTTGGTGAGTTAGAGGAAAATCTGAAGGCACAGCATGCATGTGTGGGTGATGTCAGATACAAAGGTCTTTTCTCCGCTGTGGAACTTGTTAAGGATAAAGCTACAAAGGAACCGCTGGTTGCCTACAATGCAGATAAGGAGAATCTGATGGGTAAAATCAACAGTATGCTGAAGGCAAAGGGATTTTCAACCTATACCCATGAGAATATCATTATTGTAGCACCACCTCTAATTATTAATGAAACAGAGCTGAGAGAAGCAATGGCGATGTTAGATGAGGTATTGTCAGAGGTTGATAAATGGCTGTAATAAATTAAAAGTTTGACATAGAAAAGACCCCGTCAATTGACGGGGTCTTTTCCTGGTATAAATTACTCTTCTGAGATTGCTCCAGTAGGGCATGTTCCAGCACAAGAACCACATGAGATGCAGTTAGCTGCATCGATTTCGAACTTGCCGTCGCCCTCTGAGATTGCTCCAACTGGACAAGAACCAGCGCAAGCACCACAAGCTACACAGCTATCTCCAATAACAAATGCCATAATCGTTATCCTCCTTTATGAAATGTTAGTATTCCTTATTGGTAAAATACCTCAATAAGTATATTTTAAAACAAGTCTATATAGATAGCAAGTTTTTTTGTAAAGAAAATAATTCCTTTTTGCAAAAAATCTTTTGCATTAAAAAATATATATAAAACAGTATCTGAACTAAGCCTGTTCTTTGGCGGCATCATCCTGTCTGCGGCGTTTGGCAGCTTTCAAGATGATTTCTCTGGCTTTGATTGCATCATCATTTGTAAGAGGCTTCATACCCTTTAACGGATAGTCTATACCTAATTTCTCATATTTAACTTCGCCCATATCGTGATATGGCAAAACATCCAATGCCTTTAAGTTTTTGAGTCCGCCTATGAAATATCCCAGTTCATCTAAATATTTGTCCACCAGAGTAATATCCTTTACAATTACGTGACGAATCCAGATTTCAACCTCTTTTTCGTCAATGTAAGTAGCAAAATCCAAAATATTCTCATTCGGCTGTTTGCACAGTTTCATGTGCTCTTCCGGATTGATATGTTTGATATCCAGCATAACAAGATCTGTCACTTTCATGAGACGGTCAAATTTGGCTAATAATTCTGCATTATCCCTGTGAAAAATGACACCGGAGGTATCCAGACAGGTATGAATGCCTTTTGCCTTTGCTTTTTCAAATAATTCAATCAGGAAATCTATCTGCATCAATGGTTCGCCGCCTGTTGCAGTAATTCCGCCGTTTGCATAGAACGGTTTCAGGGAATCATACTGTTTTAACAAATCCTCTACGGTATGTTCTTCACCGCCTGTTGGATCCCAGGTATCCGGATTGTGACAGTATAGACAACGCATAGGACAGCCTTTGAAAAACACTACATACCGCATTCCTGGTCCGTCCACGGTGCCACAGGTTTCGATGGAATGAATATGTCCAACCATATATTTCTCCTTTCTTACTGTGAAAAAGGCAAGGGCATGAAGCCCCTGCCTCTTAATATAAGCTTATATGATATTAAATATACATATAAAAATCAGTCAAAGCTTAATTGTTACTCTATTACATTGACTCATGGAATGTTCTAGAGATAACATCTGCCTGCTGTTCTGGTGTTAACTTAACGAAGTTAACTGCGTAACCAGATACACGGATTGTTAACTGTGGATAGTTCTCTGGATGCTTCTGAGCATCTAATAATGTATCACGATTTAATACGTTAACATTTAAATGGTATCCGCCTTCTGCTACATAACCATCTAACATATTTACTAAATTATCAACCTGCTGTGTGCTTGCTGCCATTGTGAACTCCTCCTTATATAATAGTAATTATTCTTTGTGTAACTCTTCGTCCATACCTTCCATTAAAGTGGGAACACTGCATGCCAGGTCACCCTTTGCACAGTCGGTACAGCCCATTGTAACCTCGGTTTTCTCACCGTCGGCTACGGTATCGTCCACGGATACATTGATGTGACCATGTCCGTTACCAACCATATTATCTAACATTGCAACAATGTCATCTACCTGATTCTTGTCTGCCATAATAAACCTCCAAGCTGTTAAAGTGAAACATTGTTATCTTTATGGATATCTGGTGACTGCAAAGCAATCACCGGATAATCCAAATTGTCATATCAATTATTTGCTTAAGTCGATGTCGATATCGCCTGCAAATACCTGATCCTCTTTACCAAGAGCACCTGGGATGATAGAGAAGGTATTAGAAATACCATCCTGAGCATCCTTAAATGGAATCTTAGCTACAGATGCTAAAGAAGCGACTGCACCGTGAGTATCTCTCTTGTGAAGTGGGTTAGCACCTGGAGCAAATGGTGCACCATGCTTACGTCCACAAGGTGTATCACCAGTGTTCTTACCATATGTTACGTTAGAAGTAATTGTAAGAATTGACTGTGTTGGGATACCATTTCTGTATACGTGATGCTTTCTTAACTTATCCATGAATGTAGTTACAATGTATGTTGCAATCTCATCTACACGGTCATCATTGTTACCATACTTAGGGAATTCACCCTCTGTCTCGTAACTTACTACGATACCCTGCTCGTTACGGATTGGCTTAACAGTTGCATACTTGATTGCTGATAATGAGTCAGCTACTACGGAAAGACCAGCAACACCTGTTGCGAAGTATCTCTTAACATCTCTGTCATGTAATGCCATCTGAATTCTCTCGTATGCATACTTGTCATGCATATAGTGGATGATGTTCAAAGCACTTACATATACCTTAGCTAACCATTCCATCATATCATCGAACTTAGCCATTACATCATCATAATCAAGAGGACCATCACCCTCAACTGGACGGTACTTAGGACCTACCTGTACGCCTGTACACTCATCCACACCACCGTTGATAGCGTAAAGTAAACATTTAGCAAGGTTAGCACGTGCTCCGAAGAACTGCATTTCCTTACCGATAACCATTGAAGATACGCAGCATGCGATACCATAGTCATCACCATGAAGAGGTCTCATTAAGTCATCGTTCTCATACTGGATAGAAGAAGACTTGATAGACATCTTAGCACAGAACTGCTTCCAACCTAAAGGAAGTCTTGTTGACCATAATACTGTTAAGTTTGGTTCTGGTGCAGTACCTAAGTTGTTCAAAGTGTTCAGGTAACGGAAGCTCATCTTAGAAACTAATGTACGTCCATCAACACCCATACCACCTAATGACTCTGTTACCCAAACCGGGTCACCAGCGAAGATCTGGTTGTACTCTGGTGTACGAGCAAACTTAACGCATCTTAACTTCATGATGAAGTGATCGATGAACTCCTGAATCTGCTCCTCTGTAAATGTACCATTTGCTAAATCTCTCT
>JBJEJE010000109.1:0-8763 GCA_051877755.1 Lachnospiraceae bacterium | reverse complement strand
TCGATGAACTCCTGAATCTGCTCCTCTGTAAATGTACCATTTGCTAAATCTCTCTCTGCATATACATCTAAGAAAGTAGCGGTACGACCAAGAGACATTGCAGCACCGTTCTGCTCCTTAACTGCTCCTAAGTAACCAAAGTATGTCCACTGGATAGCTTCCTGCACGTTCTTAGCTGGCTGAGAAATATCAAAGCCATAAGAAGCTGCCATCTGTGTTAACTCTTTCAAAGCCTTAATCTGCTCAGAAATCTCTTCTTTGCCACGGATTACATCATCTGTGTAAACAGTACCGAAGGACTCCTTCTGTGCCTGCTTATCTTTGATTAAGAAATCTGTACCATAAAGAGCAACTCTTCTGTAGTCACCGATGATACGTCCACGTCCGTAAGCATCTGGAAGACCAGTGATGATGTGGTTTGTACGACATGTTCTGATCTCTTTGTCGTAAACATCAAATACACCTTCGTTGTGTGTCTTTCTGTGCTTAGAGAAAAAGTCTACAACTTCTGGGTCTACAGTATATCCGTTATCCTCGCAAGCTTTCATAGCCATACGAAGTCCGCCGTATACGTTCATACCTCTCTTGAAAGGCTTGTCTGTCTGGAAACCTACGATTGTCTCCTTGTCCTTGTCAAGATATCCAGGACCATGAGAAGTTAAAGTAGAAACAACCTTGGTGTCCATATCAAGAACGCCGCCTGCTTCTCTCTCCTTCTTAGTTAAGTCCATAACCTGTGCCCATAAGTCTGTGGTGTTCTGGGTTGGTCCGCAAAGGAAAGAATCATCACCTTCATATGGTGTGTAGTTCTTCTGAATAAAGTCACGAACATCTACAAACTTCTCCCAATTACCACCTGTGAAACCATTCCATTCTGATCTCATTATAAAATATCCTCCTTTAAATAAGTATTTTGTGAAATCCACCTCATTATCAAGCGGTGAAATTCTCATAACTCTATTATAGTTTTATCTTGTATACACGTCAACGAAAATTTGGTTCGATTTTGTACTTTTTTCAGTACAAAAAATGAGGTTAAGAGAAAATAAAATGCTCGAAAAATGTAGGAAAAATCAGCATTTGGCGGTGGGGTGAAATTGTATACACAAGATGTGGGGAGTGAGGTGGGAAAGGTGTGGAAAATATGCAGGGGATTATGGGATTGGAGGTGCATAAGAGGGTAGGAGAGGGGTATAAAAATAGTAGATGTTATTACTCTTGATAAGTATGGTAGGATGAGGGTGTATGCGTAAATCAAATGAGGAAATAGCAGGAGAGATAAATGTTAATGTTATAATTAGCTATATAGAAAATAACGACTATTATAATGCTACCTATGTCGTATTGAGAGGATAAGTAATTATAAGAGCCGCAGCCACCCAGATATTCCTTCGAAACTTTCGCACGAAATCCTGAAAAGTGGGGGATTTAGATATAAAAACACCTCCTAAGTAGATTTTGGTTATTTACCTTGTCCACTTAAGAGGTATCATATCATAGATGGGTGGTGTTGATTAAAATTATTTTAGAGATGTTAGCCAACTATTAAAATCTTTGTTGCCATGATTGCTTCGATGGTATGCTTCTTCAAGGTATTCCAAAGTTTTTTTTGTATATTGATGATTTTCACCGTATACTTGAAGCCGTATTCTGTATGATTTAATAAGATAGTATATAGCATTTTTAATATCCCCTTGAGCTAAATAAAGTCGTCCTATACTGCGGGCATGTATAAGTGTTATCGAGTTGGAATCACCGTAAAGAGCTTGATAATGCATATATGCAATTTTTATTAAATTTTCTGCATTGTCGATTTTATTCATATCTAAATAAAGATTGCCTAATGTTTCCCTTGCGTTTGCAAGAGTGTATCTATATTGTGATATTTCTGTTTCTGCTAATGAAAGAGTCTGTTTAAAATATTTTTCTGCGGTTAGATAGTCTTGTGTTTCTCTGCATAGTATTCCGATTGATGTATATAATGACATGTACGTAATGGTGTTTGCATCTTCACAGTTTCTTAATAACTCAAGTGCTGTCATTAAATAATGTTTAGAATTATCATAATCATTTTTACATGAGTATAGTATGCCTAATTGGATGTAGACTTTTATGGTTGTAAGACTGTTTTGTCCGAATAGCTGTTGTTTGTTATTTAGCGCTTTTTCCAAGTATTTTTGTGCTTCATCAAATTGTTCAGTTGCTATCATTAGAGAGCCGAAGTTAAGGTAACATGTTCCTATTCCAGGGGAAAAACCATCATAATATGTTTCTAATAGATTAATAGCGATTTTATAATAGTGTTTGGATGCTTCAAAATTCAAAGTTTCTTGATAATATAAAGCAATAAAATTATAAATGGGGTACAGTTTGTCACTGTTCTTTCCCCATGTGGAAATTGCAGCATCTATCCATCTTTCAAAATATGGTACTAGATCAATGTTTTCACCCTTTTGATAACGAATGTATGAAAGTTTTACTTTTATTTTCCAAATGCGCGGGTCGTCAGAGACTAGCGAACTTTCATAGATTTCTAATGCTTTACTATATTCATTAAATGCAAGATCAAGATTGTTAATATGTTCATACTCCTTAGCTAGATAATGTGCAATACAAGCAAACCTGTTTGGTGGAACATTACTCATTTTTTGATAGATTTTTTCACTATTGAGATAATAAGAAATTGCTTTTGTATGAAATCCAGCGAGTGAGTAAATATAGGCTAATTCAAAAGAGTAATTTGCATATTCTTTGCTTTCTTTTTTTATTGAGTTTTCAATTATGTAGTTGAGAATGTTTAATTTTTTTTCTTTTAAAGAATATTCTTCAAAGGAAGAAAAGTATTTTTTGTTTTTTACACATAATAAATATTTATCAAGAATTTCTATTGGTGAGATTTTATCAAAATCAAAATGAATTATTTCGCTAATTATTGCGTGCATATAGTATGAATCGCCATGATCAGAGAGCCATCCTGATTGAATCAATTCTTCGATAACATTTTCATCGGCGTCGATCCACTTAATAACAGTCTTTGGAATATCAATTGTTGGCATAAGTGCAAAATTCCATAAGATTCTATAGTGTTCGGGGCTACTAGAAAAATCTTCAATTTGATATAAACACCGTAGTCGTTCCTGAATATTCTTTCCTTCAACTCGTTTCTTGATACTTGTCAATCCACTAACTCTAATTTTTTCATAGTATTCATTTAAGTTCGGTTCTCTTTTGGCTGCTTTGGCTAAAATTTCAATACATAAGGTATGGCAATGAACTTGATTAATTAAATCGGTAACAATATCAGAATTATTATTAATATTTTGTTTATTATAATAGTAGTAAAATAAATCAATACATTGATTAAAATTGAGAGGATTAATTGGAAAAGGCTTAAATCCTTCGATGTCATCCCATCGAGATGTTGCTATGACAGTTAAATGATCCAATGAAATTAGTTCCTCTAAATCCTCATCTTCGTAAGTATCTATGTTAATATCATCAATGATAAGTAATTTTTTTTTCGTATCATTTCGTAAAAAGTGCATTATATATTCAAAACGAGATTCTGGTGAATTAGGTTGGAAATTAGTCATTTTTATTGAAGATATTAGACTATCTTTTAACGAAGAATTGTATTCAATCCAACCAATATAGTCATAGTCTTCTTTTAGAGTGTGAAAAAGTTTACGCGCAATTGAGGATTTTCCAATGCCACCTATTCCAGTTAATACGACTTTAACTGGTTCTTTTTGAATTTTATTTAATAATGCATCTATTTCAGCCTCACGGCAACATAAGTTCATGATTGAAGGTACTTTAGTAAGATATTTATCAAAAAATGAATATAAAGGAAGCGGTGATTCCCCAAATACGGTACTAGTAGAAAGGTATTCTTGTATTAATGAGCGAGCGTAATTGCTATAATGTTGTTGAAACATACAATAAATCATTAAAACAACAAGTGGCTGAAATTTTCGTGTACATTGTGCAATATCCGAGTTGCATTCTTCTGTAAGTAGTGGTTTAGCTTTTAAAAGTAGATCATGTATATTGATTGCCTTAAACAATGAAGAAAAATAGTTCTCAAGTGAATTTAAATGATTAATTTTTATTTCTTTTGCAACGTATAATGCGACGGAATGTGATTCGAATGAGGAGCGATTTTGCTTTGGTGTAAGAAAATGACGATAGTTTTGGGTAGAAAAGAATTCTGTTTCAAAAGTATTATTTTCTCCAAAGTCTATTACGCCCTTAAAGATTGTAATATCTGTAAGTTTTATTGCTAAGAAATCTCTAGGAAATAAAGATTTAAAAACAGCCTTGCTTAGAGGACCTTTTTTTTCGATTAATTTTAGAAAATCACTAGGGTACATAAAACGTTCCATAATAGTTAGCAGTTCCTTTCTTTATATTTTTAATATGTACACCAATGTACATCATTTGTCCAATTTTCTTCTAATTCTTAATACAGTATACTCTTATTATACAACAACAAATAGTATTTATGAAGTAAAATAAATTAAGGAGGCTTATATGGAGGAGGTTAAGAAAGAAATTTTAATTAGTGATTATTCAAAAAAAAGTATAGTAATGGTTTGTGGCAAAATATACAAAACACTTCGTAAGATATCTGATTCGAAAGGGTGCGATGCTGAAGAGGAGATTGATGGATTGATTGATTATATTCAAATGATGGATATTGCGATTCCAGAGTTTGTCTTGAATGAGATTCTTAATATGGTATCTATTATGAAATTATATATGACAAACAAACAGCAATGTGCAAAGGAGTTAGTAGAAATAAGTGCTTCATTAAAGAAAGAAGAACGTAATTATAATCTTGAGGATGTCAATTTGGAATATGAATTGTGTTTACAGATATATAGCCTTATGTGTGCAGAAATCAAGCCATATATTGTAGAAGAACAAGAAAGACACAATGCAAGAATTCAATATCTATGATTTATACAATTGTAGGTATTGCAAATTGGTAGATATTGAATTAAATGAAAATTATAGTCATTATAGGGAGGGATAAAATGATTATTGAAAACTACTTAACTAAGAAATATATGGTGTGGATTGATACATGTAGTATATTACATGATAGTTTTCGCCCGTTTATGGATGCTATAATTCCTACACTAATGAAATATGGACAAAAAATTTATATTGTTTCCAGCGTAGAGTCTGAACTAAAGAAACATGCATATAGAAGTGATGATGAGGTGTTAAGAAATAGAGCAACGGAGGCAATTTCAGAAATTTGTTATTATCAATCGTATGGAGTAATGGATAAATATAACAAAAATTCTCATAAACGATTTGCGGATAATGAGTTGATGACCGTTTTTACCGAATTAAGAATTGATAATAATTTGCTGCTTATCACTCAGGATAAGAATCTTTGTTCTGATATTAGGCTATTGTCTACCATGAAATCAGTAAACTCGATGGATATTGAAGTTTTTAAATTGATACAAGATGGAAGGACTCAAAAATTTTATATTGATAATGACAATTCATTCGAACATTATCGCAATAATAAAAACAAAAGAATGTTTAACAATGATGTTTTTCATGATTATGGTAGTGAACAAACAATGTATGAACAAGCTACTAGAAATTATTCGGGAAAGGGGGAATTTGATGCATATGAATTTGGTATAAATTTTGGAAAAGAATTTGGTGAGATGTTTTGCAAAGTATTTCCAAAGGCTTTCATGGGACATGGTTGTAATATGAATAATATTAATGGCGATGTAACAGGAATTTATGAAGGAGATATAAAAGGCAATGTTAATGGTAATGTGTTGGGAATAATAAAAGGAGATATAGAAGGTTGCATTAATGGCAATGTGATAGGAACTATAAAAGGAAATGTAGAAGGAGATATAAGGGGAAATGTTAACGGAATTATTGAAGGGGATATAGCAGGAAATATAGAAGGTAATATTAATGGAATTATAAATGGAGATGTGGAGGGTAATATTTATGGTGATGTGAGCGGTTACATTAATGGTGATGTAGAAGGTGTTATCTATGGAACAGTCACAGGTACAATTGACGGAGATTATCATATATCTTTATAGCAAATGTATGTGATATTGGCTAAGAGGCACTACAAAATAACAATAGTCTAAAGGAGGTAGTCATTATGGATAATAAGAAAGAGAACGTGATAGGAAATGTAGCAACGGTAGCAATTGAGGGATATGATTACTCTGTTGCAAAAAGAATGATGGGAAGAGCAGGTTCGTACTCGCCGGTTGGTGGGAAAGGAAATGCGTTGGAAATAATGTATTGTGATAAGAAGAATGTAGAAAATTGTTTAAATACAGGAAAATTAAATACAAGGCTTACGAATTCTTCTACTGCGACACAGTCAGATCTTATTACCATGAATGGAAAGAAAATAGCAGAGCGTATTCAGTGTAAAGACACACCAAGTGTGACAGGAACTGCAAAAACAATAAAGCAGGTGCAGAATGGTCAATATAAAGCGGCACAGTTAGTTGGTACATCTGAAAGTGCATCTGCATATAACTCGAAAGCAGCTTCAAAAGGGGTATCCAAAGTAATGAAGGATTCTGGTATTTCCACCAAAGAAACTTCACGTATAAGTAACAAATTTAATGGTGTCTCATCTGCTACAGGAATTACAAACGCAGTAAAAACATCAGCAAAAACAGGTGGAGTTTTGAGCGGAGGTGTTGCAGCTATTGAATCATTTGCTAATGGCGATGATTTTTCAACAGCTACGAAGAATGTTACTTCAAGTGCATTGAAGGGTTCTGTATCTGGAGGTGTTGGAACAGCAGCATCAGAAGCTACAATGGTTGCCTTGGCGGCAGCACCAATTCCGTTAGCTGCAAAGGTTGGTATTGGAATAGTTAGCGGGATAGCTGCTGGTTCTTTTGCATCGGAGGTGACAAGTGATATATGTGAAGGGGTAGGAGAAGTTGCATCCGGTGTAGTGGAAGGAGTTAGTGATGTGGTATCAGAGGTGGCTGGTGGAATAAGTGACATTTGTAGAGGCATTTTTGGTATCTGGTAGATATTGAATGTAATAATCAAGATGTTGCCAGAGAAGGGAAGTGATGTTTGATTAGTAAGAATAGTTGTAGATGTTGTTGATGAGTCGTAAGAAGATTGGAGGCTTATGTATGAAGTTGAAAGAAGGATTAAAAAAGGGTGTGTACGAGGTAGTGGATTTTTTACGTGTAGACTGGGATGATGAAGACGACGATGATGGCGGTTTGGAAAAAGAAATCGAAGTGTTTCGTTTTGCTCCAATTGAAAAGCCGTCATTGGCGAGTGTGCTGGCTGAGCGGGTATTAAGACTTATGCCTATTGAAGTAAGGAAGAGATACTGATGCATTAATGGAATAATTAAGATTGGGGTGAAAGTGATGAGCAGAGTTCATACTATAATAAGACCAACAACATGTCCGAGATGCCATAGATTTTATCAGTTAGATGCATTTGGAAGATGTGTATATAGTAAGGCATTTTTGGGATTTATAAAATGGTAAGTATCTTTCACGATTGTAAAGGGAAGCGGGGTGTGTCAAAAATATAATTGACACACCCCGCATTTTAATGCTACAATAGTGCCATAAATAATATATGGCACTATTTTTCTGTTTTATTTTAGTAATAAAAAAGTTATAATAAGGAGGTAGTGGATGACAAAGAATAAGAAAATCAAAAAGAATATTATATCATTACAAATGAGCTGGAGGGATGTATCTGCCAGACTGTTAGGGAGATTCCACATTCGTCGCAATTATAAAGATCGGCTATTTATTAGTTTGTTTCAGGATAAGAAAGAATTGCTGGAGCTTTATAATGCATTGAATGGAAGCCATTATACGGATCCGGAATTGTTGGAGATTACGACCCTAAGTGACATGGTTTATATGGGGATTAAGAATGATTGCTCCTTTATCATTAGCAATTATCTGAATTTATATGAACATCAGAGCACAATTAATCCCAATATGCCAATCCGGGGATTGAACTATTTTGCGAGTATTTACCGTACTTATATCCAGATGAACAAACTGGATATCTATGGAAGTACACTGGTAAAGCTTCCGACACCTCGGTATGTTATCTTTTATAATGGGGAAAAGGAACTTCCTGATCGATCGGAACTACGGTTATCAGATGCCTTTGAAGAGAGTGACGGCTGCTTGGAATGTGTGGCAACCGTTATTAATATTAATCTCGGACACAATGAGGGTATTATGAATAATTGCCGGACGCTTTTTGACTACGCGAGGTTTGTGGATAAAGTACGTGAATTTCATGCAGAAGGCTGCAATCACGCAGAAGCGGTTGACCGTGCAGTTACATACTGTATAGAGAATGATATTCTTCGTGAATTTCTTGCCAAGAATAGAAGTGAGGTATGCTATATGTTTGATACGGATTATTCAGAGAAGAAGTTCTGGGAGATGAAGAAGTATAACTATGAGAAAGCGCTACAGGAAAAGGATGATGCGCTTGCTGAGAAAGATAGTGTGATAGCCGAGAAGGATGACGCACTTGCTGAGAAAGATAGTGTGATAGCCGAGAAGGATGACGCACTTGCTGAGAAAGATAGTGTGATAGCCGAGAAGGATGACGCACTTGCTAAGAAAGATAGTGTAATAGCCGAGAAGGATAGTGTAATAGCTGAGCAAGATGAAGAGTTAGCCAGGCAGAAGGAAGAGATTATTCAATTAAAGAAACAGCTTGCAAAAAGTAATGAATAGA
>JBJEJE010000108.1:0-10472 GCA_051877755.1 Lachnospiraceae bacterium | reverse complement strand
TTTAAATTAACTAAACAGGGATTTAGAAAATTTTGCAAAAAGTACTTTACAAAAGGGAATAAATGGTTTATTCTTAATTTATTAAAGTTAATAGGGATACATATGAGAAACAAAGGCGTTATGTGAATACATAGCGCTTTTTTTGTTGTCTTGTATCTGGTGAAAACTGCCGGTGGCAGGTCATGCCGGTGCAGGCAATAAGTCTGATGAATTAAAAGCAGGCTTATCAGAATTTCAAAGGAGGTGCTTATATGCTGGAACTGAATAAACATGTTAACACGGTTAATGCGCTGTTAGCGAGGTATGGAGTGAAATTTGGCATATACAAGAATAACACATTTAAGGAACAGTTATTTCCGTTTGACACAATACCTCGTGTCATTACGGCGAATGAATTTGAATATCTGGAAAAAGGATTGGCACAGCGTGTTACAGCATTAAATAGATTTTTGCTGGATATTTATGGTGAGAAAAAGATCATCAAGGATGGTGTTATTCCGGAGGAGTTTGTGTATTCTTCTTCTGGCTACCTGGCAGCCTGTGAGGGAATTGTTCCGTCTAAGGGAGTGTACAGTCATATTTCCGGTATCGATCTGGTACAGGGAAAGGATGCAAAATGGTATGTACTGGAGGATAATCTCCGCGTTCCTTCCGGGGCGTCTTATCCGTTAATAGCAAGGGATTTATGCCGTAAGGCATCGCCTTCTACTTTTAAGACAAATCATATCCAGGATAATCGTGATTATGCTAATCTTTTAAAGAAAACAATGGATAGCGTAAATACAGGTGGAATTAATGTAATTTTGACACCGGGACGTTACAATGCAGCATTTTTTGAACATTCTTATCTGGCAGAGAAGACAGGAGCTACATTAGCTACGGGAAATGATCTGGCGGTGATTGGAGATTATCTTTACTATAAGGGATATGGTGGGAAAAATCAGAAAGTGGGAGCTTTGTATCGCAGAATATCGGATGAATATCTGGATCCCATGACATTCCTGGAAGAGTCAGTGATTGGTGTGCCTCATGTATTTGATGTATATAAAAAGGGAAATGTGGCACTAATCAATGCACCGGGAAATGGGATTGCAGACGATAAAGGAATTTATTACTTTGTACCGAAGATGGTCAAATATTATCTGGATGAAGAACCAATTTTACATAATGCACCAACCTACCTTCCGTATTATGAGGAAGACATGAAATATGTTTTGGAAAACTTTGATAAACTGGTCATTAAAGATGTGGCGGAGGCCGGCGGATATGGTGTTGTATTTGGCAGCAGTCTGGAAGGGGAAGAGTTGGAAAAATTAAAGAATCTGGTAAAAACAGAGCCAAGACGTTTTATTGCACAGGAGGTTATCGATTTTCTGGATTTGGAAGTGCTGGATAAGGATAACATTGTAGAACGTAAGGCGGATTTGAGAGCCTTTGTATTGACAGGGGCAGATGAGGTTTCCGTCTGGAAAAGCGGTCTTACCCGGTTTTCCAGAATTGAAGGCTGTTCCATTGTCAATTCATCACAGGGAGGAGGTTTTAAAGACACATGGGTATTATCTCGGTAGAAAAGGTCAATAATTTATTTTGGTTAGGAAGATATACACAGAGAGTTTATACGACTTTACAGAAATACAATACCGGCTTTGATGAAATGCTGGATTTAGACATCCATTTCTATGAAAAGTATTGTGAGGCTTTAAATATTCCTAACATTTACACAGATTATGAGAGTTTCATTGTAAGCTATGGATATGATACAGAAAATCCGGATTCCATTGTGAGCAATCTGTACCGTGCCTATGACAATGCATTAGTGCTCCGGGATTATATTTCCTCTGAGGCACTTGCCTATATTCATCTGGCACAGTTTCAGTTAAAAGCTGCAAAGGTTTCTGATGCACCATTAATCGAACTGCAGGCAGTTATCGATAATCTGCTGGCATTTTGGGGTTCTGTGGATGATTCCATAGATGATGTGACCGTCCGAAACTTAATCAAATTAGGAAAAAAGGCGGAACTTTTAGATTTAAAGATGCGTTTTGGTGAAAAAAACGAGGAATTGAAGAGAGTGTTTGGGCAGCTTGATTTTTATCTTCACCGCGTTAATATAAAATATGATAAAGTTGCCTATTATGAGCTGGCACTGGCCTTTGCAAGAGGCGATGAAATTGGTGAGGATATGATTCATTCTCTGGAAAAACTTATATTAGTCTAGGGAATGTTGGAGATTTATTTTCCCATGGATTTTTATGGGAAATCAGAATAAAAAATGCACAGGTGAAGTATGAGAAAATTAGGTTTTACATACCAAACAAAGTATACATTTGATATTCCAATTTATGAACACTACTATACACTTAAGATTTATCCGAGAGAAAATGAGCGGCAGTATATTGAGACATTGGTAGAAACAATGAGTTATGGAGACAGCCATAGTTATTCCTATGATTCTTTTGGCAATAAGACGGTGTATGGATTTATGGAAAGTCCCCACGAATTGTTTCAATTTGAAGTAAGTGGAATTATTGTGGTAGATGACAGGAAAAAAGACCGGGATGATCATTTATTATCCTTGTTTAAATCGGCTTCTTCCATGACGAAACCTTCCGTGATATTAAGGGATGCCCTTATGGCAGCAAAGAAGGAGGCAGAAGCAAAGTCCTGCTATCATAAATGTTTTGACCAGATGTCTGCCACCGAGCAGGTTATGTATCTGTCAGATTATTGCCATGAGCTGCTTACTTACACTCCAAATGTTACCAGTGTGCTTACAGATGCTTCGGAAGCACTGCGGATTCATCAGGGTGTTTGCCAGGACTATTCCCATATTTTAATTGCATTGCTGCGTATGCTGAGTATTCCGGCAAGGTATGTAGTGGGATTCATGATGGGAGAAGGATATACCCACGCCTGGGTAGAGGCATGGTGTGATGGCTGCTGGCAGGGTGTGGATCCAACGAATTCCAAAATTGTGGACGAAAGTTATATTAAATTATCCCACGGAAGGGATTATAACGATACGATAGTATGTAAAGGACACTTTTATGGAGAAGCAAAGCAGAAACAGGAAATAAAAGTGCAGGTAGTGGAAATCCCGGAATCTGGTGAAAAAGCTGGGATTTAAGGAGGAGAAAATGATTAGAGAAGTTGCAAAAGTCGAACTTCCATTTGATGAAACACTGACTATAAAGAAACATAGATTGCAGCCGGAGCACGTTTCCGGCTGTGAAAAAAGAATCAGTATTGTGACAGGAATCCATGGAGATGAATTGGAAGGACAGTATGTCTGCTATGAGTTAAGCCGTAGAATTCATGCAGAAAAGGAGAGACTTACGGGAATAGTTGACATTTATCCTGCCATTAATCCGTTAGGTGTGGATTCCATTACGAGGGGAATCCCAATGTTTGACTTGGATATGAACCGTATTTTTCCGGGAAATAAAGAGGGTTCCATGGCAGAATATGTGGCAGCGGAAGTGATTGAGGATATTACAGGCAGTGATGTCTGTATTGATATTCATGCCAGCAATATTTATTTAAAGGAACTTTCCCAGGTGAGGATCAGTGAAATGACAGCAAAGGAACTTGTTCCGCTGGCCAGAAGATTAAATATTGATTATATCTGGGTACATCAGGCAGCTACGGTGTTGGAATCCACGCTGGCACATTCCTTAAACAGTATCGGTACAAAAACACTTGTGGTGGAAATGGGTGTTGGTATGCGTATCACAAAGGATATTGGCAATCAGTTAGTGGATGGAATATTTGTGTTAATGAAGGATCTGGGAATCTGGCAGGGAGAGGTGATTGAGCCAAGAAAACCGATTGAATCTGAGGATGGTAATGTTCATTTTTTGAATGCGGCTGCATCCGGTATTTTTCTCCCAAGTATCAGCCATTGTACGGAGGTAAAGAACGGAGAATTGGTGGGAGAGATTGTGGATCCCTTGGCAGGAAAAGTATTGCAAAAGGTATATTCCCCATGTGATGGACTGGTGTTTACACTAAGGGAATTTCCGGTAGTATATGAGGGTTCTTTAGTAGGACGGATTCTTGCAAGATGATAAAATGGATAGCAAAATGGGAGATAGAACAAAATGAGAAGAGAAATATTGTTTGAATTATCCTCTCCGTACAGAGATGATTTCCGTATTCGGGGATATCATTTTGGAAGGGGAGAAAAAGCAGTTTGTATCGTAGGTGCAACCAGAGGAAATGAAATCCAGCAGGTATATATTGCAGGGCAGTTAATCAAAAGGCTGAAGGAAATCGAAAAGGAAAAACGTATGATAGAGGGAAAGGAAATTTTAATTGTTCCATCCTTAAATCCCTTTTCCATGAACATCGGGAAACGATTCTGGACACAGGATAATACGGATATCAACCGTATGTTTCCGGGATATAATTTGGGAGAAACAACCCAGCGGATTGCCGCAGGCGTTTTTGAAAACATTAAAGATTACGGAATTGGGATTCAGTTCGCAAGTTTTTACATATCCGGTGATTTTATTCCGCATGTGCGTATGATGAAAACCGGATTGGAAAATGTGGAAATGGCAAAGGATTTTTCACTTCCCTATATTGCGGTGAGAGACCCAAGGCCATTTGATACCACTACTCTGAATTATAACTGGCAGATATGGGATACAAATGCATTTTCTGTTTATGCAGTTGATACGGAGAAAATAGATATGGAAGCGGCAGAACTTACCATTGAATCGGTTCTTACATTTCTTGGAAGACAGGGTGTCATTGATTATGCACCTACGCAGACCACAGATCCGGTTATCGTGGAGGAAGAAGATATCTTTAACATTAAAACACCAAAGGCAGGATTGTTTGAGTCATTGGTAACAGTGGGAGAAAAGGTGAAAGAAGGACAGCCAATGGCCAATGTCATTGATCCCTATGAAGGAGAAATTGTGGAGGTTCTTACGGCTGACAGGGATGGCAGAGTATTTTTTATCCAGGATGCCCCTTTTATTCTGGAAAAAACGCTGGCATTTAAAATGATTGCAAAATAGTATATATACATTAACTTGATACTGTTAAACAGTTTTCGCGTCCTATTGTTTTGGTAATTAAAATGTATCACTATCTGGAAGAAGAACCCGTAGTGATACATTTTTTGGCAGATGGCACTTGTCACTCATATTAAATTGTTGTACAATAAAATAAGTATGTTCTGAAATCATTAGAAATAGAGAACTACGCTCATGAAGTTATGCTTCATGGTATAAGAATATAGAAGAAATGAGGACAGGAATATGGCACAGCTTTGGGGCGGCCGTTTTACAAAAGAGACGGATCAGTTAGTATACAATTTTAATGCTTCCATATCATTTGATCAGAAGTTTTATAAAGAAGATATGGAGGGCAGTATGGCACACGTAAAAATGCTTGCTGCCGCTGGCATTTTAACAGAACAGGAAAGAGACGAGATTCTTGCGGGAATCGAAGGGATTTTAAAGGATGTAGAAAGTGGAAAATTAGAGATTACTTCAGAGTACGAGGATATTCATAGTTTTGTGGAAGCCAATCTGATCGATCGGATTGGGGATGCGGGAAAGAAGCTTCATACAGGGCGGTCCAGAAATGATCAGGTGGCACTGGATATGAAGCTATATACTAGAAAAGAGATAGTAGAATTAAAGAAGCTGGTAAAAGATCTTCTGGTTGTATTACATAATCTGATGAAGGAGCATATAGATACCTTTATGCCGGGATTTACACATTTGCAGAAAGCCCAGCCCATTACTCTGGCACACCATTTTGGTGCTTATATGGAGATGTTTAAGCGGGATTATGACAGATTATGTGATATTTATGAACGGATGAATTATTGTCCGCTGGGGGCAGGTGCACTTGCAGGAACCACCTATCCTCTTGACCGGAATATGACTGCCCAACTGCTGGGATTTAAGGGGCCTACCCTTAACAGTATGGATTCGGTATCAGACAGGGACTATATAATCGAACTGTTAAGTGCCATGTCTACCATTATGATGCATTTAAGCCGTTTTTCGGAGGAGATCATTATATGGAATTCCAATGAATACCGTTTTGTTGAGCTGGATGATGCATACAGCACGGGAAGCTCCATTATGCCACAGAAGAAGAACCCGGATATTGCAGAACTGGTAAGGGGAAAGACGGGACGTGTATATGGTGCATTAATGCAGATTCTTACTACAATGAAAGGAATTCCGCTTGCTTATAATAAAGATATGCAGGAAGACAAAGAACTTACTTTTGATGCCATTGATACAGTAAAAGGCTGTCTGGCTTTATTTACAGGTATGATAAGAACAATGACAGTGAATAAAACTGTCATGGAAAAAAGTGCAAAGAATGGATTTACCAATGCTACCGATGCAGCAGACTATTTGGTTGGAAAAGGTGTACCATTCCGGGATGCACATGGTATTGTAGGACAGTTAGTATTGTATTGTATCGAAAAGAATATTTCGCTGGATGACATGACATTAGAAGAATACAAAGCGATTTCACCTGTGTTTGAGACAGATATTTATGATGCTATCAGTCTGGAAACCTGTGTAGAAAAACGGGAGACAATTGGTGCACCAAGCAGGAAAGCCATGGAGCAGGTAATATCAATCAATGAGGAATATCTAAAGGGATTGGATGCTTAGAGAAATTACAGAGTTTTATTTTATAGAATGGTGTTTTGCAGAACAAAAGGAAAGAGGCGTTTTCAATGAATAATACGGATAAGGCAAAACTGGATGCAGCAAAGCGGATGTTAAAGGGAAAGATTGACATTGAGGAGGTTTCCATGATGATTGGTCTTCCGGTTGAGACACTTATGCCAATCAAGGAAGAGATAGAAGAGGAAGTCCGTAAAGTATATGGGAATACGGATGCATATGATTTTAATTTAAACCAGGTGTTATATGATAATTATAATGATACCGGCGTAGATACGGACATACCGGACGAAGAAGAATAGCAAAATCAGACGGTGTTTGCCGGCAAAATGAAATAAGTATGCCATGTGGAAACAGATGGCATTAAGAGGACAAGAGATGAAAAAGGAATTCGATATAATAATTGTTGGGAATGGTGTAGCCGGACTTTTTGCAGCACTGCATTTACCAAAGAATAAACGGATTGGAATCATTACGAAGGCAGATATGGAAGAAAGTGATTCTTTTCTTGCTCAGGGCGGAATCTGTGTTTTAAAGAATGAGGATGATTATGCATCCTATTTTGAAGACACTATGCGCGCCGGGCATTATGAAAATAACAGAGAATCCGTGGAAATTATGATACGTTCTTCACAGGATATTATACGGGAATTGGTGGATTTTGGAGTAGATTTTGAGAGAAAACATGGTGAGTTTTTATTTACAAGGGAGGGAGCCCATACGGTTTCCCGGATCCTGTACCATGAGGATCTGACCGGCAAGGAAATTACTTCAAAATTGCTTGAACAGGTAAAAAGGCTTCCCAATGTAACAATCTATACACATACCACAATGGTCGATATTATGGAAAAGGATAATGTATGTTATGGAGTTATGGTGGAGTCAGAGGACAAATCTGTAATTAAGTTATTATGTGATTATACCATTTGGGCTTGTGGTGGTATTGGCGGATTATATAAGCATTCCACAAATTTCAGACATTTAACAGGAGATGCTTTGGCAATCTCTTTAAAGCATAACATAAAATTGCTGAATGTAGATTACGTGCAGATTCATCCTACCACTCTTTATTCCCAAAAGCCAGGAAGAAGATTTCTGATATCGGAGTCGGTGAGGGGAGAAGGAGCCATTTTGCTGGACAAGAACGGAGAACGTTTCGTGGATGAACTGCTTCCAAGAGATTTATTGACTTCTAAGATAAAACAACAAATGGAAAAAGATGGAACGGATTATGTATTGCTGTCTTTAGAACGGATGTCCGCAGAGGATATTATGAAGCGGTTTCCGAATATATATAAGAAATGTCTGGAAGAAGGTTATGACATTACAAAAGAGCCGATTCCGGTAGTTCCGGCACAGCATTATTTTATGGGTGGTGTGGCAGTAGATGCAAATGGAAGGACTTCTATGGGCAGACTCTATGCTGCCGGCGAGACGGCCTGCAATGGTGTCCACGGTGCAAACCGGCTGGCAAGTAATTCCCTTTTGGAGAGCCTTGTATGGGCAAAAAGAGCGGCTGCTGAGATAACGAAGCAGTATGCGCCTATCTCAAGAGTTTGGGGTGAGAGTTATTTTGTGGAACCAAATGGAGAGGGGTACATACCAGATATACCATATGATCAATTTGCAGAGGAATATCATAACCTTGTAAAATCCGAAATAGAAGAAGAACATAGGATAAGAGAAGAAAAGAGGACGCAGGAATGAGAGAATTAATGAATTTAAATGTAGATAACCTGATTTTACAGGCGTTGAGAGAAGATATCACCAGTGAAGATATTACCACCAATTCTGTGATGCCGGAGTATCAGTTAGGTGAGGTGGATCTGATTTGTAAGCAGGACGGTGTGCTTGCAGGGCTGGATGTATTTAAGCGTGTTTTTGAACTGTTGGATGATACAACCAGTTTCGACATGCAGGCAAAAGATGGAGATGAAGTGAAAAACGGACAGCTTCTTGGTAAGATTACAGGAGATATCCGTGTTTTGCTGGAAGGAGAACGGACAGCACTTAATTATTTACAGCGAATGAGTGGAATTGCTACTTATACCCATTCCATTGCAGTTCTTTTTGAAGGGAGCAGGACCAAACTATTGGATACGAGAAAGACTACACCGAATATGCGTGTTTTTGAAAAATATGCTGTAAAGGTAGGAGGTGGTTATAATCACCGTTTTAATTTGTCAGATGGTATTTTATTAAAGGATAACCATATTGGAGCTGCAGGAAGTGTTGCGAAAGCAGTAAAGATGGCACAGGAATATGCACCTTTCGTAAGAAAGATTGAAGTAGAGGTGGAAAATCTGGATATGGTGAAAGAAGCGGTAGAGGCAGGTGCCGATATCATTATGCTGGATAATATGGATAAGGAAACCATGAAAGAAGCAATCCGGATTATTGATGGAAGAGCAAAGACAGAGTGTTCCGGTAATGTAACAAAAGAAAATGTTTCCCAGCTTATTGATATTGGAGTGGACTACATTTCATCCGGTGCATTGACACATTCTGCACCGATTCTGGATTTATCCTTAAAAAATCTGCATAGAATATAGCTTTCCCCAATTTCTGGCAGCATTTGAGGAATGACGATTGTTATAAGAATGAAAAAGATTTTAAGATAAACGGTTTTTGAGCCGTTTATCTTTTTTTGTTGCCATATATTTATATGAACTGTCAGTGGATGATTTATAGATATATGGTTCATTAATAGTAAAATTCTTTTAACAATTCGCAGTTTTTTTATAGATAATCTTAACCTATTTTTTACAGTAGAATGATTTCAGATTTAACAGGTTTTTTATAATATTATATCCGTCGACAAAAAAGAAAAATAAATTTTAGAATTCCAGAAAGGTGAAAGGAAGAAAATTATGAAGAAGAATGTAAAAAAAATAGCAGCAACAGCACTTAGCCTGGTAATGCTTGGAGGCGTACTTACAGGATGTGGAGCAGGCGGAAGCAGTGCAATTACCGTGGTTTCAAGAGAGGATGGTTCTGGTACAAGAGGTGCATTTACTGAACTTTTAGAGATAGCAGTAGATGATGTGGATCATACAATTGATACAGCTGAGGTCACAAATTCTACTTCTGTTATGATGACAACAGTAGCTGGTGATGAGAATGCAATTGGTTATATATCTTTAGGTTCTTTAGATGACAGTGTTAAGGCTTTAAAGGTAGACGGTGTGGAAGCAACAGTGGATACAGTAAAGTCTGGAGAATATAAGGTGGCAAGACCATTTGAAATCTGTATTCCAAAGGAAGGTACATCAGAGGTTGCCCAGGATTTTATTGACTTTATTTTAAGTGATGATGGTCAGTCAATTATTGATGAAGAAGGTTACATAAGTGTTGAGTCAGGAAAGTCATATAGTGCTTCTGATAAAGAAGGAAAAGTTACTCTTGCAGGATCTACTTCTGTATCTCCGGTTATGGAAAAGTTAACTGAGAAGTATAAAGAGTTAAATCCAAATGTAACATTTGAGATCCAGCAGACTGGTTCTTCTGCAGGCATTGAATCCGCAACTGAGGGTGCATGCGACATCGGAATGTCTTCTAGAGAATTAAAACCAGAGGAACTTGATAATCTGCAGGAGATTCAGATTGCGATGGACGGTATCTGTGTTATCGTAAACAACAATTCCACAGTAGAGGACTTAACATCAGACCAGATTAAGAAAATCTACACAGGTGAAATTACAGACTGGTCAGAACTCGAGTAAATCCCTGTTTAGTTAATTTTAAGAGGACGCTTTGAAGGGGTTGGGGGCGGACGCAGGTACATTGGCATAACATATTCCA
>JBJEJE010000107.1:0-10504 GCA_051877755.1 Lachnospiraceae bacterium | reverse complement strand
CTGCGACCTCTTGATCCCAAATCAAGCGCTCTAGCCAAGCTGAGCCACACCCCGTTTTCACGGTGTCATCGCTGACGCAACACCTACTATAACAAAATGCCTTTGACTTGTCAACCATTATTTTCAACTTTTTTTGAAATTATTTATCGGTACCTTTTACCGTACGGATTCTGTTGAAATTGTTCAAACAGCACGAAGATTATGATAACAAATAATACCGCATTTGTAAAGCCTTTTTTATAATTTTATTGACATAGAAGTAATTCCAATTATTTTCAACCAAAACATATAATTATCTAGGTGTTTTTACAATCTCATCCACAATACATCTCGGACGCCCCTTAATCTCCTCATAAATCCGGGCAAGATAATAACCAATAATCCCAAGACTTATCATGATCAGACTTCCCGTAATAAGCAGCAGCAAAATAACAGTTGTAAATCCCTCCAAAGCTTTTCCCGCTGCCCATTTTGCAACAGATTGGATGCCAAGGATTACTGCAAATATAAAAAATAAAACTCCTGATAATGTAATCAGCTGCATTGGTGCTGTCGTAAAGGAACAAATACTTCCGACTGCATATTTTACCAAAGATTTGACGGACCATTTTGTTTTGCCAACTGTTCTTTCTTTTACATCAAATTCTACTACTGCGCTCTTGTATCCCAGCCAGGAAGACAGTGCCCGGAAAAAGATATTGCGTTCCGGCAGCTTCACATACTCATCCACCACCTTGCGGTCTAACATTTTAAAATCGGAAGACCGATACATCTCTATTCCTGTGGAACGGCTGATCAACTTATAAAACAACTTTGCAAAACCCCTATATATGATATTTTCTTTTCCCCTGGAATGCTTCACGCCCTCAATAATTTCAAATCCCTGTTCCCATAATGCATACATTTCCAGCAAAGTCTCTGGTGGATGCTGAAGATCGCAGTCCATAACAGCACATACATCCCCTGTTGCATGGGAGAGTCCTGCAAATATAGCGGCTTCTTTGCCGAAATTCCTTGAAAAAGACAGACCTACAATCTGGGCATCCCTTACTGTCTCTGCCAATTTCCGGATCACCTCAAAACTCTTATCCTTTGAACCATCATTCACAAATACCAGTTCAAACGCAATCCCTTTTGGCAGAAGAACATCACGGATTGCCCGATATGCATTTTCGATATTTCCTTCTTCATTATAGGTTGGCAAAATAATTGATAGCATAATAAATGTTCCTTTCCAATGTAGCAAATCCAAGGCATATAAAAGTGAAATGCATTTCTATGCCTACACGCAAAAAGAACCATTGCCATGCAACAGTTCCTTTTGCCACATATTCCAGATAATGATGAAATTATGCCTCTGGCTCTTTGGCAGCCGGCTTCACTTCTTCTTCATCATCAAAAAAATCATCATCAAAGTCGTCATCGAAGTCATCATCAAAATCATCTAAATAATCTGGTGTAAAATAACGATATACTGCATAAGCGATGCCTGCAACAGCTGTAATTGCACCAATGATAGCAAATACCCATAAAATTCTTCTTGTAGCCTTTTCCTGTGGATCCTCACGCTTAATCAGTTCCTGAATCTTAGCTGCATTGATTAAATCATCTAAATTCTTCATTATAATACCTTCCTTTCTCATACTATTTTCAGTGAGAATAGTATACCATATTTTTTCACTCTTTACTATATTAAATAAAGAAAAAAATGTATTTTATTCTACCTTTTTCAATTTTGCAAAGGATGCAAACATTCTTTTGATACCGACATTTTCAAAATCCACGGTAACTTCATAATCTCTGCCACCTGATACTAACTGTGTCACAATACCGGTTCCAAATTTCACGTGTTTCACTTTATCCCCAACGGTATAATCAATTTCCAGTTTCTCCACCTTGAATTCTTTACCAAAAGAAGGAGTCTTTCCAGCCGATGAAGACTTAAAATAGGAATAAGGTTTACTGCTGACACTTGCACTCTGACTGGCAAGCATACCTTTTGCCTGTTTGAATGCTTCATTCTGTTTTCGTATTGCAAAGGAACCTTCTTCATTTATATGGATTACTTCTTCCGGAATTTCTTTTATAAAACGGGATACCGGGTTGTAATTTGTAGAACCATGCATCATTCTCTGTCTTGCTGCACTTAAGATAAGCCGCTCCCTTGCCCTTGTGATGCCCACATAACAAAGCCGGCGTTCCTCTTCCACCGCATCCGGATCTTCCGAATTCAACGCCATTCCGCTTGGGAACAGGCGATCCTCCATGCCGCCTAAAAATACACAGGGAAACTCCAGACCTTTTGCACTGTGAAGTGTCATCAAAAGAACCTTATCCTCCGATTCTTCTATACTGTCCACCTCTGCTACCAGTGCAATCTCCTCCAGCAGTTCCGAAAGGTTCGGCTGTTCCGCTTCCTGTTCATATTTTACGATTTTATTCTTAAGTTCTGTGAGATTTTCCATACGGGCTTCCGCTTCTTCTGTATTCTCTGCCACCAGTTCATCCCAGTAACCGGTTCTTTCTAAAATAACATCATACAATTCACTTAACAGAATGCCCTCATTTACCATATCCCGAAAATCCATGATCAGGTCTGTAAAGCCCTCTACTTTGGAAACCGCTCTGTTCAGTCCCGGAACATTGGAAGCCTCAAACATGGCATCCAGCAGACCCATTTCATAGGTATCTGCATATACCTGTATCTTGTCAATACTGGCATTACCAATCCCCCGTTTTGGTACATTGATAATACGCCGTACAGCCATATCATCCTGCCCGTTATCAATGACCTTTAAATAACAGATTAAATCCTTTACTTCCTTACGTCCATAAAAGTTCTGTCCACCAATAATCTTATATGGAATATTCTGCATCAGCAGCTTTTCTTCAAAAATACGGGACTGGGCATTGGTTCGATAAAGGATTGCAAAATAATTATATGCTTTTCCTTCTGTTTTATGCTGGCGTGCAATCTCCCGTACCACAGCCTCTGCCTCCTGATATTCCGTATCATACAGGGAAAAAGCAACTTTATCTCCCTCCGGAGCCTCTGTCCAGAGTGCCTTATCTTTTCTTCCTTCATTATGGGAAATAACACCATTTGCCGCCTTCAGGATATTCCCAGTGGAACGGTAATTCTGCTCTAACTTGATGACCTTTGCCTCCGGATATTCTTCCTCAAAATTCAATATGTTATAAATATTAGCTCCCCGGAACTTATAGATAGACTGATCATCATCTCCCACCACACATAAATTCCGATACTTGGATGCCAGCTGCTTAATCAGTAAAAACTGGATGTGGTTGGTATCCTGATACTCATCCACCATGATGTAACGAAACCGTTCCTGATAATTGTCCAAAATTTCCGGATGAAACTGGAACAACTCCACAGTCTTATATAACAAATCATCAAAATCCAATGCATTACTCTGCTTTAACCGTTCCTGGTATTCTGTATAAACCCTGGCAATCTGCATTTTCCGATATTGACCACTGGCTTCCCTGTCATACTCCGAAGGAGAGATGAACTGTTCTTTCGCTCTGGAAATCTCCGCCATGAGCATACGTTCCGGATACTGCTTCGGATCCATATTAAGCTTTTTCAAACAATTCTTGATTACCGCCTTCTGGTCATCGCTGTCATAAATCGTAAAATTATTCTGATATTCCAGCCTGTCTATAAACCGGCGTAAAATCCGGACACAGAGAGAATGAAAAGTCGACACCCACACACTGTCCGCACCATAGGATACGATACTGTCTACACGCTCTCTCATCTCTCCCGCAGCCTTATTGGTAAAAGTAATTGCTAAAATATTATATGGATTGACTCCTTTTTCTTCAATCAGATAAGCAATTCTGTGGGTCAGCACCCTTGTCTTGCCACTTCCTGCACCTGCAAGTAAAAGCAACGGTCCTTCTGTGTACTGTACCGCTTCTGCCTGTCTGTCATTTAAACCTCGCATATGTATTACCTCGTTATTCCATAAAAACTGTATCTCTGTTCCGGCACGACCCGGCAGATACTTCCCAAACATTTATTCGTTTTTTAGTATACATGATTTCTCTATACTGTGCAAACATTTTGCAAAATTCTTTCACCGAATCCCCTTAACTCCTTATTTCAGAAAGGATGTAAGGTACTGTCTTATATACATTCCTGTTTGCCTGCATATCAAAATTATGCTATACTGATTGTTAATCATGATAAAGGAGAAGCTATATAATAATGATCAATGATATTTACAAATCAGAGAAAACTGTTTTTTCTTTTGAGGTATTTCCACCTAAAAAAAATGATGAAATCTATGATATTTATAGAACCCTTGACACTTTAAAGGAGTTACAACCGGATTTTATCAGTGTAACCTATGGTGCCGGCGGCAGTAATTCCAAAAAAACCGCTTCCATTGCCGCTTATATTCAGAACATCTGCGAAATAGAAGCCATTGCCCACCTGACAGCCGTTGCCATGGATGAAAACTTTCTAATTCATTTTTTGGACGAGCTGCATAAAAAAGGCGTATCCAATGTGCTGGCACTTCGGGGAGACCGGCCAAAGGATATGAGTGATGAAGATTATGCAAACCGGATATTCCTGCATGCCGAAGATATTATCCATATCATCCACCAGCATTCGGATATCTGTGTGGCTGCCGCCTGTTATCCAGAAATTCATCCGGAATCAGACAACCGGGAAACCGATCTGCATTATTTAAAACAGAAGGTGAATGCTGGCGTCAATTTCCTGATTACCCAGATGTTCTTTGATAACACTAAGTTTTATGAATTCCAGGAAATGGCCGGTAAAGCAGGTATCCAGGTTCCCATTTCAGCCGGCATTATGCCTATTACATCTGCCAAACAGCTTGGCACCAGTGTAACTTTATCCGGCACCTCTGTTCCAAAAGATCTCAGTAATCTGGTGGCAAAATATGCAGATCAGCCGGAGGATATGCGAAAAGCAGGAATTGAATATGCCACAGCCCAGATAGAAGACTTGATTGCGAATGGTGTAGATGGTATTCATATCTATACTATGAATAATGCTGCTACTGCCTGTGACATTATGAAAAAACTGTCATATTAAATGTATTTTGAGGATACGAAGCTCTTCCGTAAAATGAAAAGAGAAAATTTATGCTTGCAATATAGTTTTAAAAACTATATACTGTAATACATATATAATATGTTGATAAATGAGGGATTTTATGAGTCAGAAAGCATTTAGTGAAATCAGGGAACAAATTAAAGAATGGATTCAGTTAGATTATATTTATCCGGAGGATATTCCTTCCATAGAGCTTTACATGGATCAGATTACTACTTTTATGGACAAGCAGCTAAAGGGAAATAAGCGCAATGAGGAAGACAAGATTCTTACCAAAACCATGATTAATAATTATTCCAAGAATAATCTGCTACCGCCATCGGATAAGAAGAAATATTCAAAGGATCACATTATCCTTTTAATTTATATTTATTACCTTAAAAACTTCTTATCCATTAATGATATCCAAAACCTGCTAAATCCAATGACAGATACCTATTTCCATAGCGAAACAGGAATCACCATGTCTGATATATATGAGGATTTATTTAAACTGGAGCAGCAATATGGTGTTAAGATCCGGGAAAGCATTGAGGAGGTCTGTGAGATAGCCGATACTCAGTTCGACCAAGAAGATGAGTATCTAAAAGTATTTGCCATGATCACCATGCTAAGTTATGATATCTATGCCAAGAAACGGCTGATTGAGAAACTTTTAGATTCCATGCAGCCACCGGCTCCCACAAAGGCAGAACGAAAAGAAGCCAAGGAACTTGCAAAGCAGAAAGACAAAGAAGCAAAAGAACTTGCCAGACAAGAAGAAAAAAAGGGAAAAGCATGATTACTGCTTTTCCCTTTTTTCTTTCATCCGGCTAAATACAAGCTCATATCCGTCTTTTCCATAATTCAGGGATCGGTTAACACGAGATATGGTTGCTGTGGAAGCACCGGTCTGTTCAGCCACTTCCATATAAGTGTGTCCCTCTTTGAGCATCTTAGCCACTTCAAAACGCTGTGCTAAAGAAAGTAATTCATTAACCGTACATACATCTTCAAAAAAATCAAAACACTCTTCTTCTTCTCTTAACGTAAGGATTGCTTCAAACAATTCACTCACTGCCTTTGTTCTTACACTTTTTCCCATATTATACACTCCATCTATACTATATTATGCAAATTCATTCTCTTGCTTTATTCTTTGATTCTTCACTGCGTTAAAGTGTTTTCATTATAATATAGAAAAAAATATTATGCAACCTGTTTTCTTCTTTCTTATAATTTTACATTCTCATTAATCCAGATGGAAACGGTCTCACGATTTACATAAAAATCTCCACAACCATCATCATCAATCTTAATATTATATTTTGCATTTCCCAGAGCATCTTTAAAAAACTGTCCTGCAAACTGTCTTCCGATATACATCCGTTTGCTGCCCCCCGTACTGTCAGACATAACAACCGCAATCCCGGAATTCTTATGTTCTGCATCACCTTCCCGTGTCCAGCCCACTACATTATAATCATCAAAATAATCATGTTCTTCCCCGTAAGCAAGCCGTTTACGAATCTTCATCATCTTATTAAGAAGTGCTTTCTTCGGTGCAATATTGTCATGGGCAATGCCGTAATAATCACCATAGAATACACAAGGATAGCCATCTCTCCGAAGCAGGGTAATCGCATAGGCATGCGGTTTAAACCAATCCTCTACCCAGGACTGCAATGCCTGTCCCGGCTGGGTATCGTGATTATCCACAAAGGTAACCGCCTGAATCGGATGCCGGCTTACAAGTGTATCATTCAGGATACCCGCCATATTATAATCTCCATGTGCCTTTGATGCATCATGGAAATGCATATGAAGCGGCACATCAAATAAAGACATCTCATAATTCACATTTTCAAGATAACGCTCTAAATGATTAACATCCCAATGCCAGTATTCACCCACACAGAATAAATCTCGTCCACATGCCTCACGCATTACAGGAAGCCAGTCCCGGTAAAAATAATAGCCGATATGTTTCACTGCATCCAGACGAAATCCATGTACCCCGGTCATTTTCAGATACCATTTTCCCCAGCGGTATAATTCGTCCTTTACTTCAGGATTCTCAAAATCTAAGTCAGCACCCATGAGATAGTCATAATTGCCATTCTCATCATCCACTGCCTCATCCCAGGTCTTACCGATAAACCGGAAAATCGCATTCCTTGTAGCCTGCTGATCCCAGTCAATTCCGTCAAAATGAGTCCAGTTCCAGGTAAAATCAGAATACTTTCCTTTTCTGCCCGGAAATGTAAACTTTGTCCAGCCACAAATGGTCTTTTCATCGCCTACCATCTGATTCCGGCTGCAGGCATTGAATTCCTCTGCCTGTATGTATTCGGTCTCATCTGCACCAATCTTATGATTGAGTACAATATCTGCATATATATCGATGCCTTTCTTCTGAACAGCATCGATCATCTCAATATATTCCTTCTTTGTACCATACTTTGTTGGAATGCTGCCCTTTTGCTTAAATTCACCTAAATCATAAAGATCATACACACCATATCCAACATCCTTGTCACCCGCCGCTCCTTTATAAGCCGGAGGCAGCCAAAGTGCACTTACCCCTAACGTCTTTAACTTGGAAGCCTCTTCCATAACCTTTTTCCAAAGGCTGTGATCCTCTGGCAAGTACCACTCAAAATACTGCATCATCAGTCCATTGTTGTTCATAAAAGATTTCCTCCCAATTTTTCAAAATGTACATCTGCATTCTCCTTTACAAATGTCTGCCTGTGGATAAGTATATCAAAAACACCATGAAACTGCAAGAATGATACGACAATATTTCCCATTAAATCCTATTATTCAACATTCTTTCCAGACAGAGCTGCCGTATTAAGATAACTGTTTTTACCATCATTCCGAAACATAACTGCTTAACACGACAGCTTCATCCTTTCACAATTTTACAAACAGGTAGCCTTCTTATCAAATGCAGAATTGAAAGCATAGAAATTCTTTGCATCCAAATCATCCTGAATCATCCGAAGACTCTCACCAAATCTCTGATAGTGTACCATTTCACGGGCTCTCAGGAATTTGATGGCATCATACACATCCGGTTCATCTTTGCAGAGTCTTAAAATATTGTCATAAGTCAGACGTGCCTTCTGTTCTGCCGCCATATCTTCATGAAGATCAGTAATCGGGTCACCGGTTGACTGCAGGGTTGCAGTGGAAAATGGCACACCGCTTGCTGCCTGTGGCCAGATACCAACAGTATGATCTACATAGTATTGGTAAAATCCGGACTCTTCAATTTCTTTCATGGAAAGGTTCTTTGTCAGCTGGGTAACAATGGCTGAAATCATTTCTTCATGCCCTAATTCCTCAGTTCCAATATCCGTCAATACTCCGATTATCCGGTTATCCGGCATGGCATACCGTTGTGACAGATATCTAGTGGAAGCACCCTTCTCACCATCCGGACCGCCAAGCTGGCTCATAATCGCCATTGCAAGCTTAGCATCTGTTGTTTTGATATTTACCGGATACTCCAGCATTTTCATATAAGTCCACATTACATGTCACATCCTTTCTGCCATGGCCATGGCTCATTTCCCCATGTCCAGTAATCATCACTGTTCATACCATAAATAGTAAGAGGTTCAAACCGTTTCTCATAAACTGCAACCGCCTTTTTAAAAGTTTTGTGGTAGTCGTGATAAGTTTCTAATGCACAGGGGCAATCTGGGTGGGTGTCTAAATACAATGCCATTTCAATCAGAGCAAAATTTGTACTCTGAATGAGTTTCATTAAATCTTCTTTACACATATTTTCCATGATCAACACCTCACTCCACAGAAAATGAAATTCAGATCCTTGAAAATAGTTCCCTGCATCAGACCACAATCTGCTTCATACAATTCACCCCATTGCTGCCATGGCACATATGCCATAACTACCGGGAACTGCGGACCTAATTTTTCCATTGGGTCATTTTTATGACAGCCATTCTTCGGATTTACTTTACAAACACATTCCACTTCCATGGTTCTGCCATAGTTATCCTGCATCATTCGTCTCCCACAATTAGAAGGCTGCTGTCCATATGCCTGCCGTTCACAAGGTCTGCAATTCTGATTTGACGGGCCCTGCCGGTACCTTCCGTTGGAAGAATTCATATTACGATAGGATTCCACGAAAATTCTCCTTATTCTTTTCGTATACTAAATAATATGCCAAAATTGTCATAAAGGTGACAATTTTGGCATATAATATTATTCATGCAAAATTTTATAAAATTCTACTTTCCTGCTGCCTCTTTTGCAAACTGATTATCAACCAGCTTATCATATGGAACCCGGTTATCCAGTTCACCGGCACCAGCCAAAATATTCTGCAGAAGGTCGAAACTGCTTTCCTCAAATATCAGATTATCTTTCCATGTATCCTGTTCATAATAACGGGTTACAATGGTCTCAATCGTTTCAATATCCGTTTCCTCAAACTGTGGAGCGATTACTTTGGCAATCTCCTCCGGAGAATGGGAATTGACATATTCCATACCCTTTTGAAGTGCATTTGTAAAGCTCTGGATCATCTCTTTATTCTCTTCCAGATAATCCTTTGTAGTACAGTAAGAAGTATATGGTACATAACCGGAATCCACGCCAAGAGAAGCAACTACATAGCCTTCCCCTGCAGCCTCTAATGCCGTTGCGGACGGTTCAAACTCTACCGTAAAATCACCCTGGCCACCGGAAAATGCTGCCGCAGTACTTCCGAAATCAATACTCTGGTCAATGTTTACATCGGCTGCCGGGTCAATACCATTTTTCTTTAGGATATATTCAAAGACCATTTCCGGCATTCCGCCTTTCCGTCCACCTAAAACGTCCTTTCCCTTTAACATATCCCATGAAAAATCTTCAATCGGTTCCCTTGCCACCAGGAAATTTCCGGCACGCTGAGTTAACTGTGCAAAGTTCACTGCATAATTAGAGGCACCCTCACTGTATAGATAAACCGACGATTCTGCCCCCATGAAGCCTATATCTGCTTCCCCTGCAATTAAGGCAGACATGGTCTTATCTGCACCAAATCCAGTTACAAGCTCAAGGTCAATTCCCTCTTCCTCAAAATATCCATTTTCAATAGCAACATATTGTGGTGCATAGAAAATGGAATGTGCAACTTCATTTAATGTAACCTTGGTAAGTCCGCTGTCCTTTTTACCACACGCCACACAGGTTGTCAAAACCATGGTAAATACAAGAACAACAGCTCCTAAAGTCTTCGCTATTTTGTTTCGTTTCATCATATGGCTCCAAACACTTTTTAAGTAGTATATTCATATCCCAAAAAAATGTTCAGGCTAAATCCCTGTTTAGTTAATTTAAAGGGACGCTTTGAAGGGGTGATGCCGGACGCAGGTACATTGGCAT
>JBJEJE010000106.1:0-10605 GCA_051877755.1 Lachnospiraceae bacterium | reverse complement strand
TGTCTGCAAAGATTTAATCTCATTTTCTGCGTGGGTCTTCACATAGTGAATACCATCAGCGGTAGCTTTGGCAGCGGCAACAGTAGTCATATAAGGTACCTTTGCTTTGATGGCTGCTTTTCTTAAGTAGCTGTCATCATTTACGCTGTCTTTACCTACAGGAGAATTGATAATCAAATCAATGTCACCGTTGGTAATCATATCCAGAATATTTGGACGTCCCTCGTAAAGCTTCTTTACCTTAGTGGCAGGAATTCCTGCTTCTGTAATAGATGCATAGGTGTTGCCGGTGGCAATGATGTTGAATCCGTCTTCGGCAAAGCTCTTTGCAACCTCGACTACTTCTGCTTTATCCTTGCGGTTCACGGAAATCAATACCGTTCCCTCTAATGGGAGCTTGGACTGAACACCCTCCTGTGCCTTGTAGAAGGCTTCACCATAGGAAGGAGATAAACCTAACACTTCGCCTGTGGAACGCATTTCCGGTCCTAATACCGGGTCAACCTCCTGGAACATGTTAAATGGGAAGGCAGCTTCTTTTACGCCGTAATACGGGATATCCTGTTCCTTTAATGCTGGAACCGGAGAAGGTCTTCCGGTTAATTCGCTTGTAATAATATCGGTAGCTAAAGGAACCATACGGATGTTACATACTTTGGAAACTAAAGGTACGGTACGGGAAGCTCTTGGGTTTGCCTCTAATACATATACCTTTCCATTTTCAATGGCATACTGCATGTTCATAAGTCCCTTTACATGCATTTCCTCTGCAATCTTTCTTGTATATTCCTTGATGGTAGCCACATTTTCTTCTGAAATGTGAACAGAAGGAATGATACATGCGGAGTCACCGGAGTGAACACCGGCAAGCTCGATGTGTTCCATAACAGCAGGAACAAATGCATGGGTTCCATCGCTGATGGCATCGGATTCACACTCCAATGCATGGTTTAAGAAACGGTCAATGAGGATTGGACGGTCTGGTGTAACACCAGCTGCCGCATTCATGTAATCGGTCATGCTTTCATCATCATATACGACCTCCATGCCGCGGCCGCCTAATACATAGGATGGACGAACCATTACCGGATAGCCGATTTCTTTTGCGATGGAAATGGCTTCATCCACGGTGGTAGCCATTCCGGATTCCGGCATCGGAATCTCTAATTTTTCCATCATGGCACGGAATAAATCACGGTCTTCTGCCAGATCGATAACAGAAGGAGAAGTGCCAAGAATCTTTACACCATTTTTCTCAAGCTCTGCTGCCAGGTTAAGCGGAGTCTGTCCACCGAACTGTGCAATGACACCAAGAGGTTTTTCCTTGTTATAAATGCTGAGAACATCCTCTAAGGTTAAAGGCTCGAAGTATAATTTATCAGATGTATCATAATCTGTTGATACGGTTTCAGGATTACAGTTTACAATGATTGTCTCAAAGCCAAGTTTCTTAAGGGCGAGAGATGCATGAACACAACAGTAGTCAAACTCGATACCCTGGCCGATACGGTTTGGACCGCCACCGAGAATCATAATCTTCCTATTGTCAGAAACCGGATTCTTATCCGTTGCATTATAGGTGGAATAGTAGTAAGCACTATTTTCCGTACCGCTTACATGAACACCTTCCCAGGCTTCCTCTACGCCTAAGCTGATTCGTTTGCTGCGGATGTCATCTTCTGGAATTTCAAGAATCTGGCTTAAGTATTTATCAGAAAATCCGTCTTTCTTGGCAGCAATCAATAAGTCGTCTGCCGGTAAGGAACCTTTGGATTTTAATAACTCTTCCTCTTCCTCCACCAATTCTTTCATCTGCTCAATGAAATAGTGTTTTACCTTGGTCAGTTCAAAAATCTCATCTACCGTTGCACCTTTGCGGAGAGCTTCATACATAACAAAATGACGCTCACTGGAAGGAGTGATTAGAAGCTGTAATAATTCTTCCTTTGTCATGGTGTCGAAGTTCTTTGCGTGTCCAAGACCATAGCGTCCTGTCTCTAAGCTTCGGATTGCTTTCTGGAAGGCTTCTTTATAATTCTTACCGATACTCATAACCTCGCCAACAGCGCGCATCTGTGTTCCAAGCTTATCCTCTACACCTTTGAACTTTTCGAATGCCCAGCGGGCGAATTTGATAACCACATAATCTCCATCTGGAACATATTTATCCAGTGTACCATACTTGCCGCAAGGAATATCCTTTAAGGTAAGACCAGTTGCCAACATGGCTGAAACCAATGCAATCGGGAATCCTGTTGCTTTGGAAGCTAAAGCCGAAGAACGGGAAGTACGAGGGTTGATCTCAATAACGATAATACGGTCTGTTACCGGGTCATGGGCGAACTGTACGTTTGTGCCGCCGATAACCTGTACGGAGTCAACGATTTTGTAAGCCTGCTCCTGTAACCGTTTCTGACATTCTTCGGAAATGGTAAGCATTGGAGCGGCACAGAAGGAATCACCGGTGTGAACGCCAAGTGGATCGATGTTTTCAATGAAACATACGGTAATCATATTTCCTTCGCAGTCACGGACAACCTCTAACTCTAATTCTTCCCAGCCAAGTACGGATTCTTCCACTAATACCTGTCCTACTAAACTTGCCTGTAAACCTCTTGCACAGACAGTCTTCAATTCGTCTTTGTTATATACCAGTCCGCCGCCGGCACCGCCCATTGTGTAAGCCGGACGAAGTACCACCGGATAGCCAAGTTTCTCAGCAATAGAAAGGGCCTCTTCCACGCTGTAGGCAACCTCGCTTCGTGCCATCTCGATACCTAATTCGTTCATGGTATTCTTAAATTCAATACGGTCTTCTCCACGTTCAATGGCATCCACCTGAACACCGATTACCTTTACGTTATATTTATCCAGGATACCGGCTTTATAAAGCTCGGAACAAAGATTCAGTCCTGACTGCCCGCCCAGGTTTGGAAGCAGTGCATCCGGACGCTCCTTTGCGATAATCTGCTCTAAACGGTCTACATTTAAAGGTTCAATGTAGGTTACATCTGCGGTCTCCGGGTCGGTCATAATGGTTGCAGGATTGGAATTGACTAATACAATCTCATAGCGCAGCTTTTTCAGTGCCTTGCAGGCCTGAGTTCCGGAATAGTCAAATTCACATGCCTGTCCGATTACGATTGGACCGGAACCGATAATCAGTACCTTGTGTATATCTTCTCTCTTTGGCATAAATCTGTCCTCCTCTTAATTCTATTAAGTATTATATCGAAAACAGAGAAAATCACAAGGTCTTTTCAAGTGAATTGTTAATTTTTTGAAATAAAAAATTTAAATATCTTAACTGATTGACTCGAGTTTTACCAATTCATCGTTAATCCTGTCAAATGAGGAAATGTGTTTATTGAGACAGTTACAGATGTGCATCATTTTGGAACAGTCAATTTTTTTACCGGAACTTACTATGTCCAATAGTGATTTTCGGTATTTTGCAATCTGTTGTCCTTCGGTTTCCAATTGCTGCAAGAGTTTTTCCTGTAGTTCTTCCATAAATCTCTCCTTTGTTTACCATCTTTCTAAAGCTATCATACCATATACTGGATATATATTATGTGGAAATGTGTCGCACTTTTCATAGTATTTCGACAAATTATGGAAAAGGGAAATAACTGCTTCGACAATAACGGATCTATTTTTGGAATGGAAAAATGTCGATAAATGGAACTTGTGATAAGAGGACTGGTAATGTATAATAATGATATTATGATATCGAAAGGAGAGCGGTTATGAATATTTGGCATGATATTGATGAAGAAAGAATTTTTCCGACGGATTTTATTGCTGTAATTGAAATCAGCAAGGGAAGTAAGAAGAAATATGAATTAGATAAGAAGACGGGTATGCTGATTCTGGATCGTATTTTGTATACATCCACCCATTATCCGGCAAATTATGGATTTATTCCAAGAACTTATGGCGATGACAAAGACCCATTGGATGTATTGGTACTTTGCTCAGAAGATATTGAACCTTTGACATTGGTACGATGCTATCCGATTGGCGTTATGAAGATGTTAGATAATGGTATGGGAGATGAGAAGATTATTGCTATTCCATATAATGATCCGACCTATAACTGTTATACAGACGTCAGTGAACTGCCAAAGCATATTTTTGAGGAAATCAAGCATTTCTTTAGCGTATATAAGGCATTGGAGGACAAGGAAACTGTTGTGGATGAATTTGATGGAGCCACAGAGGCAATACGGATTATTGAGCAGTGTATTGATAATTACAAAGAGAAATTTGTAAATGTATAATATTATTTTACAAACAGATTGTGGAATATTGGGGGGAATGCAAGATGCTTTTATTGAAGGAGATGAGGGAGGCAAAGGGATTAACGGAAAGGGAGCAGGATATCTGTAATTATATTCTGGAGCATCCGGAGCATGTTGCGGTGTTATCTTCCAGAGAATTGGGACATGCGACGTATACCAGTGCTGCTTCTGTTACGCGTTTTTGCCAGAAGATGGGTTGTAAAGGATATCCGGATTTTAAACTCCGTTTTGTCAGTGAGTTGAAACTGTGGGATGCGAAGGCGGAGGAAAAAATTCGGATCGAAGAGAAAGAAAGCGTAGTTTCACTGGTAAAGAAAATCAGTGAGTTGGAACGGAAAGCTGTGGAAGAGACCAGAAAGGCATTATCTTTAGAGCAGATGATGAGAATCCGTAAATTGATTCATGAGGCGGTATGTGTGGATTTCTATGTTTATGATTTGAATGTACATCTGGCACAGTATGGATGCAGTCAGTTTCTTCATGCCGGAAAACTGGCATATACACATATTGCAACCAATGTGCAGCAGCTTCAGGCTCTGATTCCCAAGGAGAATCATGTGGGAATCGTGATTAGTCATACCGGGGAAAATTCCAGGCTGGGGGAAATCATTAAAACATTGAAAAAGAAAAAGACAAAAGTGATAGTTATTTCCTCTTATAAGAACCGGACCTTGTCTGGCATGGGAGACGAATTCATATATGCTGCGGGCACAGAAGGGGCAGATGAGTTTTGGACATCCATGTTTTTCTCCTCAGTAAAATATATTCTGGATATTATGTTTGGAATGGAATTCAGTATGAGCTATGAGGAAAACATAAGGCTGAATGAGGAATATGAGAAAATCGGAGCGGATAAGCTTTGGGCATTATCAAATGATATTTGAGATAGCAGATAATTTATATGGATAAGTTTAAGAGAAAATATACCAGATTGGAAAATTGGTATGTTTTCTTTTTTTATGGAAGCATATTTTGCATTTTTTGAAACAATGTTTCAAAAAAGAAAAGGAGGTAGAAAAATAATCTTGAAACAAACTTCCAACGTCTTTGAAAATGGTTGTAAAGATAAGAAAAATTGATATAGTGATATCACTAGGTAATATATGAGGTACATAAAACGCGCGGAAAGAAACTTCAGAAAAAGAAAGGAGTGTTATTATGGCACAGGTAAGAGATTATAAAAAATTAGCAGGTGACATTATCAATGCTGTTGGTGGAGAAGGCAACATTGCGAATGTTACACACTGCGCAACCAGATTGAGACTGGTTTTGAAGGAGACACCGGCAGATGCCAACGCAAAGATTTCAGAGATGCCGGGCGTAATCACAGTAGTAGAAAATGGCGGACAGTTCCAGGTAGTCATTGGAACCCATGCAAAGGATGTATATGGGCATGCCGCAGAGATATTGCATATTGGGGAAGACGGCGGTGAGACAGAAGCACCAAAGCAGAGTGTTTTGAACCGGATTATTGCTACCATGTCGGCCGTATTTGCACCATTTGTTTATATCCTGGCTGCTGCCGGTATTTTACAGGGTTGTTTGATTATCATCAACCTCTTTGCACCACAGTTTGCAGAGACAGGAACTTACGAAGTATTGAGTCTGATGTCATGGGCGCCATTTACATTTTTACCAATCTTCATTGCAATTACAGCATCAAAGCATTTTAAATGTAATACCTATATTGCGGTAGCATGTTGTGCAGCATTGGTAAGCTCATCCTTATCAGACATCGCTGCAAGAGTTGCAGCGGGAGAGACCATTAAGCTTCTTGGAATGCCTTTATCAGAGACAACATATACATCTTCTGTATTGCCACCATTATTGCTGGTATGGGTATTGTCTTACTTGGAGAAGTTTTTGGAGAAGCATTTACCGGATGCAGTAAAGGCATTGTTCACACCGTTCCTTAGCATCCTTATCATGGTACCACTTACTGTTCTTGCAATCGGACCGGTATCAACCGGTGCAGCAAATGCAATTGCAGGCGGATATAACTGGTTAGTTCAGGTAGCTCCTCCACTTGCAGCAGCAATTGTAGGTGGTATCTGGCAGGTAATCGTTATCTTTGGTGTTCACTGGGGTGTTACACCGATGGTTATGGCAAACTTTGCAAATCAGGGATTTGATTCCTTCCAGGCATTTCAGACCTGTGCAGTATGTGCACAGATGGCAGCAGCATTTGGCGTATTCTTAAAATCGAAAAACAAAGAAGTAAAAGGTGTTGCTTTATCCGCAGGTATTACCGGTATTTTTGGTATCACAGAGCCGGCTATCTACGGTGTAACTTTAAGATTTAAGAAGCCTTTCATCTGCGGATGTATCGCCGGTGGTGTGGGCGCAATTGTAGCAAGTTTCTTTCATTCCGTATATTATGTGTACGCTGGTCTTCCAGGTGTGTTAACTGTTGTAAATGCAATCAACAAGGATAATATGACACCATTTATTGGTGAGGTGATTGGTCTTGCAATCTCTATCATTGGTGCAATCATTCTGGTGCAGATTGTTGGATTTGATGATCCTGCTATGAAGAAGGTAGAGGCAGCAGGAAATGATGCTTTAGATGAGCCAAAGGCAGAGGATGCATCTAAGAAGATTGTAAGTCCGTTAACCGGTTTTGCAGTTCCTTTATCTGAAGTAAAGGATGACGTATTTTCCAGCGAAGCAATGGGCAAGGGCATTGCCATTGAGCCAAAGGAAGGCAAGGTTGTGGCACCATTTGACGGCAAGATTGTTAGTTTGCTTGACAGCCACCATGCAGTTGGTATTGAGGGCGGCAATCAGGTGGAAGTATTAATCCATGTTGGTATGGATACCGTACAATTAGAAGGCAGACATTTTACCGCTCATGTAAAAGAGGGAGATACCGTAAAGAAGGGTGATCTGCTGATTGAGTTTGATATAGAGGCAATTAAAAAGGAAGGATATCCGGTGACAACTCCGGTAGTTGTTACCAATACCGACGAGTTTAAAGATGTAACTGCTGTTGCATCCGGTAATGTAAAGGCAGGAGACGAACTGTTACAGATTCAGTAGGAGGACATAAAAATGGCTAAGACAGGTTTACCAGAAGATTTTTTGTGGGGCGGTGCAGTTGCCGCCCACCAGTTAGAAGGTGGATGGAATGCCGGTGGCAAGGGACCAAGTGTATCCGATGTATTGACCGCCGGTGCCCACGGAGTGCTTAGAAGAATCACGGATGGTGTAGTGGAAGGTGAGAATTATCCAAACCATGAGGCAATTGATTTTTACCACCACTACAAAGAGGATATTGCATTGTTTGCACAGATGGGATTTAAATGTTTCCGTACCAGTATTGCCTGGACCAGGATTTTCCCAAAGGGCGATGAAGATACCCCGAATGAAGAGGGTCTGCAGTTTTATGATGACATGTTTGATGAATTGTTAAAGTATGGGATTGAGCCGGTCATTACCTTAAGCCATTTTGAAATGCCTTATCATTTAGCAAAGGAATACGGTGGATGGTATAACCGTAAGGTCATTGATTTCTTCGTTAAATATGCCACAACCGTTATGGAGCGCTATAAGGACAAAGTAAAATACTGGATGACCTTCAATGAAATTAACAATCAGAGTAATACCAACGCCGATATTTTCGGCTGGACCTGCTCTGGCGTGAAGTTTTCCGAATATGACAACCCGGAAGAGGTTATGTATCAGTGTGCACATCATGAGCTGGTGGCAAGTGCATTGGTGGTAAAGAAAGGTCATGAAATCAATCCGGATTTCAAGATTGGATGTATGTGCTCCTTTGTACCATTTTATCCGTATTCCTGCAATCCGGATGACATGATGACAGCAGTAGAATCCATGCATGAGAGATATCATTTTTCAGATGTGCATGTGAGAGGCCATTATCCGAACTTTACAAAGAAAAACTGGGAGCGGAAGGGCTATCACATTGCTATGGAGCCGGAGGATGAGAAAATCCTTGCCGAGGGCAGGGTAGATTATCTAGGATTCAGTTATTATATGACCAATACCGTAAAGGCAGATGCAGCCACTGATACCGCGTCTACCATGGACGGAAGCTCTGCAAACTCTGTTGCAAATCCGTATATCAAGGTAAGTGACTGGGGCTGGGCAATTGACCCGGTGGGACTTCGGTATGCATTAAATACCTTATACGAGCGTTACGAAATTCCGTTATTTATTGTGGAAAACGGATTCGGCGCAATCGATGAAAAGCTGCCGGACGGAAGCTGCAATGACGATTACCGGATTGCTTATCTGAAAGCCCACATTGAGGAAATGAAAAAAGCGGTTATTCATGATGGCGTAGAGCTTATGGGATATACGCCTTGGGGCTGTATCGACCTGGTATCCTTTACCACAGGAGAGATGAAGAAGCGTTATGGATTCATTTATGTGGATAAAAATAACGATGGAAGCGGAACGCTTGAAAGAAGTAAAAAAGCCTCCTTTGACTGGTATAAAAAAGTCATTGCAAGCAATGGTGAGGACCTGGATGTCTAATCCATTCTAAGTATGAAAAGAACTGGCATTTTCCAGAATGGGAGACTGCTGGTTCTTTTTCAAATCATATTATGGTAGAAAGGAAGATATAATATGGGAAAAATTATTTTTTTGGATGTAGACGGAACATTGGTGGATTATGAAAATCGTCTTCCGGAATCTGCGGTAAACGCAATCCGTAGGGCGAGGGAAAATGGACACAGGGTTTATATCTGTACCGGCAGAAGCAGGGCAGAGGTGCAGCCGGAATTGTGGGACATTGGATTGGATGGCATGATTGGTGGAAATGGAAGCTATGTAGAGGATAATGGGCATGTTGTAATGCATCAGCTGATTACGCTTGAACAATGTACTTCCATTGTAGACTGGCTCCATGAGAAAGGGCTGGAATTTTATCTGGAAAGCAACAATGGACTCTTTGCCAGTGAGAAGTTTGAGACAGAGGCAGAAACTGCTGTACAGGAATACAGCAGAAGAAAGGGAAAAGAGGGTGCAGACAGGATAAAAGTCAGAGACACCTTTGTGGGTATGGTGTTTGACGGAGAATTATACCGGGATGATGTTAATAAGATCAGTTATGTGCTGAATTCCTATCAGGATTTTCTGGATACGAAAGAACATTTTCCGGATATGCAAAATGGAACCTGGGGCGGCAAGGGAGAAACAGCACTGTTTGGAGATCTTGGAGTAAAGGACATTACCAAAGCCCATGCCATTGATGAACTGCTTAAGTATCTGGGAGCAGAAAGATCGGATACCATTGCCTTTGGTGATGCTAAAGTAGATATACCAATGCTGGAATACTGTGCGTATGGTGTTGCTATGGGAAATGGTGGATCGGAGATTAGGGCAATGGCAGATTATATTACCGATGATGTGGAGTGTGATGGACTTTACAAAGCATTTGATAAAATGGGATTACTTTAAAATTTTGTCACCGTTCAGGATGGAACGGTGACAAAAATATTTGTTTAAATAATGTTTTCTGTGGCAAATTGAAGACCTCTATGCTAGAATAGAAGACAGGGACGAATGTTTAGGAGTTATGAAGAAATGAATGAAAAGATACATAAGAGACTGAGCGCGAGACGTATTGGCTGTATGATACTTGGAATTGTAATCATTGGTTTGGGAGTGGCATGTTTAAGGCTGGCGTCCTTTGGAACAGACCCGTTTTCCTGTATGAATATAGGCGTTAGTAATCATCTTCCAATCAGCTATGGCACCTATCAGGCAATTGTGAATATTGTGTTGTTTATTCCAGTGATATTGATCAATCCGAAAAGTTTTGGCTTAGGTGCATTATTTAATATGTTAGGACTTGGTTATGTGGTAGACGGCTGGATGTGGATTTTCCAAAAGAGCGGCATTACGGTGGAGGGCATGAATACCTTTTTAATTATCCGTGCTATTTTAATGATTGCAGGCATTATCTGTATCAGTTTTGGGGTGGCACTTTACATGAAGACGGATTTAGGGGTGGCACCATACGATATGATCAGTCAGATTGTGGAGGATTTAACCCATGGAAAGATACTATTTAAATGGGCAAGGGTAGTATTGGATTCTATCAGTATGGCTGTTGGATTCATTTCAGGTGGTACCTTTGGGACGGCAACCTTTGTGGTGGCATTTTTAACAGGACCACTGGTAAGCTGGTTCCGGGAGCATGCAGCTGTAAAGCTGGTTGGCGAGTGATGATGGGAGTTACTGTATCAAATATGGATAGTACTATATAATATTTCTATAATCTCTCGGAATCCTGAGTGATTATATCCAGCACAACTGGTAATGAACATTG
>JBJEJE010000105.1:0-47329 GCA_051877755.1 Lachnospiraceae bacterium | reverse complement strand
TGCTTCGCTGGTCTTGACTTCAAGTCCCGCCTTAATGGTTTGGGTTGTTGTGGTACAGTCGGGAGAGTCCAGAATGACCTCACAACCAAATTGAAAAGAATAATTGGTGTTGTATTTATAAGTAAAAGTTAAAAGATAATCTCCACCACCCTTGACAGTAAGTGTATTTCCAGAGACAGACATAACTTCTGGATTGGAACTGGATACAATAAAGTTATCCAACGCCAGACAGACATAGCAGTTATTGTAGTTTATGTTCATCTGGTTATCCAAATCGGATAAGGACGTTGCATCAAGACAAACCATAGGATACAGTCGGTCAACAATGGTAAATGAATCTCCCACCTTGGCTTCTGTTTCAGAAAAATATATTTTGCCATTTACATCTTGAAAATAAGGGTCCCACCCACTAATCACATGGTTAATATCATCATTTGCCGCCTGGTAATAGGTATCTTCAAAACGGGAAACACCAGAAAGAGTCATGGTGGTAAAATCTGCCTCATCAAACTGGATGCGATACCAGGCGTATTTAGGGGCTAATGGGTCATAATAAGCCTCCATGCCTTTTACCAAGTGTTTAGCCTGAGTAATACGCTGTGCATTACTGTTGTCAAAAGAGGCATAGGCTCCAATTGCTCCACCATTACTACACCCATAGGCTATTGCTCTGCTCCCTTTCCCGACATTTAAAATGTTTTCCAAATGAGAAGATGAAGCTTCCCAGTTCGCTATTGATTCTGTATAATGGTCTCCACCAGTATATACTTCTCCAACATTCATTTTCGAAAACAAATTTCCGTGAGAAGGACTCAAATGTGAATGTCGATTGTCCAATCCCAACTCCACGGCTCTTAACATCGCCATATAGTATACAAAGTTGCTTTCCGGGGATGCTGTAACATTATATTTTTGCTGTAACTGCTGTAAAGCGGCTGTTCCCTGTTTAACATAGTCCCAGTTATACACAGCATAGTAATGAAACGGATGAGCCTCTGCCATAGTTGCATCTGCAACATATCCGTCTATGTTTGTGGTGGCGTCATCCCTCCAGTTAATCACGTAATCCGCATTGACCTGTTTGGCTGGTATCAATATTAAACAAATTAATACTGCAAGCAATCTTCTGTATTTTTTCATATATTCATATCCTTTCTCTGCTTGATTCACAAATTCCATAAACTAAATTTATTATAACTAATAATATAAAATCTATCAATATATTTCTGTTTTGTATTGGAATTATGGGTTGCAGTTCATTAAGGTATCTGATAAACTTTTAGGTAGTTTGTCAACAGAACCGACTGGATTTTGTACTACGACTTGAAAGAGTTTTAGCATTTACAGAAGGAAGTTTAAGTATGCTTGAGAGCAGCAATAGGAGGTATCAAAATGGAAACAATGAAAGATTTTGAAGAGGAACTTACAAATTCCTTCCGTGTCATCAAAGAGGGCGAGATTGTAAAGGGAATGATTGTGGATATCAATGATGAAGTGGTTACATTGGATCTTGGATATTTTGCACCGGGTGTGATACCGCTTTCTGAACTTTCGGATGATCCGGATTTTTCCGCTATGAGGGATTTAAAGATTGGGGACAGCCTGGAAGCTGTGGTAACTCAGCGGGATGACGGAAAAGGAAATGTGGAACTTTCTTTAAAGGAAGCAAATGAGATGTCTGCATGGGAGCATTTAAAGGAGATGCAGGAACAGGAAACGGTTGTCACCGTTAAGATTAAGGAGAGTGTAAATGCTGGTGTTGTTGCATATCTGGAAGGAATTCGCGCATTTATTCCTGCTTCCCAGCTGGCACTTTCCTATGTGGAGGATACGGAAGCATTTATTGGAAAACAGGTGGAGGCAAAGGTAATCACTGTGGATGAGAATGCCAGAAAACTGGTGCTTTCTGCAAAGGCAGTATTGAAAGAAAAAGAGGCAGAACATGACAGGGAGAAGATGGCAATGATCATACCGGGTTCAATATTTGAGGGAACCGTGGAATCCCTTATGCCGTATGGTGCATTTGTACAGATGGACAACGGATTGACCGGTCTGGTTCACATCTCCAAAATCTGCATGAAGCGGATCAAGAAACCTTCTGAGGTGCTTTCCGTGGGACAGAAAGTAAAAGTAAAGGTATTAGAGGTAAAGGATGGGAAGATCAGTTTAAGCATCCGGGATGTGGAAACCAATACCTCAGATATTGTGACTGATGTGATTGAAGAGTTTGATTACAAATGTGAGGAAGTACCAAATAATCCTTTCGGTGCATTGTTAGCAGGAATCAAGTTGGACGATTAAGGGAAGGTTATGTTTTTTGAAAATCCGAATGAAAAAATCATGTAACATTATGTTAACTATTGGAATAGTATGGATTATGGCGAATATATTTTCTTTCAATAGTTATGCGAAAACTTCATTTACAAAAAGCCAGCCGCTTGGTATTATGTCAACTGCTGTGAAAACAGATATTGTAGTAACCTGGGAACCGGTGAAGGAAGCAGATGGCTATCAGATTTATGAGCAGTTAGAGGGTGAAACCGGCGGATACCGTGTTGTAAAGCAGACAAAGAGCTGCAAGGCGGTATTGCATGACAGGCTGCCGGGACAGGAATACCGGTATTATGTACGGGCATATCAGGAAAGCAGCAGCGGAGAGCGTATCTGTGGAAAGTCCAGTAAGAAAGTATCCACTACAGTACCGCTGACCGGTACATCCACAGTGAAAAATTTCTTACAGACAGCCATTGCACCAGTTGGTTCTACCATGTATGTATGGGGAGGCGGCTGGAATAAAGCGGATACTGCGGCAGGTAAAGATGCTAAGACCACGGGATTGAGTCCTGCCTGGCGGAGTTTTGCCAGTAATAAAACTGCATCCTATAACTATAGAAATTACCGTTACCAGATTCATGATGGTCTGGACTGCTCCGGTTATGTTGGCTGGTGTATTTATAATGTTTTGAATACGCAGAATAATAAGAAAGGTTATGTGTACAGTGCTTCCAAACAGGCAGAGAAATTTGCAGACCTGGGTTTCGGAAGTTATTGCACAGCTAACCGGATTAGGGATTATAAGGCGGGAGATGTGATGAGTTCCACCTGTAAATGCTGTGGTCATGTGTGGATTGTCATTGGACAGTGCGGGGATGGCAGTGTGGTATTGGTGCATTCATCTCCGGCAGGTGTGCAGCTAAGTGGAACTACAACCGGTTCTGGCAAAAAGAACAGCGAAGCTTATCAGCTTGCAAAGAAATACATGAAAAAATATTACAAGACATGGTATACAAAATACCCGGATGTAAGCAGAGGAACGTCGTATCTTTCCCATTACGGGCAGATGCGATGGGATGTAACGGGTGAAAATGTTGTATTATCAGACCCGGACGGATACCAGAATATGAGTGCAGAAGAAGTGCTGAAAGATTTGTTCGGGGAGTGAGTGTTTTGTATGACAGAAAGTAAAATCAGTCCAGACTTAAATATGGCTATTGGACTTCCGGAAGAGGAGAGAGAAAAAAGCCTGGATTTGAATGTGGGCTATGATGAACTGTTTGAGGAATGGGAACTGATCATCCGGTATACAGGAAGTCTTTCTGACATAAGAGAAGAATTGGGGCTATCCATAGAGGAACTGCTGGGAGGCTATGCAGTTGTAAGGATACCCCAATATTTAATTGGGCGGCTGTCGGATTACCCGCAGATTGATTATATTGAAAAACCAAAGTCTTTACTGTTAGAGCAGATGCGGGGAATAGTGGCTTCCTGCGTAAACAGGGTAAGACTGCCGGATTATGACCTGACAGGAAGGGGAACTTTAGTGGCCTGTCTGGATTCCGGTGTGGATTTTTATCACAGGGACTTCCGCAATGCGGATGGTTCCACCCGGATTGTGCAGTTATGGGATCAGACGATTCCCGGAAATCCACCGGAGGGATTTACCATAGGAAGTATCTATGACGCGGAGGATATCAATGCGGCAATCCGGGCAGAAGAAGAACGGCAGGAAAGTGGAATAGGAGGAACTGCTGCCCTGGGAGGCCGTGCAATTGTACCGCAGTTTGATACAACCGGACATGGTACGGCTGTTTTGGGGATTATGGCAGGAAATGGTCTGTCCTCCGATCAGGGAATTGTGGGTGTTGCCCCAGAGGCAGAAATTATTGTGGTAAAGCTGGGAAATCCGGATGAACGGGGATTTTCACGGACAACAGAACTGATGATTGCCATTGATTTTTCTGTGCGGTATGCCATAGAAGTGGGAAAACCACTGGCAATCAATATCAGTTTTGGAAATAACTATGGTGCGCATAATGGAGATTCCATAATAGAGAGGTATATAAATACTATTTCCAATCTATACCGGGTGACAGTGGCAACCGGTACCGGAAACGAAGGAGTAACTGCAAGACATACAGCAGGCAGGCTGACAGAAGGGCAGAGGGAGGAAGTGGAAATATATGTGGGCGACTATATGAAAAGTTTTAACCTGCAGATATGGAAACATTACACGGATCAGTTTGACATTGTGATTGAATCTCCGGCAGGGAGAAGGATTGGTCCGCTGTCCAGCTATTCCAGAGTTCAGAATTATGTTCTGCCTGAAACAATCCTCTCCGTATACTATAGTGAGCCCACACCTTATAATCCGGAACAGGAAATCTATATTTCCTGGATTCCCCAGGGGGATTATGTGACACCTGGAATCTGGAAAATCTATTTGGAACCAAGACGGATCACAGCGGGGGATTATAATATGTGGCTGCCGGTGGCAGGAAGCACTTCTTCCGAAGTATCCTTTGTAAGACCTACAATTTTTAATACGCTTTTGGTTCCTTCCACCGCCAGATATGTGATATCGGTGGCGGCATATGATTCCAGAAATGATACCTTTGCATCCTTTTCCGGCAGGGGCCCCAGTCTGGAACAGGGGCTTTCCCAAAGTGTGGCAAAACCGGATCTGGCGGCTCCGGGAGTTGCGATCAACACCTGCCGGGCAGGTGGGGGATATGGTGAATTTTCAGGAACTTCCTTTGCGGCACCTTTTGTGACCGGAGCTGCAGCACTTCTTATGCAGTATGGAATTGTGGATGGAAAGGATCCCTATCTTTATGGGGAAAAGGTACGTGCAAATCTGATCAAAGGGGCAAGACGGCTTCCCTTCCAGCAGACCCAGCCCTCGCCTCTGGTGGGCTGGGGTGCACTTTGCGTGGCAGACAGCCTGCCGGGATAGCTGTTTCTTGCTTTATAGGGAAAAATGTGCTATATTTTTAGATAAATATTGTACAGACTGCATAAAAGCAGGAAAATATTGGGAGTTTTAAAAGAATAGATTATGAGTTGGATGATAGAATTTCTTGAAATATTGGGCACAATTGCATTTTCTGTTTCTGGGGCAATAGAGGCAATGAAAAAAGAGATGGATATGCTTGGCGTTATTGTGTTAGGACTGGTAACTGCTGTAGGAGGCGGGATTCTTAGAGATGTGGTGATTGGTGAGGTGCCTCCGAGAGTATTTTCGGATCCGGGCAGTGCCGAGCTTGCAATTGTTGTTGCATTTGCAGCATTTATTATTGGTGCGGTTTCATCTAAACGGCAAAGTGAAAGTAAACATAGATTGTGGAATGCGGTGTTGCTGGTTTCCGATGCGGTAGGTCTTGGAGCATTTACGATTCTTGGAATTCAGAATGCAGAAGAATTGTTGGGAAATGAAAGTATTGCATTGCTGTTATTTGTGGGTGTGATTACCGGTGTAGGCGGTGGTCTTATGCGGGATATCTTTGCAGGCAATGTGCCATATATTTTTAAAAAGCATGTTTATGCCACAGCATCCCTTGCAGGAGCCAGCTCCTATCTTTTGCTGGATTATGCCGGTTATCCGGAGACAGCGGCAGTAATAAGCCTTTTTATTGTGTTGATATTAAGGCTTTTGGCAGCACATTTTCAGTGGAATCTTCCAAAAGTGCATTTAAAATAATAGATTAGAATGGGAAATGGCATACTGACAGATTAGGAATAGGATAGGAGGTATATAGTATGGCAGACAGAATCAGACAGTACCTTGCGTATATTGATACGCTGCTGGAATCAGAGGATGAGAGTATTGATTGGGAGGAAGAGATGAAAAAACATCTTGTACAGATTGCATTTTTTGCCCATGAAAGACTGATTCATCTGATTGTAACGGTAACCTTTGCAATACTTTCTGTAATGGCATTTTTATATACATACAGTAATTTTTCACTTCAAATGTTGTTGTTAGTCTTTATGCTGCTGGTATTGATGGTGCCTTATATCAAGCACTATTTTTTGTTAGAGAACAGTGTACAGGACATGTATGAGCAGTATGACAAAATGCAGGCAAAGGCGGGAAAACAATCTTTTGTAAGACAGGGGAAGTACAAACGGTAAGTTTGTGATAGAAATACTATTAATAATGCAAATTATACATAAGAAAGGCAGGGAATATGACACAGATTTATCATTTATTCAGACAAATCTTAAATGGAACCTGTTCCATTGAGAATGCAATTAAATATAAAATTATTGGCTTTGGTATTGCAATCGTTCATTTAATTTTTACCATAGTGTTTGGAGTGTGTCATGTTATACCGTTATTTTTATATAATGCGGCAATTACCATATTTTATTTTTATTTAAGTTTTTTTGCATTGAAGAAAAAGAAGTATGTTTTAATCTATATCGCTACGGTGATTGAGGTACTATTTCATTCCGCCATGGCATCGCTTTTGCTGGGTTGGGATTGCGGATTTATGATTTACACCATTGCAATAATTCCGGTTGCGTTTTATCTGACTTATACACTTCCGCATTTTGAAGGAAGTATTGCTGCACCAGTAATATCTTCAACTGCTGTTGTGGTTTGTTATATGCTGGTTCGTGTAATATGTGGAAGATGTGAACCGTTTTACAAAGGGAATTATCCGGATAATCTTCCGGCAGGTTTATACTATTTTAATTCGATTGTTACATTTGTATTAATGGTTTCTTTTTCAATACTGTTTGCTTTGGAAATCCGTTATATGCAGCGGCAGTTAGAGCAGGAAAATCATACATTAGGTCAGATTGCAAACTATGACCCGCTTACCCATCTGTTGAACCGCCGGAGTATGGACACAAGGCTTAAATATGTAATGGAGAATGCGGTATCTACAAAGAAAACATTTTCACTGATTATGGCAGATTTGGATGATTTTAAGAGAATAAATGATACCTATGGGCATGAATGTGGGGATAAGGTGCTGATAACCATATCAGACATCATTACCAGAAATTTGAGAGAAGAAGACTGTGTGTGCCGATGGGGTGGAGAGGAGATACTGATTCTGATAAATGCGGATTTAGAGGTGTCAGGTAAAGTGGCAGAACGGATACGGAAAGAAGTAGAGGAAACCGTTATATCTTACAAAGAAAATGAGGTTCGTGTGACTGTAACACTAGGCGTCTCGACATATCAGGAAGGAATAGAGATACCGGTTATGATTGAATATGCCGACCGCAAATTATATGAGGGAAAGAACAATGGAAAAAATCAGGTGGTTGCTTAGCCTCCTGATTTTTTTACCTTTTTCTATTGCTGGGTTGCCAGCAGCATATTCTTTAACCTTGCAGCAGCAGCACTTAAGGGATGCCCTGCATCTTCCACCAGACAGATATATCGGGGTGGAAGTTTTTCATAGAGAGGAATCTCCATGATTACCTCATTTTTTAATGGTTCTTCTGTCAGAAAATCCGGAACAAAACCAATACCCAGGTCGTGCATGATAATGGGAATCAGCTGGTCAGAGGTGGCAACCTCTACTTCCGGGTCCAGGGCGATATTGTATTTTAAGAATAGTTCTGTAAAATAGTTATAAGTCATGCTGTCTTTGCCAAGGCATACCATAGGATACTTCTGCAAGTCCGATAAATGGTGTTTTTTCTCTGCCAGATGGGCATATTTCTTACTGCTGACTAACACTTCATGAAATTCTTTGATTCTGGTCTCTTTAAAAGGTTTTTTTACTCTGGTAGGGGTTGTTACCACGCAAAAATCTGCCAGACCATTCCGTACCGACTGGATTGCCTGGGGAGTGGTGTGGCTTAAAATGTGAATATGAATTCCAGGGTAATCATTGTGAAAATCCTTCAGTACAGTAAGCAAAATACCATGCAGTGCAGTTTCACTGGCACTAATGGTAACTGTGCCGCTTTCTAAGGTGTTGGAGCCTGAAAGTTCCAATTCAGCGGTTTGCAGCTGGCGGAAGGCAACAGAAACATGGTTATAAAGCTTCTTTCCCTCCGGGGTTAAGGTAACTCCACGGTTGGAGCGGACAAATAAGGTACATCCTAACTGTTTTTCCAGATTGTTTATGGAGCGGGAAATATTTGGCTGGTTGTTCATAAGGATGGATGCAGCCCTGGTAAAGCTTTTATATTTGGCAACATAATAAAAAATACGGTAATAATCATAGGTAATGTCCATAAAGCACCTCTTTCATGTCGAATTGATATAGTTGCTATCTTAAATATACATTTTACATCTTGCAAAAAAAATTATAAACTAACAAGGAAACAAAGTAAAGGGATAAGGAGATGGTTTTTTGGAATCAATAGCAAAAAGCCTGATGGAGGAACTGGAATGTGAAACAGCCTTTACGATTCCCATATTCGGTGGAATTGAAATTGCGGAATCCGTGGTGGTAACGTGGATTATCATGGCAGTTTTAATCATTGCAGCAATCATATTAACAAGAGATTTGAAGATTGACCACATCAGCAGGCGTCAGGCAGCTGCGGAACTTATTGTTACCAAATTAACCGATATGGTGGAGGGAATGATTGGTCCGGAGGGAAAAGCATATGTTCCATATCTGACAACAGTGCTTTTATATATCGGATTTGCCAACATCATTGGTTTGTTTGGAATGAAATCTCCGACAAAGGATTTGAACGTTACAATTGCTTTGGCATTGATGAGCATTGTTTTAGTGGAAGCTGCGGGAATTTATCATCATGGTGTAAAAAAGTGGTTACATAAGTTTACAGAGCCAATTGCCATTGTTACACCAATTAATGTTCTTGAAGTTTTTACCAGACCATTGTCACTTTGCATGCGGCTTTTTGGTAACGTGTTAGGTGCGTTTGTTATTATGGAACTGATCAAGCAGCTCGTACCAGTTTTTTTGCCGGCAGTATTTAGTCTGTATTTTGATATCTTTGATGGATTATTGCAGGCGTATGTATTTGTTTTTTTAACCTCATTATATTTAAAAGAGGCTATCGAGTAAAATTATATAAGAAAAGGAGAAAAATCATGAATAGTATTATAGCAATAGGAGCAGGAATCGCAGTTTTAGGAGCAGTTGGAGCAGGTATTGGTATCGGTATTGCAACCGGTAAGGCAGTGGAGGCTGTAGCCAGACAGCCGGAAGCAGATGGTAAGATTACAAAGAATCTGATTCTTGGTTGTGCCCTTGCCGAGGCTACTGCTATTTATTGTTTCGTAGTAGCCATTTTGGTTATCATGTTATTAAAGTAGATTTGAAAGGCAGGATGGAAAAATGCTCCGAATAGATTTGAATTTATTATGGACCATCATTAATCTGCTTGTTCTCTTTGTTGCAATGAAATTCTTACTCTTTAAACCGGTGCAAAAGATTATTGCAGCCCGTCAGGAAGAGGCGGATAAGCGGTTTGGGGAAGCTGCTGCAAAGCAGGCAGAGGCGGAAGCGTTAAAAGCACAGTATACCGATTCTCTGGCAAATATGGAAGAAGAGAAGAAGAAGACACTTCAGGATGCCAGAAAAGAAGCGGATGTACAGTATCAGAAGATTTTGAAGGATGCACAGCACCAGGCAAAGCAGATTAAGAAAGATGCCATCGCAGAAGCAGATGCACAAAAGACACAGATTATGAAGAATGCAGAAAAGGAAATTGCTGATATGGTAGTAAATGCAGCAACTAAGGTAGTAGGAAGGCAAAGTGGAGTGGAGATTGATGCATCCCTCTACAATGAATTTTTAGATAAAGCAGGTGAAAAATAGTGACTCAGGAAGCATTAAAGTATGCGTCAGATTTACGCAAAACGGATATTCCTAAGGAAGTTCTTACGCAGGTGAGAGGGATTCTTGAGGCGGTACCGCAGGTAAGAGTGGATTTTGAAGATCCCGCCGTGCCGGTGGAGAAAAAGCACCTGGTTATCGAGCGGGTGTTTCCAAAGGAAATCCGTAATTTCTTAAAAATATTATGTGATAATAATGATTTTTCTCTGTTTGATGAGGTGTTAGTGGCATTTGACAGCTTAGATGCAGCACCAGAGGCAAAAGATCAGAGAGCAGAGCTTATTTATGTGACAGCACCAAATGAAGAACAGCTTGCCGGTATCCGTAAATTCCTGGCCAAGGAATTTGGCAATGCGGATATGGAGTTAGAACTGAAAGAGGACAAGTCTTTAAAGAGCGGTTTTATTCTCCGTGTTGGTACCAAGGAGTATGACTGGAGTGAGCAGGGAAGAATTGAACAGTTAAAGAATAAAATTTCAAAAGCAGTTTCTTCCGCAGGCAATACCTTCAGTGAGGAAAATATTATTTCTATTTTAAGAAGTAATATTGAGGATTTTGAGTTAGAGGCAAAGAATAAAGAAATCGGTATTGTCAACTGGGTTGGTGACGGTATCGTAAATGTAGACGGTATTGACCATGCCTGTTACGGGGAGATTGTTATCTTTGACTGTGGCGTAAAGGGTATGGTACAGGATGTTCGAAGAGACGAAATTGGTGTTATCCTCTTTGGACGTGATACAGAGATTCATGAGGGCAGCCGTGTGGCCCGTACCGGCAAGATGGCAGGTATTCCTGTTGGTGAGAATTTTAAGGGAAGAATTGTGGATGCTTTAGGTGCTCCTATTGATGGAGAGGGAGAAATCGAAGCTGATGGATACCGTCCGATTGAGAATCCGGCACCAAGTATTGTAGACCGCAAATCCGTATCCGTTCCAATGGAAACTGGTATCCTTTCCATTGATTCCATGTTCCCGATTGGTCGTGGACAAAGAGAGCTGATTATCGGTGACCGTCAGACAGGTAAGACTTCCATTGCAATGGATACCATTTTGAACCAGAAAGGCAAGGATGTTGTCTGCATCTATGTTGCCATTGGACAGAAGGCATCTACCATTGCAAAGCTTGTAAATACATTAAAGAAAAAGGAAGCCATGAGTTATACCATTGTGGTATCTGCAACTGCATCCGATCCGGCACCGCTGCAGTATATCGCACCGTATTCCGGCACCGCATTAGCTGAATATTTTATGTATAAAGGAAAAGATGTGCTCATCATTTATGATGATCTGTCAAAGCATGCAGTGGCATATCGTGCAATCTCCCTGTTATTGGAACGTTCTCCGGGACGGGAAGCCTATCCGGGTGATGTATTCTATTTACATTCCAGATTGCTGGAGCGTTCTTCCAGACTGACACCGGAAGCAGGTGGTGGTTCCATTACCGCACTTCCGATTATTGAGACCCAGGCAGGCGATGTATCGGCATACATACCAACCAATGTCATTTCCATTACAGACGGTCAGCTTTATCTGGAAAGTGAACTGTTTAATGCAGGTCAGCGTCCGGCAGTAAATGTTGGTCTTTCGGTATCCCGTGTGGGTGGTGCAGCACAGACAAAGGCAATGAAGAAGGCAACCGGAAGTATCCGGATTGATTTGGCACAGTACCGGGAAATGGAAGTATTTACCCAGTTTTCTTCGGATTTGGATGACAATACAAAGAAACAGTTAGCCCACGGCCGTGCGTTGATGGAACTGCTAAAACAGCCGCTTGGAACACCATTTAGCATGGCACAGCAGGTTATCACATTAGTGGCAGCAAATGCACATATTTTCAGTGATTTACCGGCAGAGAAACTGAAAACCTTCCGTTTGGAACTGCTTAAGGAATTTGAGTTAAATCATTCCGATATCATAAGCCAGTTAGAGTCTTCTAAGGATTTGTCGGAAGATGTGAAAGAGGCAATTATTGAAGCTGCAACCAAGTTCAAATTGCAGTATGGACAGGTGCAGGAATAAACTCTTAAATTGGAGGTAAAAAAATGGCAAGTGCAAAGGAGATTTCCGATCGGATAAAAAGTATTCAGGATACCATGAAAATCACCAAAGCCATGTATATGATGTCATCCATGAAGCTCAGGAAAGCAAGACAGAAGCTGGAAAATACAGAACCGTATTTTTATGGTTTGCAGGAGCAGATTGCAGATATCTTATTGCATTTTCCGGATATGCGGCATCTCTATTTTGATAACCGGGGGAAGGATTTACAGGAAACGGTTAAGAAAAAAGCCTTTATTGTCATAACCGGTGACAAGGGAATGGCAGGTGCATATAACCATAATGTGTTAAAAGAAGCGAAACGCCTGGTGGATGAGGCGGAAGAATACCGTCTGTTCGTTGTAGGGGAACTTGGCAGGCAGTATTTTACAAATCAGGGATATTCCATTGAAACAGATTTTTGTTATTCTGCCAACAATCCTTCCATGCACAGGGCAAGAGTAATAACAGAGCATATTGTGGAGCTTTACAAACAGGAAGAAATTGATGAAGTTTACGTCATTTTTACCCGGATGATAAACAGCATGAAAGAAGAGGTGGAGGTTCAGGAAATATTACCCCTTAAGACACATCAGTTTATCAAGCAGGAACTGTTGGAAAAATCTGCAAAGGGACATGGGAATTATGATAAAGAAGCTGCTGACCAGGCAGATGACTGGTTTCTGATTTATCCATCTCCAAGAAGAGTATTGGAAAAGCTGGTTTATAATTATGTAACAGGATTTATGTATGGTGTTTTAGTTGAGGGTTCTGCCAGTGAAGAAAATGCCAGAATGATGGCAATGCAGTCGGCAACGGATAATGCCCAGGAAATGTTAAGAGAACTTTCCGTGGAATACAACCGTGTCAGACAGGCGGCAATTACCCAGGAGATTACGGAGGTAATCGGTGGTGCAAAGGCCCTTAAAAAGAAAAAGATGAAACAAGCGAGGTGAGATTTCGCACTATGGAAAATAAAGGTAAGATTGTTCAGGTTTCTGGACCTGTCGTAGATGTTGAATTTGAGAATGGTGAGCTGCCTTCCATTAAGGATGCATTATATGTCATAAATAATGGAAAGAAATGTGTGATGGAAGTATCCCAGCATATCGGACACAACGTTGACCGCTGTATCATGCTTGCAGCCAGTGAGGGGCTTTGCAGGGATATGGAGGTTGTGGCAACCGGTTCCGGTATTCAGGTTCCGGTGGGCGAACAGACTCTTGGCAGATTATTTAATGTGTTAGGTGAGACACTAGATGATGGAGAAAGCTTAGAGGATACGGAACACTGGTGTATCCACAGGGAACCACCGACCTTCGAGGAGCAGAGTCCGGTTGTGGAAATGTTGGAAACCGGAATCAAAGTCATTGACCTGCTGGCACCTTATGCAAAGGGTGGTAAGATTGGTCTGTTTGGCGGTGCCGGTGTTGGTAAGACGGTACTGATTCAGGAGCTTATCCATAACATAGCAACAGAGAGTGGCGGTTATTCCATATTTACTGGTGTTGGAGAGCGTTCCAGAGAGGGAAATGACCTCTGGAATGAGATGAAGGATTCAGGCGTACTGAATAAAACCGCTCTGGTATTTGGACAGATGAATGAATCCCCTGGTGCCCGTATGCGTGTGGCAGAAACGGGACTTACCATGGCAGAATATTTCCGGGATGTAAAAAAGCAGGATGTGCTTTTGTTTATTGATAATATCTTCCGTTTTGTACAGGCAGGTTCCGAGGTGTCTGCACTACTTGGACGTATGCCGTCCGCTGTAGGTTACCAGCCGACCCTTGCCAATGATTTAGGAGAGTTACAGGAGAGAATTGCTTCCACGAAGGATGGTTCGGTTACCTCGGTACAGGCGGTCTATGTACCGGCAGATGACCTGACAGACCCGGCACCGGCAACTACATTTTCTCATTTGGATGCAACCACGGTACTTTCCCGTAAAATCGTGGAACAGGGTATCTATCCGGCAGTGGATCCATTGGAATCTACTTCCAGAATCTTAGAACCGGACGTTGTGGGCGAGGAACATTATATAGTGGCAAGACGGGTACAGGAAACCCTGCAGAAATATAAGGAATTACAGGATATTATCGCTATTCTTGGTATGGAGGAACTTTCTGATGAGGATAAGCAGACCGTATACCGGGCAAGAAAAGTACAGCGTTTCTTATCCCAGCCGTTTCATGTGGCAGAGAACTTTACCGGTGTAAAGGGAGAGTTTGTTCCAATTAAGGAAACCATTAAGGGATTTAAAGCAATCTTAGATGGTGAAATGGACGAATATCCGGAGGCTGCATTCTTTAATGTTGGTACCATTGAGGATGTAAAGGAAAAGGCAGCCAAGCTGTAATGTTGTAAGAGAATCGCGCATTGGAAACAGAGGTATAAAGTATGAATACTTTTTCTTTGAAAATTGTAGCCTGTGACCGGGTGTTTTATGATGGGGAGTGTGAAATGCTGGTTTTCCCTGGCTATGACGGGGAAATGGCAGTGATGGCAAATCATGAACAGATGACCACCACCATTGAAATCGGAGAAATCCGTTTCCGGACACCGGATGAACAGTGGCATACCGCCATTGTTTCCGACGGGCTGTTAAAGGTAAATCATAATAAGGTGGATGTACTGGTGTATTCGGCAGAGAAACCGGAGGAGATTGATGAATTCCGTGCCCAGGAGGCAAAGGAACGTGCCCAGGAACAGTTACAGCAGAAACAGAGTATTATGGAATATCATATTTCCCGTGCCTCCCTTGCCAGAGCCATGGCGAGATTGCGCGGGAAAGATAAATATACAAATCTGTAATAAAAAATACACAAATTTATCATGACATTTAAAATGGGGAAACCTCAAAATAAAAGCCAGAGTAAGTTTGTGTATTTTTTTATTGATGAATAGATAGTTTTTGGTGAAATTATTTATTCTTCATCTGTTTTTTCAGAAAATGGGTTTACATGAACCATGATATGCTTTACTTTTGGAAATTCTGCTTCAATTGCATCATGTACCTGTTCAGCAATCTCATGGGCTTCATTTAATGTCTGGTTTCCATCGGCACTGATTTCAATATCCACATATATTTTATTTCCAAATACACGGGTACTTAAGTAGTCGATTCGCAGTACACCCTGTTGCTGTTTTACACAGCTGCACATGGCAGCTTCTGTGGCTTCATCACAGGATTGGTCTACCATTTTTTTGATTGCATCCACAAAGATATCAAAGGCTGCTTTCACGATGAAAATACAGATAATAAAGCTGGCGATTGGGTCAAGGATTGGATAGCCCATTCTTGCACCGTTAATGCCAATTAAAGCTCCGATGGAGGATAAGGCATCGCTTCTGTGATGCCAGGCATCTGCCATAAGTGCACTGGAATCAATACGCAGAGCGTTGATCCTGGTATACCAGTACATGGCTTCTTTGGCGACAATGGAAAGGATAGCAGCAATGAGCGCCAGTAATCCGGGAATGGCAAGCTCATCATAATGATTATTCGTAATATTTTCCAGGGCGTTTCTTCCGATGGCTAAGCCGGTTATGAGTAGCACAATGGACAGGACGATGGCGGCAACACATTCGAAACGTTCATGTCCGTAAGGGTGTTCTTTGTCAGAATCCTTGGAGGATATTTTGACACCAATGATTACAACGATACTGCTGAATACATCAGATGCAGAGTGAACTGCATCACTTACCATGGCTCCGGAGTGTGCGAAGATACCTGCAATTAATTTAAAGCAGGATAAGATCAGATTACCGATGATACTGACCGTTGTTACCCGTGTTGCAGTTGTTTCAAAGTCGGTGGTGGATAGTTGTTTTTCCTTTTCTGTTCTCATAAAAGTTACCTCCTGGTTTAAAGTATGATAGCTCTATGGCACATGTTCATGTTACTGGAAAAATTCGAGGCTGCTCCGACAAAATATGTATAAAAAAACACCCACGAATCCAGTAATAGCAACTACTGTCCCGCGGATGTGATATCCACTGTCACATAGGTGACCCGGCTCCATAGGCATTTGCCTTCGGCCTGCTCAGTTTGTACTGTAGATTTGTATGCAGTGCAAAGAGTATTAGCGTTACTATAACAAAATGCAGTTGCGGTGTCAAGAAAATAAATACTTAAAATTTCTTAAAAAATAAAAAATACGGGAACCTTTTTTGAATTTGGTGTATCATATATTATGAAGGGTTTTATAGAAGGTCTGTTGAAATGAGTGATTATCGGTTTAACGGACAGGAGAGAGATGGAAAGTGAAGAAAACTTATGAGACGAATAGAATTTTGTGATCAGATAAAAACATACAGATATCAGCTATATATCGTTGCAAATGCAATCTTGCAAAACGAAGTAGATGCCCAGGATGCTGTATGTAATGCAATTTTAAAAGGGTACGAGCATTTAGAACAGCTCAAAAATCCTCAAAAATTTAAATCATGGATGATTACGATAACCAAAAATGAAGCACTGAAGATTAAGAAGAAGAGACTGGAATTGCCAGGTGATGATAAGGTAGAAGAATTGTTGGAGCCTGTGCATGATCAGCATAATGAATTATGGGATATTGTGCAAACTTTGAAAGAGGAATACAGACTTGTAATTGTATTATTTTATTATAATGATTTATCTATGATGGAAATTACGAAAGTATTGGATATTCCACTGGGGACAGTAAAATCACGTCTGAATCGTGGAAGAGAACTTTTAAAACAGGCATTAGCGGGAAAGGAGGAAGAACATGACTGAGTTTGACAAGAGAATAAAAGAACTTTCCAGAAATGTAGAGATTCCAAAGGAATATAACCAGAAGGTAGAAGATGTATTGAATTTGTTACCGGAAGAAGAAGAGCCGCCCGCCCCGCATAAAAGCTGGATGAACAAAAGAAAACTGGCTCTGGCCGCCTGTTTAATCTGTATATTTTGCCTTTTAAAGGTAAGTTCTCTTGAGGTAAATGCGAATATATTCGAAACCTTCCGCCTGACAATTATGGATATTTTCAATATAGGGGAAGAAGAGGAAAATCTAGGGGTAGAAAGCAAAACCGAAGAGATTGAAAGTAAGCCGGATTTGTTTGTGGAACTTAAGGAAAAAGTGATAGATGGACAGGGGATTTATCTGTTAGTTAAGATAACGGCTCCGGCAAATGTTGAGTTTAATAAGGAAATCAGCTTTGACTATTTTGCTTTCTGTGAAGGTGAAAATTATAATGCGGATAAATTGATTGGTGGAGCAAGGGACTGCTATCTTCTTGAAGGCATGGAAGAGAAACCCAATGTAGCAACCTATGTGGTAAATCTTACAGCGGATACGGAGGAACTGGAAGGGAAAGATGTTACCGTCTGCTTTAAAGATTTAACAGCAGATCCCAATGGAGATAATCCCAAACTGCTGGTAGAGGGTATGTGGAGCATTACCTTTTTATCAGAACTTACGGTAAAGGACAGCATAATAATAGAGGGAAATTCCGATATGGTATTTCCCTTTGTGAACACGACCGCTACTGTTGAGAACATTGAACTGACGCCCCTTGGAATGACACTCTTATCCGATGTTTCCAAAGTTCCGTATGAGGATTTGGGTATATCGGATACATCCATTGCAATCCGTCTGAAAATGATAGACGGAAGCGAGAAATATATTTCGCCATATGATCCGGATAAAGAGTACATTGTGGATTCAGGCAGTATCGAATATGACCAGAACAATGAACAATCTTTTCAAAAGAATATATTTTCATTTTCAGAAGCACTCGATATTGCAAAAGTTGTTGGTATTTACATACAGGATCTATATGTACCGGTGGAGTAGAGATATTTCTAAAAACAAAATCAATTTTTAAGGAGGAAAATTATGAAAGAGAGAATGAGAAAAGGAATTTTATTTGTTGCGTTGTTGCTTATGGCAGTTGTTTTTGCCGAGATTCCGTGTGAGGCGGCTTCCGGTGCAAAGATTTCCAAGACAAAAGCAAATCTGTTTGTAGGAGAAACAGTACAATTGAAGGTTACCGGAGGCTCAGGAACAGTAAAATGGAAAACCAGTGACAAGAAGATTGCATCAGTAAGCAAGGATGGACTGGTAACTGCCAAAGAAATTGGAACCTGTACAATCACAGCAACCAAGGGGAGCAAGAAATTGACCTGTAACATTGAGGTTACGGAGCTTCCGGAGAATTATGCAACAATCAATGGTAAACGTGTAAAGGTTGGGAAAACACTTAAATTTACATATTATCTTCAGTCTAAGAAGCCTATTTGCATGATCAGTATCAAATATAAGTATGACTATGATGCATTAAAGATTGTAAATGAGGAGGAGAACAGCCGGTATCCAAACTGGTTAAATAATGAGTATATTCCTCGATTTATTGATGAAGATAAGTCTGTCTGCGACCTTGTGCATTTAGTAGGAGTTGACCCAAAAGATCCATATAGCTTTGCTGACCTTTCCTGCAGCAATAAAAAGGTGATGGAAGTAATGAAAGTGAAAGCACTGAAAAGCGGTAATTATACCATAAAAATGGATGTATACAGTGTTATCAATTTAGCTGGTAAGGATATTACAGGATATAAGATTACGAAAACGGTGAAATAGATATGCATTAGAAAGGAAAATGTCAATGAAGAAAGATTTTAGAAAAGTTCTGGTTGCAATTGCTTTAATGGTCGGAGCGATAGGAATTGGAATGAATGGAAACACCGTCTGGGCAACAGAGAATTCAACGGATGAAGAAGTAACAGATGATGGATCTTTGGTCACTGAAGATGGATTTTGGAAATATCAGTATTGTTATGGAACGCCATTTGAGGACACTGAAGTTGTTATATTAGAGTATATTGGTGAAGAGGAATATCCAAGGATGCCGGCAGAAATTGATGGTTATAAGGTAACAACAGTGTCATCACAGGCATTTTATCAGAATGAAACGATAAAGATGGTAGAACTTCCGCGGACTGTTCTGGATATAGGAGCCAATGCATTTGCCGGATGTACCAGTCTTATATCGGTAACCATTGATGCGAGTCCTGATAATGCAGAGTCGGTACCGGAGGAAGGGATGGAGTATATAATTGGTAAGTGTGCATTTGCAGGTTGCACTAGTCTGGAGACATTAGAGCTTCCACAAGCAATTACCACAATCTGTGATAGTGCTTTTGTAAATTGCTCTGCATTAGGTTCTGTTAATATTCCGGAATCGGTAACGGTAATTGGGGACTCTGCTTTTATGTATTGTGCCAGCCTAAAAAAAATTATATTGCCGGATAGTGTGGAGACATTGGGATTTTGTGCCTTTGATAGATGCTACAAACTTACTTCTGTGAAACTATCCTCTAAGTTGACAAAGATTGAGTATTCCTCGTTTACATATTGTACATCATTAGAAAGTATTGTAATTCCGGCGGGAGTCACGGAGATAGGGGATGAGGCCTTTGCATCTTGTTCCAGTCTGAAGATTGCAGTCATACCGAAGAGTGTGAAAAAAATGGGAGTACAGCCATTCACGAGTTGCCACGATGATTTGACAATCTATGCAGAAAAAGATTCCTATGCAATGATTTTTGCGGATAATATAAACAACCATGCGAAGGGAATTCCGGTTAAAAGTGCAACCGGTCCTGTGTTAAAAACTGAAGACGGCTGGTTGTACATGGATAAAGCTACTGAAGTAGAAGTTGTGGGTTACACCGAAGCTCTTTCAGGAGTGGAGAATATTGAGATTCCGAGTGTGATTGACGATAAACCGGTTACAAGTGTTGCAGGACGTATCTTTAAGGGAATGTCAATTACCAGTTTGTCGATTCCTAATTCCGTAGTAAGTATTGGAGATGATATATGTAATGGCTGTACATCACTGGAAAGTATTACATTATCTGAACAATTGACTGAAATTGGAGACAGTGCATTTAATGGTTGTAAAAAGCTGGGAAGCGTCGCGTTTCCTAGTGAGTTAAAAAGGATTGGTGACAGTGCATTTCAGGATTGCGTATTACTGGGAAGTATAGTAATCCCATCTAAGGTTACCTATGTTGGTAATGATGCATTTTCCGGTTGTGAATTGCTGACGCTCGCTTCTTTTGCAACAAGAGAAAATACCACAGAAAAAATTGAACTTGGAAGCAGAGTATTTAAAAATTGTGATTTGAGGAGCTTCGCAGTACCATATGGTGTCAAAAAGATATATTCAGAGGCATTTTACGAAAACAAAAATATGACGGAGATAAGCTTACCGGCGGGCATTACATATATTGGTGAATCTGCATTCGACTCTTGTGAAAACTTGCAAATGATTGTAATACCAAGTGAGGTTCAAACAGTTGATGATTATGCATTTATGAACTGTAAGGCATTAACACAGGCTAGTATGTCCGGTCAGCTGAAAAAGATTGGAAAGAGTGCATTTCAAAATTGCTCATCACTGGAAACAGTGACGATTCCATTGGGAGTTACCTATTTTGGTAATGAGGCGTTTTGTGATTGTGAAAATCTGACGAGTGTAACTTTTGTACCAGGCGAAGAAATCACAGGTGGAGTCATAGATGAAACCATAGATGATACCGCAGAAGAAGATGGAGTTACGTTTGGACACAGTGTATTTAAAAACTGCAATTTGACAAGCTTTAAAGTACCAGATGGTGTAAAATCGATTGGTAAGGAGGCATTTTACAAAAACGAAAATATGACGACGGTAACCTTACCGGAAGGAATCGAACAAATCGGTGAATCTGCATTTGAATATTGCTACAATCTTAACAATGTAGAATTACCAAGTACACTTACTTCTATAGGGGAATCTGCATTTTACTACTGCCAAAGCATGGAAACGATTGAGATACCGGATCAGGTAGAAACGATAGATAACAGTACATTTATGGGCTGTGAGGCATTGAAAACAGCGGTTTTGTCCAGCCAGCTGAAAACCATTGGGGATAGCGCATTTGAAGGCTGCTCATCACTGGAAACAGTGGAGATTCCATCGGGAGTTACCTATATTGGTATTCGTGCATTTTATACTTGTGAAAAGCTGATGAACATTTCATTTGCCGCAAGAGAAGATACCACAACTGAAATTGAGTTTGGAATCGGTGCATTCAGAGCATGTGATTTAAGAAGCTTTGAAGTGCCATCTGGAGTGAAAGTAATCAGCGAGAGTGCCTTTTATGATAACAGAAATCTGGAAACAATTACCTTACCAGAAGGAATAGAAAGAATTGATCAAGAAGCATTTTGGTATTGTTATAAATTAAAAGAGGTGAAATTACCAAGTACACTTACTTCTATAGGGGAATATGCATTTTGCTCCTGCCTAAGCCTGGAAGAAATAGAGATACCAAATCTGGTTACCAATATTAAGGAATATGCATTTACTGGATGTACTGCATTGAAGAAGGCTACAATATTAAGCAATGTTCAGGGGATTGGAACGGATGTTTTTGAAGAGTGTGATGCTCTTACTATTTACACAAATGCAGGTTCGGCAGCAGAAACCTATGCAAAAGATAATAATATTCCATATGTTATTATTGGAGGAGGTGTACAGCCGCCGTCTGGAGGAGGTACACAACCACCATCTGGAGACAGTGGCTCACAGCCACCAGTAACAGAGACACCGGCAGATACAGTTACTATACCTTCCGTAGCCAAGGTTGGGAATTTTAAAGCAACTGCAAAGAAGAAAGCACTTGGTCTTAGCTGGAAGAAAGTAAAAGGTGTATCCGGTTATGAGATTCAGGTAAGTACAAAGAAGAATTTTAAGGGAGCAAAGACAACCAGTATTAAGAAAACAAAGGTAAGCTATACTGCTTCCAAACTAAAGAGCAAGACAAAATATTATGTGCGGATCCGGGCATATGTGAATTACAAGGATGCTTCCGGAAAAACCCAGAAAGCATATGGAAAGTGGACTGTGGTTAACAAAAAGACAAAGTAATATTGAAATAATCGAAAAAGAGATTGATTATTTTATGTTTATTACGTACAATAAATATATTCTATAATGTTAATAAAGCAAGGGTGCTATGAGGAATCATAACACCTTGCTTTGTATAGTGAGGGTATATGAAAAGATGTAAATATAATACAATGAACTGCATAAAATATTTTTTCGGACTGTCGGTTTGCCTTGTTCTTCTATATTTTATTCTGGGAGAGCTTTTTTGGTCAGAGGATGTTCCAGGTAAGGAATATCAGTGTGAATTATTCACGGCAAAATGGTTTTGGATAAAATCAGATGGAACGAAGGAGCCCATTGATATTCCTGGTAAATGTGATGTGAAGCGTGATGAGCTAGTGACTGTTGAAGCTGCGCTTCCGGAAAACGTTGAGGATAATATGTATTTATGCTTCCGCAGTTCTAAGCAGGATATGAGGATTTTTGTGGATGGTGTTTTACGGGAGGAATACTCAAAAAATGTAAGTGCTTTCGGGAATACCAGTGCGGTGGTTTATGTCTTTTTGAAACTGAATCAGGATGATGCAGGTAAAACAATTACTGTGGAAAGCAGGTCGGATTCTTCCTATTCTGGTATTTTTTATGCCATTTACTATGGAGACCGGATGGGAATCTGGCATTTCTTCTTTAAACAGTATGGTTCTGAGCTTATCATTGCCTTCTTAACATTTTTTTTGGGATTTGTCAGTATTATAGGAAGCAGTATGCTTCATCTGCGTTATCATCGGAAAATTGAATTGGAATATTTAGGCTGGGGAGTACTGCTTGCAGCAATATGGCTGATTACTAATTCTGTGTTCAGGCAGCTGCTGTTTCCTAATATTTCCGTGGTCAATGATATTACTTTTTTCATGATTATGTTGTTATCATTCCCGTTTCTAATCTATATGAATGAATTGCAGAAACAACGTTATGAGAAATTATATATTATAACGGGAAGTGTTGCAGCTCTGAATTTTGTGATATGTACTGTTTTTCATATAACACATATAATTGATTTTGCGGATACATTTATAATTATAGCCTGTATATGTGTGATGACAATTCTAAGTATTGGAATTACGGTAGGTTTGGATATCCGGAAAGGATTTATTAAGGAATATGGTCTGGTTGCAGTTGGAATTCTTGGCGCATGTGTGGCAGCCTGTGCACAGATTGTGATGTACTTTCAGAGGTCTATTGTATTTAATGGTGTGACCATGGCACTCGGATTAATATTTTTACTGCTGGTAGCAATTATCAATACCATCCGGGAGATTCTGGATATGGAAAGTGCAAAACAGCAGGCAATTTCTGCAAGCGAGGCGAAGGCCCGTTTTCTTGCCCATATGTCCCATGAAATCCGGACTCCGATCAATGCGGTATTGGGAATGGATGCCATGATCCTCCGGGAAAGCAGGGAGCTTCCAATTAAGGAATATGCGTTGGATATTCAGAATGCCGGACAGAGTCTGCTTGCTCTGGTAAATGATATTCTTGATTTTTCAAAAATTGAATCCGGAAAGATGGAACTTTTGCCGGAAGAATATGATTTAAGCAGTATGATTCACGATATTTTCAATATGATATCCATGAAAGCAGAGGCAAAGGAACTGGAACTGCAGCTGCATGTGGATGAAACATTACCTTCCCGTTTGTATGGTGATGACGTGAGGGTTCGACAGGTTCTCGTAAATTTATTGAATAATGCAGTGAAATATACTCCGGAAGGTCATGTTTCGCTGACGGTTTCCGGTGAAAAACGGTCAGATACCGTAATATTACATTTTGCTGTGGAAGATACCGGAATCGGAATCCGGCAGGAAGACATTGTAAAACTGTTTGTGGAATTTGAGCGGATTGAAGAACGCAGAAACCGGAGTATTGAAGGTACAGGACTTGGAATGAATATCGTTGTGCAGCTTTTAAAGATGATGGACAGTTATCTGGATGTAGAAAGTGTGTATGGTGAGGGTTCCCAATTTTCATTTGATCTGGAACAAAAGATTGTAGATGAGGAGCCAATCGGTAATCTGGAACAGCGTATACGTCAGCAGACCCGTACTTATTCTTATCAGGCAGCATTTACTGCACCGGATGCAAAGGTTTTGGTGGTGGATGATAATGCGGTGAACCGAAAGGTATTTACCAATTTATTAAAAGAGACAAAACTTCAGATATATGAGGCCAGCGGAGGGGAAGAATGTCTGGAATTAGTGAGAAACAACTACTATGATGTGATTTTCTTAGACCATATGATGCCAGATATGGATGGAATAGAGGTGCTCCGGTGCATGAAGAGCTGGGAAGAAGAATATCCCTGCAGAAATACTCCGGTGGTGGTATTGACAGCAAATGCCATTACCGGTGCAAAAGAGATGTATCTTTCAGAAGGGTTTGATGCATTTTTGTCAAAACCAATCATACCGGATAAGCTGGAAAAACTGCTGATGCAGTTTATATCGGATGACAGGATAGCAGTTGTTACGGAGGATTTGGTTAACCAGAATGAATCCGGGGTAGTATCCAGCATAGGTGATAAGGAACTGTTTATCGAGGATTTCCCGGTAATTGCCGGAGTAGATTGGGAGTACGGATTATTACATTTAAAAGATGAAAAGCTATTGCAAAACACAATCCGGGATTGTTATCATTTAATGGAAACGGATGCATCTGTTTTGGAAAGACTGTGTCAGGACATTGCAGATCCGGAAATCTGTAATCAGTACAGATTGAAGGTTCATTCCATGAAAAGTTCTGCTGCAATGATTGGTGCAACGTTTATAAGTGGTGTGGCTCAGATGTTGGAATATGCAGCCAGAGATGGACAAGTGGAGATTATCCGGCAGATAACACCTCTGTTTTTAAAAGAGTGGAGAGAATTGAAGCAGAAGCTTTCTTTCTTTGCAGAATCCAAAGAGAATGAAACAGGTAAGAAAAAACCGGTAGATTATAAGGGGATCAACGAGTTTCTCCGATTGCTTTCTGTGGCAATGGAGAATATGGATATTGATGCTGCAGATGAGATTGTGGAACATTTAAAACAATATGACTATCCGGATGAGGAAAAGCCATGGATGGAAGAACTTGCTATAGCAGTTGAAAGTCTGGATGGGGAAAAAATAGAAGAACTAAGGAAGGTGTGGTGTAAACAATGAAAAAGATATTGTTGATTGGAGAACTGAATAAAGCCATCGAGAATCTGAACGAGAGTCTGATGCAGGATTTTCAGGTGCAGGTATGTTCCATGGATTTGGAAGATGTGAAGATCATGACTAAAATCGTGAAACCGGATATGGTTATTTTATGTCTGATTGGGTCTTATGAATTGGATAGCATAATTTTTGAATGGTTTGAAAGGCAGCGTATAACTATCCCTGTACTTACCATCGGAACCGAAAAGGAATGTTACATTTATTCCCAGTTCTATGAAAAAGAGCAGTTTCATGTTTTGTTTCGACCTATCTTAAAAAGGGCTTTGCTTGAGAAGTGTCATAGTATAGTGGATCCTATTGGTGGCAAGAAGGCAGAGCAACAGGGGAGTAAAGAGAAAAAAAAGATGAAAAAAAGTATTATGGTGGTAGATGACAGTCCTTTAGTATTGCGAAATATTAAGTCCATGTTAGAACCCCAATATAAAGTTTTTGTTTCCAGTTCAGGAGAACAGGCGTTAAAGTTTATTCCGGAAAAGAAGCCCGATTTGATTTTGCTGGATTATGAAATGCCGAAAATGGATGGCAGACTAACATTTGAAAAAATAAAAGAAATGGACGGGGGAAGGGAAATACCGGTTGTTTTTCTGACAGGAGTAGCAGACAGAGGACATATATATGCAGTCTTACAGTTAGAACCTGCCGGATATATTTTAAAACCACCAGCTGTGGATAAGCTTTTGGGAGTGATTGAAGAAATATTGGGGAAAGACGATAATATGTAAAATTCAATGTTATTTTAAGAAAAGTATTGTATGCTTGCTGTACAATATTGGGGAAATGTATATTATACATTTCCAGATAAGAAGGAGGAGTCATATATGAAAAGGAAATTATGGTGCTTTCTTTTGGTGTTTGCATTGGTTTTGCAATATACCCCAATTGAAGTGCAGGCAGCAGGGAATGTGAAAGTAACCAATGTCTCAGGTAATTCACTTTATGTAGCAGTTGGAAGCAGTTTTACTTTAGAGACAAATCTCAGCAAATCCAATGTTGTGTTTTCTTCATCGAAAAAATCGGTGGCAACAGTGGATAGCAGTGGTGTGATTACAGCGAAGAAGAAAGGGAAAGCTGTTATCACAGTTAAGAATCAGAAAAATGGTGCGAAGAAGCAGATTACAGTAAAAACAGGGGCAGCTAAAGGATATACCATCAGCAAAGTTTCAGGGACTTATACGGATTCTGTAACATTGAAGCTGAAAGCTAAAAAAGGGTATAAAGTATATTATTCCACCAATGGAAAATTTAAAAAGAGTCAGGTTATAAATGCCGGAAAATCAAAAGTTTTTACATTTAATAAGACAACAACACTTTCTGTTTTTGCTTTTCAATCTTCAGAAAAAGTAACAACGACAAAGCAAAAGCAGAGAAAAATGACATATACATATGAGATTGAAAAAACGACAGAGGATACTACAGAAAAGACAACAGAAACCAACAACACAACAGAAACAAATGAGAATCCTACAGTAAAACCGGAACAGCCTCCAACTCCTCCGGATGACACTAATAAGCCAGGTCAGGGTACGGATACAGATGGAGGGAATACAGATCAGGGTGGCTCTGAACAACGACCTGAAATAGAAAGCACGGAAGAAACGGGAACGACAGAAGAAACGGGAACAACGGAAGAAACAGAACTAACACAGCCAACAGGGACAAGCAGTGTTGTTATTCCAGAGGATACGGATAGTCCAGTCGAAATTGTGCTGGGAACGACACCGAGTGCTAAGCTGACATATCCGGAAAATGAAGAAAATGAGGAAAATATAGTTGTCAGTATCTCCAAAAAGAATAAAGTGACAATATCACAATCCGGTACATATCGGTTTACAGCAAGTGGAACAGCTGCCATAACCGGGCGGATTGAAATAGATGCAGCCGCACAGGACGTTACTATCATTTTAGCAGGTGTGAATCTTACTTCTGACGATATTGATGGTGTCTTTACAGTTAAGAAAAGTACAAGCAGTGTTAAAGTGATCTTAGAGCAAGATACAACGAATTATCTTGTGGATACGGCAGATGAAGATGATATAGAAGAAGAAACGGATGAAACAACGTCCGAAACGACTTATACCTATCCGGATGGTGCATTTGTATGTAAACAGGCAGATTGTACCATTACAGGTCCTGGAAAACTTGTGGTTTCATCTGTTCTGGGAACCGGAGTAAAGGCTACCGGCAGCCTTACAATTTCTGAAGGAGCAGATATAACTGTAATCTCTGCCGGAAACAATGGTATTTCCGGGAAAACTGCCCTTACGGTAACGGATAGTACATTGAGCATTAAGTCCGATGGAGATGGATTAAAGACTACCACACCGGATGATACAACCCTGGGGAATATGATATTAACCGATTCCACAATTCAGATTGATTGTTCGGAGGATGGTATTCAGGCATATCGGGATGCGACGATTACAAATTGTAATATAACAATTGAGGCATTGCAGGATGACAGTAAGCTTACCACGGTGGAAGGGGAAACGAAGGACAGCTTTAAGGGAATCAAGGCAGAAGGGGTATTGACAATTTCCGGTGGAACCTTTGATATCACATCCTCTGATGATGCTCTGCATGCAAATGATTCTATCTATATCAAGGATGATCCGACCATGACACTTGCCTGTGGAGATGATGGTATGCATGCGGATAATACATTGCAGATTGATAGCGGAACCATACTTATTAAGCAATCTTATGAAGGTCTGGAGGCCGCAGATATTATTATTAATGATGGACATATCACGGTGAATGCCAATGATGATGGAGTGAATGCCGGTGGCGGTTCGGATTCCAGTGGCAGCGATGCAGGATTCGGTAATGACGGATTTAGACCGGGACAGGGTGGAACAACAGATTCATCCGATTATACCATTACAATTAATGGTGGTTATCTGGAGGTTATAGCAGAAGGAGACGGTATTGATTCCAACGGCAATGCAACTATGACAGGTGGAACGGTGTATGTAAGCGGACCAACAAATGGAGGTAATGGTGCCCTGGACTATGATGGAACTTTTATAGTAAGCGGTGGTACTTTAGTTGCTGTGGGAAGTGTGGGAATGGATGAAACCCCATCAGACAGCTCTACTCAGCCGGCAGTAAGATTTCAGTTAAGTAATAGCCAGAGTGCAGGAACTGTTGTGACATTAAAGGATTCTTCCGGTAATGTAGTGGCATCCTACACACCAGCCAAACAGTTCCAGTCCGTTGTGATTTCTGCGGCAGCTATGGAAGTTGGAAGTAGTTATTCCTTATATTTAAATGATACCTTATATTCCACTGTAACTTTATCAAGTACGATTACCGGTGGTTCATCCGGCGGTATGGGTGGTGGAATGGGAGGAAGATAAATTTCCAGTTTCCTATTTGGAATCCTATAAGTATAGACTACGGTAAATGAACAAGCAGAGAACACCCGAAAAGAAATCTAAGATTTCCCTTTCGGGTGTTCTTTTTATGTGGTAAAATAAAAAAGATATAATGAATATACTCTGGAAGATGTCCAGGATATAATATAGAATTGTTATAAAATCATAGCTGATATTTATAGATTATGTCTATATCATACAGTATAATGATAAATATAAGGAGAAGATATCATTTTATCAGGTTTTAGAAATCTGCCGGGATGGAAAGGAGACAAAGTAATGTACTTGGTGTTTGATGTGGGGGCAACCTCTGTAAAGTATGCATGGATGACAGAAGAGGGGGATATTGAAGAAAAAGGGAATATTCCAACGAAGAACAAGATGACAGACACAGTGGAGGATTTTGTAGAATCTCTTGGTGCGGTTTATGACCGGTACAAACAGAGAGGAAAGATTGAGGGAGTTGCAATGGGTCTTCCTGGGCAGGTGGATGTTAAACAGGGAATCGTATATGGTGGTGGCGGAATCCGCTATATGCACGATGTTCCTTTGATGGAGAAGATGTCAAATCGTTGTGACAATCTTCCGGTATCAGTAGAGAATGATGCTAAATGTGCAGCTTTGGCTGAGGTTTGGAAAGGAAATGCCCAGGATGTAGATGATGCCTGTGTGCTGGTATTTGGAACGGGAATTGGCGGAGCGCTGATCAAAGACAGGAAGGTTCACCGTGGAAAACGGATGTTAGCGGGAGAACTGTCATTTACCATAGAGAATATGACCAGAGAGGATTTGAAGTCAATTGCCTGTATGGAGGAACTGAGTATGCTGGATGCCGTTGACAGGATGCCCTTTATGTGGTCCTGTCATTTCTCTACCGGCTCTGTCTGTTACTGGCTGGCAAAGAAAAAGGGGATACCTACAGAGTCTGTAACAGGAGAAAAGATATACCAATGGGCAAAAGCAGGGGATGTTCAGGCACAGGAGGCTTTGGAGGATATGTATTTCAGCATTGCCAAGCAGTGTATGAATCTCTATGTGGCATTTGATCCGGAGGTAATCCTGATTGGCGGAGGAATCAGTGCAGAACCGGAGTTTATTGCCGGAATTAAGCGGTATGTGGACAAACTGAGGGAAATATCCATTATTTATAAAGAACTAAAAATTGATGTATGCAAATATCGCAATGATTCCAATTTGTTAGGTGCGTTATATAATTTTAAACAACTGTATCAAAATGAAGAATAAAGGAGGAAAATACAATGATCATTACGAAGAATCATCCATTACCGGACGACTTTTTATGGGGAGCATCCACCAGTGCATATCAGGTGGAAGGCGCTAATCTGACCCATGGAAAAGGTCCAAGTGTCCAGGATATTAAAAAAGTTCCGGAAGGAACTAGTGAGTTAGATGTATGTGCAGATTTTTATCACCACTATAAAGAAGATATTGCATTAATGGCGGAAATGGGATTTAAGACCTTCCGTTTTTCCATTGCATGGTCAAGAATTCTTCCGGAGGGAACCGGAGCTGTTAACCAGGAAGGAATTGATTTTTATAACAATGTGATTGATGAATGCCTGAAATATAATATTGAGCCATTGGTTACCATGTTCCACTTTGATCTGCCTGCTGCACTAGAGAAGAAAGGCGGCTGGTTAAGAAGGGAAAGTGTAGATGAGTTTGTGAACTTTGCAAAGATTTTGTTTGAAAATTATGGTGACAGAGTAAAATACTGGCTTACCATTAATGAGCAGAATATGCTGACTTTGGTTGGGGATGTGATTGGAACCAGCAATATGGAAGGCGTTACCAATAAGTACAAGAAGCTTTACCAGGAAAATCATCATATGCTGCTTGCCCAGGCAAAGGCAATGAAGTTATGTCATGAGATGCTTCCAGGGGCAAAGATTGGTCCGGCACCTAATATTTCACTGGTATATCCTGCAAGCTGTAAGCCGAAGGATGTGCTGGCAGCACAGAATTATAATGCAATCCGTAACTGGCTGTATCTGGATATGGCAGTATTCGGAAGATATAATAATCTGGTATGGGCATATTTAGAGGAGAAAGATGCAGTTCCGGATATGGAACCGGGGGATATGGACATTATGGCACAGGCACATCCGGATTTCATTGGTTTTAATTATTATAATACTGCTACCGTAGAATGGTCACAGCCGGGTGGAGAGGCAAAGATGGGTGACCAGCAGTCCGGAGCAAATGAACCGGGAATTTATAAGACCTATGCCAACCCGAACCTCCTTCGTACAGAATTTGGCTGGGAGATTGATCCGGAGGGCTTCCGGGCAACCATGCGGGAGATTTACAGCCGTTATCATTTACCGATGATCGTTACGGAAAATGGTCTTGGAGCATATGATAAACTGACAGAGGATGGAAAGATACATGATGATTACCGTATTGAGTATTTACGCCGTCATATAGAGCAGATTAAGCTTGCTGTTTCAGAAGGAGTGGAAATGATGGGATACTGTCCTTGGTCTGCCATTGATCTGGTATCCACCCATGAAGGTATGGTGAAACGGTATGGATTCATCTATGTGAATCGGGATGAGTTTGATCTAAAAGATCTTGCACGATACCGCAAGGATTCTTTCTACTGGTACAAGAAAGTCATTGAGACAAACGGGGAAGATCTGGCGGATTAGTCAAAGCTGTAAGGTTGTGACACCTTGCATTATATAGCATATTTTGGTATAGTGAGAGTATATTGTCATGGTATTTTGTGAGGGAATGGTCATGGAAAAAAGATTGCATATGTATAATTTTATATTCCCACATAACCTGCGTCAGACAGGAATATATTCCTGTCTGATATACCTGCTATTGGCTGTGTTTTTGATAACAGGAAGCGGAATGGGACTTGGAGAGGGACTTCAGGTCTTTTCTTCCTGCAATCAGGAAAGCAGAATTACCCCGCAGACATTTACTACCAGTAATAACTTACATATCTTTGAGGTTCGGGAGCAGAATACTGCAGCGATTACATCAAGAAGTATGAAAGGTAACCGGACGGAATCTTTTTATAGGAATGTTTTCTTTTTCTTATGTGCACTGGCACTTCTGTCAGGCATTTTCAGAATAGTACACAGTATATTTGTATTTTATGGCAGGCTGTATATTGGTGACAGGTATTATATGATTGCCTTCATGCATGATACAGACGGGCGGAAAAGAATTGCATAACGGCTTCCGGAAGAATATGGAACAGTGGTGCGGTCTGTTTTTTGGTAAAGCAGGCGGTGCTTTATTTGCTGTACATTGATTTTAATCAGAAACTCTGGATTTTTCCGGCAGTCTTTTCAAAGTATTTATAATATTATAATTTGAAAAGGAGTTATGAAAATGATGGATATATTAACATGGATTGTTGTGATTGTAGGTGGAGGGTTCAGCCTCATTTTATGTTTATACATGGTGTTATCTCTGTTTGTGATGATTGGTTACAAGATATACAGAAAAATCCGGTATCATGCATCACTTTATGATTAAAATGGAGGTGGCAATATGGATATTATAGTTATTATTATGGGTATTATTGCTGTTGTTGCAGGAGTTGCAGGATTTATCATGGAACATGGAACTGGTAAGGAAGAATCCGAGGAAAAGACGGAATAACAGCAGGATTTCTGATGGGTGGTCCTGATGAGGAGTTTCTATCATTTAAGAGACTCCTCATCAGGAATTTTTTAATTATGCATGTTTTGTTATTCGGTATCCGAAGGAAGCTGTTTTGGTGGTTTCTATAAGTGGAAGTAATTGTAATTTATTACAAATACTGCTATAATCTATTTAGATATGAAAAGCTGGAGAAGAAAAATATATTTGACTGGGGAGGAGCCTATGTACGAAACAATCGTGGTATTACAGTTATTTGCTGTTTTTTTAATTATTTATTCTATATTTTTTATGGTTCGTGGCGAATCGACTTATGCCCAGAAATTAATGATTTTTTTCATGGTATCGGAGCTGGTTCAGAATTTGGGTTTTATTCTGGAATTATTTTCCCATAGTATGGAAGAAGCATTGATGGCAGTGAAGATGCAATATGTCGGTTCCAGTGTGGTAACGGTATTTTATATGATGTTTATCCGTCACTATTGTGGGCGAAAAGAAAACAAATATTTTGAACGAGCGTTGTTCATTGTATCCCTGCTTACCATTATTATGGTATGGACAACACCATATCACCATTTTTATTATAAAGAAATTGGATATGTTGATTCTGGTGCATATCCACATCTGGAATTAACGTATGGTCCGGGATTTTTCTTCTATACGATATGTATTATTGTGATTCCATGGGCAGAAGTAGTATATTCACTGATTTTTGCATTGCGCAGGGAGCAGCATGAGAAAAAGAAGAAGAATTTATTTCTAGTCATAGCAGGAACCATAGCTGCGTTTCTGATTTATGTATTGTATGTATTGAGGGTATTTCCGGAAGGATATGATCCGACACCGCTTTCCATGGCAATTATGTTATCTGTTATGGTAACGTTTATATGGAACCGTAAGGATTATGATCTAACCAGGGCAGCTGCCAATACGGTTTTAAACGGATTGGATGACTGTGTAATTACCATGGATGAGAATCATAAAATATTAAGTTTTAATGAGACAGCAACAAAGTTGTTCAAAGATATTCAGTTGTATCAGCAGCTAGAGAATTTGGAGAATTTTCCAATGAACATTTTTGAAGTGGGTGATAAAGGAGAGTTTGTTATTGGGAATAAGCATTATGAAAGCCATATCCGCAAACTGGAAGATGTGGATGGAGATACAAGGGGATATACCGTTTTAATCATGGATGTCACCGAAACATTTGAATATATCAAAAATATTATGTACATGCGTGAAAAGGCAGAGAATGCAAACCGTGCGAAATCCGATTTTCTTGCCAATATGTCACATGAAATCCGGACTCCGATGAATGCTATCGTGGGAATGAGTGAATTGATCATAGAAGAGAGCCGCGGGCGTAAGATGTATGATTATGCCTGCAACATCAAATCGGCCGCTATCAATCTGTTATCCATTATCAATGATATTCTGGATTTATCCAAGGTAGAAGCCGGTAAAATGGAATTGGTGGAGAGTAACTACTATGTCCAGATTCTTGTTCAGGATACCGTGAATCTTGTAAAGGTAGCTGCCGCACAAAAGGGACTGCAGATGAAAGTAGATCTGGCGGAGAATATTCCATATCAGTTATATGGTGATGAGGGCAGAATCCGTCAGATATTGATCAATATATTAAATAATGCAATAAAGTTTACACGTACTGGATATGTGAGCCTCAAAGTGACAGGGGGGTATATTGATGAAGAACATATAAAATTATCCTTTGAGATAGAAGACACAGGAATTGGTATCAAGAAGGAGGATATGCAGGCTGTTTTTGAAGCATTTCAGCAGTTGGATATGAAAAAGAACCGGAAGACTGAGGGAACCGGTCTTGGTCTTGCCATTACAAAGCGATTGGTTCAGCTTATGCATGGCGAATTACAGGTGGAGAGTGAATATGGAAAGGGTACAAAGTTTACAGTAGGATTAAATCAAAAAGTAATAGACAGGACAACAATAAAAGAAGCTCCGGTGACCAGAGAATCTATACAGGAAACCGATACCCGGTTATTTACCTGTGAGGATTACCGGGTATTGGTGGTGGATGATAATATCATTAACCGTAAGGTTGCTATTGCCATGGTTGAAGCATACGGATTTCAAATTGATGAGGCAGATAGCGGTAGTAAGGCGATCAGCTTGGCAAAGAATAATAAATATGATATTATATTTATGGATCACATGATGCCTGAAATGGATGGAATTGAAGCTACCCGTATCATCCGCTCCGAGTGTGGAGAAGGTGGACGGATGGCAGTTATTATTGCATTAACAGCAAATGCAATAGAAGGAGCCAGGGAAATGTATCTGGGTAATGGATTTCAGGATTTTCTGTCAAAGCCTTTTGAACGGATACAGCTTCATGAGATTCTGAATAAATGGATTCCGGAAAAGAAAAAGAAATATCTGGATGTGGAAGTTGAAAAAGACAAAGTTTCAGAGGACGAGATGGCAGAAATCTTTATGAATGGAGTCAATGTCCGTAATGCCATCCAGTGTAGAAATGGTGGGATAGAAGATTATCTGGAGTTGTTGAATTTATTTTATATGGATGGCAACGAAAAGAAACTCCATATAGAGCAGTTGTTGGATGCAGAAGAATATAACGATTATGGAATTGAAGTGCATGGATTAAAGAGTGCTGCTGCCAATATCGGTGCGGACAGATTATCAGACATGGCAAAGGAACATGAGATGGCAGTTAAGGGCGGGGATATCGATTTTGTCAGACAGAATGCAGAAACACTGATATCCTGTTATGGAGATATTTTATCGGAAATCGAAAGAGTACTGCAAAAGAAACAATATGGAAGATTTGCAGAAAAACAGGAATCCGGATTAAAGCCGATAGAAGAGAGTTACATGGTAGAACAGATACGGGAAGCACTTTATAATCTTGAGAACTTTAGACCAAAGGAAGCAGCAAAACAGATTGAGGCTTTGATGGGTTATGCAGTTCCAGACAATGTAATGGAGGAGTTAGAAAAGATTATTGAACTACTGAAATTATACGAAGATGATAAAGCAGAAGAAGCATTAGGTGAATTGATTCGAACTTTGTAACTGTTTACAGCAAGCAGATTTCGAAGCTGTTTTGTAATACATAGGAGGGATACATTTGAGAAAAATGCGGATACTTGCCATTGATGACAATACTGTGAATCTGGCAACTTTGGAACAGGAATTAAAAGAGAAATATGAAGTAATCCCCATGATTTCGGGACGAAGGGCGATTAAATATCTTTATTGTGAAAAGGTGGATCTTATTCTGTTAGATGTACAGATGCCGGTCATGGATGGTGTACAGACACTCCGGGAGATTCGGAATTTGGAGAATGGAATCACGGTTCCGGTTATTTTCCTTACGGCATTAAAGGACAGGGATACGGTTATAGAAGGTTCCAAACTTGGAATCATGGATTATATTACAAAACCATTTGATACGGAGGATCTGAATAACCGGATTGATAAAGTATTTAAGCGTTTAGGGATTCTTCCAATTGAAGAAGAGGAATTGTTAAACAGCATACGGAATATTTTACAAGATATAACTTTGAACAAGCCGAAGCAGGCAATCGTTAAAATGGATGAAGTATTAAGATACCAGGTTGAAGATGAGGTGTCTGGCAGAATACGTAATGCCAGAGTAAAACTGGAAAAAGGTGAGATGACGGCAGCAGGCAGTATGGTATTGCGGGTAATCCATATGCTGGAGAATAAAATGGGAATTGAGGAGCGGACAGCGGAACTTTCCATCAGCAATCGGGAATTAAATGTTAAGCTTTTATATATTCTTGAAGATTTGGAAAACTTTAAAACCAAAGAGGCCCTGGAGCATTGCATTGAGTTAAGGCGGTATACGTTATCTGAAAATATGGCATTTTCCCTTCAGAAAGTAATGGAGTTTCTTACGAACTATGATGATGAAGAGGCGGAGGCATTTCTGAAAAGAATGATAGCGGATTTAGGTAATGCATAATAGAAACGGCTGGTACATAAAACGTGTACCAGCCGTTTTATCTTTTGTAGAGAGATTATAGAGAATTTTAGAATACGATAAATACAATCATGTAAAAAAACGGAGGATAAGAAATGGCTGCCATTTTAATTGTAGATGATGAAACAGAAATTCGGGAAATGTTAAAGCAGATATTTACATTAGAAGGATATATGGTATATACGGCAAAGGATGGAATGGAGGCACTTGATAAAGTGACATATTTAAAAAGGAGTGAGCGAAACCTGGCGCAAAGTGAGGAGGATACTGCAGAAGCAATCGATATTATTTTGCTGGATGTAAATATGCCAGAGCTGGATGGTTATGAGGTATGCCGGAGAATCCGGGAGTATGTTAGCTGTCCAATTCTTTTCCTGACAGCGAGGATTGCGGAAGAAGATAAAGTGAAAGGATTCCGGTCGGGTGGCGATGATTATATTGAAAAGCCCTTCAGTGTGGTGGAATTAAAGGAACGGGTGGCAGCTCATCTACGCCGTCAGAAACGGGTTGGCAGGACAGAAAATGTGGGTTTTGCAGGTGAATTTACCATATCTTACTCCGGAAGAAAGGTATTCTATGGGAAAGAGGAAATACCATTTACAAAGACAGAATATGAGATTGTAGAGTTCTTAAGCCGTCATCGTAATCAGGTATTTACAAAAGAGATGATATATGAACATTTGTGGGGCTTTGACAAGGAGGGCGAGAGCAGCATTATCACAGAGCATATCCGGAGAATCCGGTTAAAACTGAAAAAGCATACGGATGCAGATATGATTGAGACGGTATGGGGGGTGGGATATCGATGGATTGGATAGAAGAATTTTTGGAAAAATGTAAACGGACGCTGAAGAATTCTTCTTTGCGTAAAACATTAGCATTGTATATGGTGGCGGCGGTGATGTTAACCTTTGCCATGGTGATACTTACCTGGCTGGTATGTGACAGTTGGAAAAATGTAATCTGTCAGGTAAATGGAATCAATGAGGATTATCGGTATATTGGCTCTGGAGATTTTGTTATTTATGAGTCAGATGGATCTGTGACGGTGTCTGGTGAGGAGGGCAGCTTGATACTGCCTGCTGAAGATGTCAATCATCTTAGTAAAAAGGACAGCCTGCTATATGAGTGCCTGAATCTTTTGCAGGTATTGAGTATTCCGGTGTATTCAATGATTGCTATTATTCTGGTTTCTTTTGCCTTCTATCGCAATAAGCTGAGAGAACCTATTTTTCTGATGAAAAAGGAAATGGAAGCTATTCGCAGGGGAGATATGCAGTTTTCCTGCCGGTATGACAGTGCAGATGAAATGGGAGATATATGCCGTTCCATGGACAGCATGCGTTGTGCGGTAGTGGATAACATGGAAAACATGTATGAATTGATGGAAGAACAGCGTAAAATAAATGCGGCATTTGCCCACGACATAAGGACTCCGTTGACTGTGATTGACGGATATGTGGAAATGCTGCAGGAATATTATCCTAAGGGAAAGATTAGTGAACAACAGCTTTTGGACATGCTGGATTCCATGAAAGGGCAGTCACAGCGAATGAGGGTATTTTCAGAAACTATGAAAAAAGTCCAGAATTTTGAAGCCTTAGAGATAAAAAAAGTAAAACATAATGGAGAGGAATTAAAGGCAGAAATCTGTAATATGGCGAGGGGAATGGAGGAAGCAGGAAAGATATCCATTGAAGTGAAGATGGAGTTTTCTAATCCAGAACTCTATTATGATGAAAATGTTGTAATGGAGGTATTGGGGAATCTGTTATCCAATGCCATGCGGTACGGAAAGCAGAAGATTGAAATTACGGCAGAACAGCAGGAGGACAAGCTCTTTGTTTATGTCAAAGATGATGGAAGAGGAATGACAAAGGAAGAACTTTATAAAGCGGACAGCCCCTATTATTCTGATAAAACGAAGGAAGAGGCAGATGGGCATTTCGGTCTTGGACTTACAATCTGTAAAATTCTTTGTAAAAAGCATGGAGGAGGAATTTCCCTTTTCAATAGTATTGAGGGTGGTGCCATTGTCTGTGCGGAGTTTTTTGTGGGTTAGAAGATTTTTGCATACATAGATAAAATATAGAGAATTTGGTAGTAACCTTTCAATATGTAAAATAGAATAGGGAAAGGAGTTTTATATGGAAACAGAAATTTGTTTAGAATCCGTTAATAAATTTTATGGCTCTAAGCAGGCGTTAAAGGATATTGATTTAACTATTTCAAAAGGAATGTTCGGACTGCTTGGAAGAAATGGTGCGGGAAAGACCACTTTGATGAAGGTGATTGCCACGTTACTGCCTGCAAACAGCGGTGAAATTACGGTTTGCGGTGTGCCGGTAAAAAAGGCAGGACAAATTCGGGAAATGATTGGTTATCTGCCTCAGGATTTTTCCATGTATGGAAGTATGACGGTATATGAGGCAATGGATTATTTAGGTGTTTTATCCGGACTTTCCAAATCGGAGAGAAAAGAGAGGATACCGGAGCTGTTAGAGAGGGTAAATTTGCAGAATAACTATCGCACTAAAGTTAAGGCAATGTCCGGAGGGATGCGGAGAAGACTGGGAATTGCCCAGGCAATCTTACATGACCCGAAAGTGCTGATCGTAGATGAACCAACGGCAGGGTTAGACCCGGAGGAGAGAGTTCGCTTCCGGAATCTGCTCTGTGAGATTGCAGAGGAGCGGATTGTCATTTTATCCACCCATATTGTAGGTGATATAGAGGCAACTTGTGAAAAGATTGCCATTATGGATGCGGGAGAGATTATTTATAATGGTACAGTGTCAGAATTGTTGGAGATAGCGGATGGGAACATTTATACCGCAGATATTTCCCGTATGGAGCTGGAAAAGGTTAAGCAGGAATATCTGGTGACAGGGATGTTAAACCAGGGAAATCATGTAACAGTGCGATTTCTTTTGAAAAATCCGGTACAGAATCTGTTTGAGGGTGCCCATGTCTGTGAAGTCAACGTGGAGGATGCCTATATGTATCTGATGTACCAGGAGAGGGGGGACGCATCATGTTTTTAACCCTGCTTCGAAGGGAATGTGTACAGTACTTAAAAAGTGCGGTTTATTATATTTTTCTGATTTATCTGGTGGTGGACTTTGTGATGCAGATGGGAACCTTTGAGATTGTAAATGAGCCCAAACCAAATCAGGAAAGCTATATGGAATACGGAAGTGTGCCAACACAGGATACTTCAATCATCATGCAGATTACATTGGAAAATCTGTTATATGAATACGATATCAATGAATACACCACTTACCCAATTGGCTTTTACAAAAAGGTGATTTTGAATGAAGAGGAACAACAGCAGATACAGGATATTATTCTGGACATGACAGGACTCACAAAGCAGGAATTTGAGAATACATATAAAGAGTATAATGAATCGGTTAATAAAGCGATGGAACATGCAGTTGACACTGGAGAAGTGATGGACTGGGAAAGCCTGTCGGAGCCTGCGTTTTTTGTAAGGGAAGGATATGAATATGAAATCTTTCAAAAGGATATGGAGACTGTTGATAACCTGTTAGGGGGTGGAAGTAAGTATAATGAGCACAATATTTTAGAAAATGCAGAACAGTCACCTACCTATGAGCAGGCGTGTAAGGTATATGATGATTTTATTATAAAGGATAAGATAACCAATGCCTATGCCCGTTTATTCTGCGATTATGAGGGAATCACTCTTGCTATTATTACAGTATTTCTGGCGGTGGCAAGGGCGTTAAGAGATAGAAGGGCACAGGTGGAACAGGTGGTGTATGCCCATAAAATCTCTTCGGTAAAGATTATTTTGTCCCGTTATCTGGCAGGTGTGATTATGGTGGTTGTACCGGTATGTCTGTTAAGCTGTTCCACACTGATACAGGCATTGTATTATGCAAAGAGAATTCATGCAGAATATGATTTGTTTGCCTTTGTAAAATACATCGGTTTCTGGCTTTTACCAATCATTCTTGTAACTTTATCGGTAGGTTTTTTCCTGACAGAGTTGACAGATAGTGCCATTGCTATCCTGGTGCAGGGAATTTGGTGGTTTGTCAGTGTGTTTATGGCAACAGACCTGGTGGGGTTTGCCGGATGGAATCTGATTCCACGGTTTAATTCGTTGGTCGGTTATGAGATTTATGAGCAGATGAAAGACCAGCTTTTCAGAAACCGTTGGTTTTACACAGCACTGGCAGCGATTCTTTTGCTGCTTACCATATGGATATATGATGGAAAACGGAAAGGAGTGTTTGTCAGTGTTGGAGCAAGGCTTCGCAATCGCAAAAACAAACTGGAAGCATAACCTGTTTCCCCATGTCCTGCTGGCAGTTATACTCTGTCTGATTGCCCCCTTTATCATGGGAGTAAAAAACTTAGAGGAATCCCAGGTGGCAAAGGCAATCGAGATGTATTTCAGCTTTTTAGGAGTGATACTGCTGATACCATTGTTTTTACCAGATACCAATAAGGACATACGGGATTTGACGGCTTCGAAGAAAATATCCATAACGGCTGTGCGGATGATCCGGCTGCTGCAAACTGTATTGGTATTAAGTGTTTTGTTGCTATTGGTGTTATGGGGATTGAAACAGGGAGATTGCAGCTTCCATTATGGAAAATGTTTTTATGCCGCCATGGCAAACTGTATTGCCATGGGTGGACTTGGACTGTTATTTTACAGCATCACAGACCAGATTGTGATTGCTTATCTGATGCCGTTCATCTACTATATCATATCGTTGGGAAGCGGCTGGAAGTATCTTGGTCATTTCTGGCTTTTGAGTTTCAGTGTAGGAAGGATTACAGATAAGAAATATATATTGGTAATGGGAATTCTGATGACTATTCTGTCTCTTTTTATAAAGTGGAAGAGAAGGGCATAGATTAAAAAGAATCCATAGGAAAGAGACTGCCACATTTAGAATGGAAAATCTTTATTTTAACTGTGGCGGTCTTTTTGCGTGAATAAGAAAAAACGGTAAAGAGCAATTTTCATGGATTAAGGAAAATTTAAGAATTTTCTTGTGGTTTTTTTAACACCCCGCTAGTATAGTATAGATTGTAAGCAGAGAAAAATTCCGGAAATAATTTGCCGCATAAGGAGACAAAAATGGGAAAAGAAACAATATTGGTTGTAGATGATAATAAAGAAATCGTATATTCTTTAGGAGAACTTTTGAAATATGAAGGCTATCAGATTGAAAAGGCATATGATGGCATGGAGGCGTTGGAGGTATTAGAGAAATGCCATGTGGATTTAATCTTATTAGATGTAATGATGCCCCGTCTAAATGGCCTGTCTGCTCTGATGAAGATTCGGGAAAAAGAAAAGATTCCGGTAATTATCTTATCTGCCAAGACAGAGGAAAGTGACAAGGTATCCGGGTTGATTTTAGGAGCTGATGATTATATCAGCAAGCCTTACAATCCGGCAGAGCTGATTGCCAGAGTGAAGGCACAGCTTCGCCGGTATAATATGTGGGGTGGGGGTGTACCAAAGGCAGATGAGGATACCATAGTAAATGGAGGTCTTGTGCTGGATAAAAGGCAGAGGATTGTGATTGTGGAAGGAGAAGAAGTAAGGCTCACAGCCAAGGAATATAAGATTCTTAACCTGTTAATGGAACATTTGGGACAAGTCTTTTCGGCGGAGCAGATTTATGAGAATGTCTGGGAAGAAACAGCAGACTATACCGTTGAGAATACCGTTATGGTACATATCCGGCACATCCGGGAAAAAATAGAGATCGATACAAAGAATCCAAGATATGTAAAGGTGGTGTGGGGCATTGGCTACAAAATGGAAAAATATAATTAAAAAAATAAAGGGATTTTGTAAAGTATATTGGAAGCCGGCACTTAGTGTACTTCTTATGCTCAGTGGTTTGTGGATTCTCCTTATGATGGTGATATACCGCAGATATTATCCCACTATGGATGCAGTTTTCTTTGGAGTTTTAGGGAATATTCTTTTTGGAACCGGCATGGCATCTGGATTAAAATGGTGTCTTCATAGCTGGTATGGCAAATGGATGCCGGAGGGAAAGGATTTTTATGGTCAGTGGAAGAATAAGAGAAAAAAATGGCGTAGCGTGATTCTGGCTGCCGGAGCGGCAGGATTGCTGTTTGCATGCTGGTATTTTAGTTATTTACAGTATAGTAATTATGAATACTATTGGGGCTATCGTAATCTTGCCTCCGGATATATGATGATCATAACCGTTTTGATTCAGTACAATATCAGTAAAAGTGTTTTAGAACGGTTTATGAGGGAAAAGATGGAATCACTGCTTGAACAGATGGAAGAAATGAACCGGAAGAGCTTGGAAAATGCATTGGAAATTGAAAGAAAAAGTTTAGAAAAGGTGTCTAGAAGTGACCAGCTCCGGGTGGACTTAATCACCAATGTTTCCCATGATTTGAAAACTCCGCTTACCTCTATGGTAGGATACATTGAACTGATGAAGAAGGAGGAGTTAAGCGATACCGTCCGGGATTATGTGGGGGTTATTTCGGATAAGGCAGGAAAACTGAAGGAAATGATTGAAAGTCTCTTTTCCCTTGCAAAGGTCAGCAGTGGAAATGTGGAACTGCATATGGAAGAAATTGAATTAAACCGGCTTGTGGAACAGCTTTTTGCAGACATGGAAGACCAGATGAAGGAAAGCGGGTTAGAGTTTGTAACAGTGTTGACAGAGGATAATGATAAGATTGTGACAGACAATCTCTACATGTACCGGATCTGTCAGAATCTCCTTGAAAATACATTAAAATATTCTGCAAAGGGAACCAGGGTATTTGTAAAAACCTATTCTAAGGATAACCGGATTGGATTGGAAATTACGAATACGGCAGGATATCCCATGGATTTCAAGAAGGAAGATATTATTGAACGGTTTGCAAGGGCAGACAAGGCAAGAACCAGTGATGGGAATGGCTTAGGACTTGCCATTGTCAGCACCTATGCCGGTGCGTTAGGCGGTGAGTTTGATATCCAGATTGACTGTGACCAGTTTAAGGCAAAGCTGGTATTTCCGTTAAATATAAAGGACTAAGAAAAAACCTCCAGGAAAATTTTGGGGTCACCTCAAATTTCACCTGGAGGTTTACATAATTCTTTGATGTGTATCAACTAAAGAAGGAAATCATGTTTTATTTTATAATCTTTATTTTAAGCGTTTTCTTATTCCCTGCCTTATCATAGGCTGTAATAGTATTGGTGCCTTTTTTGGATACCGTAATCTTATAATATCCCTTATACGTCCCCTTTTTTACAAGGTTTTTCTGGGATAACGCCTGTTTCTTTTTATTTACGGTTACTTTGGAAAGCTGCTGTTTATCCTTAATGTATAGGACTGCCTGATTACGATAGGATTGGTTATTCTTTATCCCTTTTATTATCGGTGCCTTGGTATCCAGATAAAAGGTAACGGAAGTCGAATTCCCTTTGATATCATATACGGTAAATACATTCTTTCCCTCTTTCTTCAGACTTTTTGTGACTCCGTTTATTGTGCCAAACCAGTCGTAATAGATTGTGATTTTTGTGTTTTTATTTACTGTTACAGAGTCTTTGGTCATGACTGGTGTGGCCGAAACGCCATTTAACATTACCTTTTCCACTGCTATATTATCGGAATAAGTAATCTTTGGTATTGCCATATAATATGTGTTATTTTTGATTCCATTGATTACCGGGGCGGTTGTGTCGTTATCAAACTGTCTTTTTCCTTCTGCAGTAAATGCGTACCATGCAGAAGCATTGCCTGTGGTGTCAAAAGAGGCTGTTTTTCCTGAAGTTTCAGCACTGACATTGGCATTGGTATCCACAATGGAATCGCCTAAATTAACAGTCATTTTCAGATAGATACCCTGGCTGATTGCCTGCTGGATTTCAGAAGCGTTGCTGCCTTGGTCACTTTCTCCTAAAGGATAATAGAAAATATCCTTTGTAAGCACTAAGCCTTCCATGTCCTCTTGCAGGGCATTTTGCGTAGTCGTTTTGCTTTCAGAAGTTGTATAATACTGTTTGCCATCTTCTAATGTTTCTAATGTGGCATTCTTGTCCGGCTGTTCACCATTGGAATCCATATATTCCTTGCTGATGCAGGTTTTTTCTGTCTGCGTGATACTTCCATCTGGATTCACAGTCAATATTTCGTAACCTCTCATACATCCTGTCATGGCAAAGAGCATGATGGACAGTATGGATACCCCCAATATTTTTTTCATACTTTGTCCTCCTAATATTACATATATTTACTATAATAGCGTAAATTATATAGAATATCAATCAATTTAAGGTTAAACTTTGTTAAGAATAATTTAAGAATCATTAAGAGCTGTCTCCCGGTTAATTTAAGAGATATCCCTTACCATTACATATAGAAATGAAATGGAAAGGGATTACTCTATGAAAAACACATTATCAACGAAAGTATTTTATCCGGTGCTATTGACAGGAATTGTTTTGTTGCTTTTGTTACTGCCCCTTGGAACTGGTATGTTTTTTGGCTCGGAAGGGGACTGGTACAGCCAGCATGTAGGGATTGCAGAAAGTATAAGACAGACCATGCTGGAAACAGGCTGCCTGATTCCGCAGTATATCCATTTAGGCGGTGGAAGCAGCATTTATGATTTTTCATATTATGGATTATTACGGCCGGATATCCTGATTTCCTGTCTGATGCCGGATGTGGATATGAAATATATTATTGCAGGGTATGCAGTGCTTGAGATGATTGCAGGAGTAAATCTCTGTTATTTGTGGGTGTTGGGGCAGAATATCCAGAATAAGATTGCTTTTGCAGGTGCAGTGCTCTTTTGTGCTTCTACTTGTTTTTTTCATGCCCATCATCAGATTATGTTTGTCAATTTCCTTCCTTTTTTGCTGCTGGCATTGATGGGGGTGGACAGGCTGTTTCAGAAAAACAGGTGTGGTCTGCTGACAGGTTCCCTTTTTCTAATCTATATACACAGCTATTATTATTCCATTTCCTGTTTGGTGGTGGTGTTAGTATATGCAGCTTATCATATTATACAAAATGACACGATTTGTGAGATGGCAAAAAAACGGGAATGGAATCGTCTGATAGTAATGTTAAATGGACGAATAGGAAAACTTATTTTCTCAGTTATCCTGTCGATTACAATGGCTATGGTATTGTTGCTGCCAACAGGTCTTGCTATTTTATCTACCCATAAAGACTCCGGTGGGTTTGTAAAAACACCACAGAGGCTGGTGGATTTCGGTCTGTCGGGGCTTTTATATTCTCCTTATGGATGTGGAATGACATTGATCACATTGTATTGTCTGCTGCTTTCTTTCAAACGAAAGGGAAAACGCTTTTTGGCGGTTTGTCTGCTGCTTGTGATATCTTTGCCGGTGATATCCTATGTATTAAATGGTTTTTTGTATTCCAGGGCAAAGATTCTGATTCCTTTTGTAACATTGCTTGTGTTTCTCACTGCGGATACGCTGCAGGAAATATATAAAGAAGGGTACAACTGTCAGGTGATTCCATTGCTGTTGAGCTTTGTTCCGATATTTTTTTCTGCATGGAAACCACTTGTTTTAATAGATGGACTGCTGCTTTTTACATGGTTATCCATTCAGTGGAACAGCAAAATCTGTTTGACTGTGAAACAAAAAACTTTCTGGCTGGTATTAGTGGTGCCTCTGCTGATAAGTCTTGGGGTAAATATGGGGGATTCTTATTTAAAACCTGTGTGTAAAAAACTTGGAATTCCTACAGGAACCGGGTATTTAAAAGCGGAGGATAACCGCCAGCAGCATTTTACGAATGAAGATATAGAATGTGTTGTATCAGATTCCAGATACAGGTTTGATATTCTTGTGGATAATTTTGTAAACTGCAATCTGTTGTCGGATGGAAGTATCAATAAAACCGCCATGTATTCCTCTGTTACAAATGCGGATTATGCAGAATTTTATTATGATACAATGAAAAATGCCATCAGCCTGAATAACCGGGTGGCACTATTGCCTGGAAAAAACCCCTGTTTTTCTTATATTATGGGGATGCGTTATGTGTTGACAGTTGTAAATGATATTCCCCATGGTTATAAAACGCTGCTGCAAAAAGGGGATTATGTGCTGGCGGAAAATGAGGATGTACTTCCGGTCTGTTATGGAACTACGGATATTATGAGTAGCGAAAATTATGAAGAACTTAAATTCCCACATACATTAGAAGCACTTTGCCAAAACGCAGTGGTGGAAAAAAAGGAAGAAAAGGTGACGACATCCGGAGTAAAAGGAAAAAAAACTGCATTTATTTCCCATGTAAAGAGAGAAGATCCGGAGGATATTTTTTGCAGGGAAGATGTGCAAACTCTCATGCAGTCATTCGGTGTGAAGAAGACTTTCGCACTGCCATTCAAGCAATCCCTGAAAGGAAAGATTTTGATCATAAGCTTTCATGTAGAAAGCAAAAAGGGTCAGGAGGTGGTTATTACGATAAATGGTACGAAAAATAAACTTTCAGCAAAAACTGCCCCTTATCCCAATAAAAATAATGAATTTACCTATGTTCTGACTATGGAAGATGAAAATGAACTTACTGTGAAAAAATCGAAAGGGGAATATATACTGGATAATTTGACCATATATACAATCGATCAGGCATATTTGAGACATTCAGATATTACGGTACCGGTCGCAGAACAGCAGGTAGAATATAACGGAGAAGATGTATTTACCGGAAGAATCCATATGAAGGAAGACGGGTATTTTATTACCTCATGTCCATACAAAAAAGGATATAAGATTATGGTGGATGGAATGCCAGTGGAATATGAGAAGGTGAACACGGCATTTATCGGATTTCCCATTGAAGCGGGGGAACACAGGATTGAAATTACTTATGAAGCACCGGGATTTCGGATTGGAAATAGGGTGAGCATACTGGCTTTTATCGTATTTGGATTGTTGATTTTGTGGGAAAAGGATGTGAATGATAGTTCAGATTGTATATGACTATTTTCGCTGCTTGACAATGCGGATGATTTATGTTATTAT
>JBJEJE010000104.1:0-10935 GCA_051877755.1 Lachnospiraceae bacterium | reverse complement strand
GTACGGTTCTGTGAGGGGCTTACATTGTGAGGTGTAAGTCTACTCGACTGTGGAGAGATTTCTTGAACTTTCCTTATTTTACAGGCTTTCCAGCCTATTCATTAGTGAAATGATATGTTTTTTTCCTTGTTTTTGCCCTTGTGAGATAATCGTAAGGGAAATAAGGGAACTCTTTGTTTAGTCATTGCCTGCTACTTTATCAAGAAGTCTTGCGGAATTTCGCTTTGCCTTTCTTGTGGAGTGGGCATAGACATTCATTGTGGTACTGACGTCCGAGTGTCCTAACAGTTCCTGCACATCCTTTGGAGCAGCTCCGTTTGAGAGCAGGTTGCTTGTGTAGGTATGCCTTAACTGGTGGAAATGAAATCCTTCAAAACCTTCCAGCTTCTTTGAAACTGTTCGGCATACAATTCCAAGTGTACTTGGCAGTTCCAGACAGCCATCCGGTCTTAAACAGACAAAGGAGATTTCCTTGTAATCTGCCGGGACTTCTTTGATTCCGTCCAGATGATAGTATTCGTAATACACTCTGTTTTTGTCCTGTACTTCTTTGTAGTAGTTGCGGTGATAAAGCTCACCGTACTGCATCCGGTTTTTAAGCTGTTCTTTTCTGGCAGATTTGAGTATTTCAGTCAGTGTATCTCCAAAATCAACAATCCTTACTTTTTTATGCTTGGTTGGACCAATGATATTCCTGTGTCTAGCACCATCATAACGGATACTGCGTTTTATGGTCAGGTATTGTTCTTCGAGATTGATGTCCTGCCATGTTAATCCACATACTTCACCGATTCGAAGTCCTGCATAATACGCTATCTGAATTGGAAGGATGGCAGGTGGATTCTTTTCTTTAAGATATTGTATCAATTTTAAATAATCTTCGTGGGAGATAGGTTGTACTCCCTCTTCAATATCTTCATCAGAAAATAAATCTACGTCTTCTGCCTGCTTCTTCAGCTTGACATACTGCATCGGATTAAAAGTAATAAATTGTTTCGGAAATACAGCAAAGCGGAAAGCCTGTTGTAATACTGCAGAATAAGAATGGATATAGTCTTTACTATAGCCTTTTCTTACCTTCCCATCCGGGTGCTCACCACCGAAGGTTAACAAGTCTAGAAATGTCTGCAAATGTTCTGCAGTTACAGCTTTTAACTTGCGGTTTGCAATGGGATGTTTCTTGATACATCGAATTGTACCAAGGTAGTTTTCTACAGTTCCATTGCTGAGTGTTCCGACTTTTAATTCTTCTTCTGCCCACATCTCCAGTAACTCTTTTAAAGTGATATTATCTGTCTTTGCAATGAATTTTTTACTTTCATAATCATCCATTGCCTGACGAAGCAGTTTTTCGGTTTCACTCTTGCTTTCTGTTCCAGCGAATTCTTTTTGTGCCAGATTACCACTGGCATCTTCTACATAGAAGCGATAGTACCATTTCTTTCCTTTTTTTCTTACAGATCCTTTTGCCATAATCGTGTGTCTCCTTTCTGCTAAGCTCATTCTTGCGAATTCGCTAAGCGGCAAGGACAGTTCGCACGTAAGCAACAAGTTGCTAAGTGCTCGTACTTGTCCTTTCGATAATCGACAATCGGAACTGATGAAATGCTTCCTACGTGTAAGTATAGCATAACTCCGGTTGTCGTACTATACCGATTCGGAAACTTCTGATAAAAGATTTGTAAGTCGGTTGGCTGCTACTTTTTCATTTTTTGAATACGTTCTTATGATATCTGCCATATCTGTAAAGGCGTTAATCGTTGGTGTGACTTCTCGAAGGAACATTAATTCATTATATTCCGTTATGGAATCAAATCCTATGGTCTTTGCAACATCGGCATTCTCATCGTTTCCTTTGTAGCTCTTGCAGGCGTTCCCAAAGGAATCAATAAACGATTCGTACTGTTGTAACATCAAAAGCAGTAAGTCTTTTGAAAATGCATCTTCCTCTTTGGTCATATCATATGGAAACTTATCTAAGATACGTTCCATGGAATCACGGATTAGTAATTCTTTCTTATCTGTAATATCAGAATCATAGCTATCCGTTTCTCCTTTTAACCATTCCACAGTTACATGAAGTGTTTCGGCAAGACTGTCAAGCACCAGTTTCTTCGTGTTATCAATTGTACCGGCTTCGTATCGCTGAATTGTAGAAGTGTTCACTCCCATTTTCTCAGCAACATAAGGCTGCTTTAGATTTAACTCGATGCGACGCTGTTTTGCTCTGCTACCTATTACCTTGCGTAAATCCTCGTCTTTCATCACAATTCACTTCCTTTCTCGGTATGGTTAGAGTATATCATCTTTTTATTATAGCTGCAATATGCAATTTAATAATAAATAAAATAATTTCGTAATGCTTGACAAGAAAATATAAAAGGTTTATATTATGCCTATAAGAAAAATTGCATAATGCAATTTGTGGGGAGGTGATTTTATGACGCAAGAGAAAATTGCCTTATCGATTGAGGAAGCTGCAGATTATACAGGAATCGGCAGAAATACCCTTACTCATATAAAAGAAGGTGTACTTTAACCAAAGAGGTATATATTTGCATAGGAATTTGTCTCGTTGTTATGAGTCAGTTTATTTGATTGGCGGTATGAGTTTTTGAAAATACAAGAATATTATATTTGGAATGCAGACAATATATGATATCAAAAAAGACATTAAATGTAAAAAAACGATGAGAGATAAAATGATTCGTGCGTTTTATCACAAGTTCTGTTATAATAAACATTGCAACAAATATTATTGTTCAGATTGTGAGACAAAATGAATTATTAAATAATTAGATTTGATTGTGATTCGCTTTGGATGTTCAAGAGAAAAATAATTTAGGATTGAGACAAGATAAAAAAGAACAAATGAGGAGGTAATTAAAGTGAAAAAAAGGATTATATGTGGAGCATTAATAGTATTTATATTGTCTGTTACTAGTGTGGTTTATGCTCAAGTAAGTGGGAATCAGAGTGTCGACCCGGTTGATAGTTTTGAGACAAAATCAATAAAGTGTCAATATGTTGATGATAAGAGTGCAAGAGAAACCGTTTTTGATTATAATGACGGATTGTTTCTTAATGATGCAACCACTTTTTCGCCTGATGTTGCAAAGGTTTCCGCAGTTTTGGCAGCGGCTGCGTATAAACCGGAAATGATTACAGATATTTTTTCAAAAGATAAACTCGATTTCGAATTGGTTGGAGATAAGACTTATAATTATGATGATAGGGATGGAAATATTAATGATATGGACTATGTTGCATATTCATTTGCACGTAAAGAGATAGAATATGACGGACAAAAATATGCTTTGTACTGTATTCCTGTTCGAGGTACTCCTGGTTCTATCGAGTGGTTTAGTAATTTTAAATTAGGACAGAGAGATGATGGATATCACCAGGGTTTTTATTTGGCGGCTGATGAAATTATCTCAAACATTGAGGCGGTGGTAACTGCAAATGATGAAAACAATGAAAATGGTATTCCTAAGGAACGAAGAATAATTTGGATTATGGGACATAGCCGTGGAGCAGCTGTCTCTAATTTGGTTGCAGGTAGATTGAGTACAGAACAAAATTCTGTGGCTACAGCGGAACACATATTTTGTTATACTTATGCTTGTCCTGCCGTTGGAAAAAATGTGGATACTACATTAGACAATATATATAACTTTAATAATCCCGGGGACGATGTTACAACATTACCATTTGAAGAATGGGGATATAAGAGATTCGGACATACTGAGTCTTTAGATTTATCCCAGTATGATAACTTTTGTCAACAATACAAATCTATTTCAGGAAGTGAATATGCTGGTATCACAAATACTGTTGGATTTAAAAATGTATTCAAACAAATAGTAAAAAGTGAAGAAGATTATCATTCTGCGGATAATCAGATGCTTTTTGGTATTGCAGCATTTGCTCTTGATAATCTTGATGGTGAAGGTGATTGTACATTTACGGAGATGGTCAATTATACAGGGTATAATATTGCAACTGATACTTTAACAAAAATTAAAAATTGTGTTAACGTTTCTAGTTTGAAAGAAACAGTTGAAAATATCTATAATGATCACGAGGAAAAAAAAGATTTCCTTGGAGAAGCAATTGTTGCAACTTCAGTGATGAGCGAAGATGAGTTTGAAAACTACTTGAAAGAAAATGAGAGTAAGCTAAATGCAATAGAACAAATTATAGGTACAAATATTGAGACGAAAACAGATTTGTCAACAGCATATTCTGCACTGATTACAGGGAATAAAGGAAATAAACAGATTGTTGATATGACTACAGCATTAATAGGATGGATATTTGATGCAAAGGGTAATGTGTTAGGAACCTTTACAGACGGTCATAGACAGGGTACATATGTCACATGGATTAATTCTATGTACTATGGGTATAGCGGATGGATGATGAATGAAGAACTTGATACGGTGACAAATGAAGTAACGTTAAGTTCTACTTCCGACAAATATTCGGTGAGATTTATTGGAAATAATTGTTTTTATGATTGTGATAATATAAATAATGTTGATTTTAATGATAAATTGAACTGTATTGGGAAATATGCATTTTATAATTGTGATAATTTGGCGAGTGTTACGATTCCTAATAACATACAAAGCATAAGGGATTATGCATTTCAAAGTTGTAGTGGATTGCTCAGCTTGAACTTAAAAGAAGGACAGTCAAGTGATGTGTGTGAAATTGCACACACAATAGGAGATAGGGCATTTTATGGATGTAGTAGCTTGCAGACGGCAGTAATACCTGACAGAATAGAGATAGTCGGAGAAAGTGCATTTAGAGACTGTACCAGTCTGGAAGAAGTGACAATGCCGGCAGATTTGGAATATGTGGCATATGCGTATGAATACGAAGATGATATAGGTATAACGCATGGACATAACGAAAGTACTTTTTATAATTGTAAAGGTGTAAAGAAGATACATTATACTAAGGGGCAAACAGGAATAATGCCAGATTATAAGGCTAGTTATTCAGTGGAGGATAAGGATTATTTTCTCCGTACGATAGAACGTTATGCAAGTAAGAGTCTGGAAAGCGTTATACTGGATGAAGGGATAGTGAATGTAGGAGACTATACGTTTTACGGGGCTAGTACATTAGTGACAGCGGATATGCCGGACAGTGTGACGGAAATAGGAGAATATGCATTTTATGGATGTACGAATCTTTCAGCGATTACGTCGGAAAACATAAAAACTATAGATAGCTATGCATTTTATAAATGTGAGAACCTAAAAACGATAAATTTCAAGAATCTTGAAGGAGAGATACCAAAGTGTGCATTTTATAAATGTAGCAGCTTACAAACAATAGAGCTACCAGATGGAATAGAGACCGTTGGATCGAGTGCATTTTATGGATGTAGCAGTTTACAAACACTAGAGCTGCCAGATGGAATAGACACAGTTGGAGATTGGTCATTTTATGGATGTAGCAGTTTACAAACACTAGTGATACCAGATGGAATAGAGACAGTTGGAAATGGGGCATTTCAATATTGTACAAAGCTGGAAGATGTAACAATACCGGTAGATTTGACTTATCATGCGTTAGATAGTAATGCTAATACATTTGAAGGATGTACTGGGGTAAAAAGGATACATTATACCAAAGGAAAAACAGGTGTGATGACGGATTATGTTGGTGGTAGTATGTTCGGTAAAATGCAGGATATTACGACGCTTGAAGGGTATTCTAGGAAGAGCTTGGAAAGTGTTATACTGGATGAAGGGATTATCAATGTAGGAGATCGTAGATTTTATTATAACACAGCACTGACAACAATAGATTTGCCGGATAGTGTGACGGAGATAGGAGAATATGCATTTTATAGATGTGAGAGCTTGAAAACGGTGAACTTTGAAAATCTGGAAGGAGAGATACTCCAATATGCATTTTATGGCTGTACTAGTTTACAAACGGCAGTGATATCAGATAATGTGACAGGAATAGGAAGCTATGCATTTTCCGACTGTACCAGTTTGCAAACAGTAGTGATACCAGATGGAATAGAGACAGTTGGAGAAGTAGCATTTAGTGGTTGTGCAAATCTGGAAGATGTAACAATGCCGGCAGATTTGAAATATTATACGTCAGGTTATAGTCTTAGTGACACATTTTGTAATTGTACTGGGGTAAAAAGGATACATTATACCAAAGGCCAAACAGGTGTAATGCTGGATTATGGTGGTAGTTCCGGGGCAGAAAGTGTTGGTAGACTTGAAAGGTATTCTAGCGAGAGCTTGGAAAGTGTTATACTGGATGAGGGGATTATCAATATAGGGGATTATAGATTTTATGATAACACAGCCTTGACAACAGTGGATATGCCGGATAGTGTGACGAAGATAGGAGAATATGCATTTTATGGATGTGAGAGCTTGAAAACGGTGAATTTCGAAAATCTGGAAGGAGAGATACCCCAATATGCATTTTATGGCTGTACTAGTTTACAAACGGCAGTGATATCAGATAAGGTGACAGGAATAGGGAACTATGCATTTTCCGACTGTACCAGTTTGCAAACGGCAGTGATACCAGATGGAATCGAGACAATCGGAAACGGAGCGTTTGGTGATTGTACGAGTCTAGCAGATGTAACAATGCCGGTAGATTTGAAATATTATGCGTCAAGTAGTAGTAGTGACACATTTTGTAATTGTACTGGGGTAAAAAAGATACATTATACCAAAGGAAAAACAGGTGTAATGCCGGATTATGATGGTAGTTCCGAGTTTAGTAGACTTGAAAGTGTTATACTGGATGAGGGGATTATCAATATAGGGGATTATAGATTTTATTATAACACAGCCTTGACAACAGTGGATATGCCGGATAGTGTGACGAAGATAGGAGAATATGCATTTTATGGATGTGAGAGCTTGAAAACGGTGAATTTCGAAAATCTGGAAGGAGAGATACCCCAATATGCATTTTATGGCTGTACTAGTTTGCAAACGGCGGTGATATCAGATAAGGTAACAGGAATAGGGGATGATGCGTTTTATGGCTGTACCAGTTTGCAAACAGTAGAACTACCAGATGGAATAGAAACGATCGGATCATTTGCATTTTGTGGATGTACGAGTTTGACAGATGTGACAATGCCAGTAGATGTGCAATATGATACATCGGTGAGTACTAGCACATTTAGTGAATGTGCTGGGGTGAAAAAGATACATTATACCAAAGGGAAAACAGGTGTAATGCCGGATTACAATATTAATATCGAGACATACAATTGTTCTACACTTGGATTTTGTGCAAGAGAGAGTTTGGAAAGTGTTGTTTTGGATGAAGGAATAGTGCATGTAGGAGATTACATTTTTTATTTTATTAAGTGCTTATTAAATGTTAAGTTTCCTGATTCTATTTTGACAATTTCAGATAAAGCTTTTTCAAACGGAACATCAGCTACTTTCTATGGTAAAAAGGATTCGGTTGTAGAGGAATATGCAAATGAAAAAGATATTTCCTTTATTCCGTTAAACTATCCAATGATTATTGGTGATACATCAGAAGTGGAAACGGATAGCACAAAACAGTTTTCTGCAAGAGTATATACAGATATTGACCAATATTCAGAAGATGTCACATGGAGTCTTGAAGGGAATGTTTCTGAAGAAACTTCAATTTCGGATTCGGGCCTGTTATCTGTTTCTTCGAATGAAAGTGCAACTTCGTTAAAAATAATATGTGAATACAATGATGAAAAAGCAAACGTTACAATTCCTATTATTGAAGCGGGAGATATCGTTGCTCCACATGGACATAATTATGAAAATGGTGTATGTAGTATCTGTAATAAAGTCTGGGAAGAAAACATAAATGGAATCATTTATCAAGCGATTACAGAAATAGGAGAGGACGGAAAACTGGTTGGGCAGTTGGTTACCGTATCCGAAAATGACGTCCCTTATGTAGCAGTTAAAGTGATTGGAATAGATGAGACTTTGGATGATAACATTACGGATGGCAAAGTAACCATTCCAAGTGAAATAACGGTCAGTGGATCCGAGCAGACCTTTGTAGTAATTGAGATTTCAGAGAATGCATTTAGTGATGTGGACGTAAACGAGATTGAAGTGTCGGAAACTGTAACAAAAGTTGGCAGTGGAGCCTTTGGCGATGCGACCATCATAACCTTTAACGGAACCACAGTCCCGGAGGGAATTGCAAGTGCGATTTCTGAAACAGAAGTAACCGTCAATGTTCCGGAGGAAGCAGGAGACAGCTTTAGGGAGGCACTTAAGGAGGTACTTGGCGATAGCGTTACCATTGTGGAGATACATATCCATACATTTGACACAAAGTGGACCTATGATGCAACCTATCATTGGCATGCATCCACCTGTGGACATGCAGAGGAGATTGCTGATCAGGCAGAGCATACCTGGGACGCAGGAAAGGTTACAAAGGAAGCTACAGAAACGGAAGAAGGAGTAATGACCTATACCTGCAACGTCTGCGGTAAGACAAAGACGGAAGCAATTCCGAAGAAGGAAACTACCACACCGGAGTCGCCAAAGAAGGGGGATGTGGTACTAGACGATAAGGTTGTTGCAAAGGTTGAAGTGGCAGATGTAACAAGGAAGGAAGTTACATATAAGGAACCAGTAGATAAGAAAACAAAAACCGTTACCATTCCAACAACGGTGAAGATTGACGGAGTTATTTATAAGGTTACAAAGATTGCAGATAATGCTTTTAAGGATAATAAAACAGTGACCAAGGTAACGATTGGAAGCAATATTAAGGCTATCGGAAAGAATGCCTTTTATGGGGCAACAAAGCTTAAGACAGTATCAATCGGCAAGAATGTAACAGAGATTGGAGCATACGCATTTAAGGGATGTTCTTCTCTTACAAGCGTGACACTTCCAAGCAAGACGACAAAGATTGGAGCTTATGCATTTAGCGGATGTAAGAAGATAAAGACCATCAAGATTACATCAACAAAGCTTACATCAAAGACAGTTGCAAAGAATGCCTTTAAGGGACTTACCAAGGCAACTACCATCAAAGTACCAAAGAAGAAGCTTACTGATTATATGAAGTTATTTAAGAGTAAAGGGTTATCTTCCAAGGTTAAGATGAAAGGATATTAAGATAATATGAGAAAGCACCGTTTGTGGTATCAAGTGAGATGTCACGACGGTGCTTTTGACTGTAAAGGAAGAATTTGTTTCAGTTAAACTCTTCCATCGCATCCACATAATCTTGTAATCCATTTTGCTTTAATGCAAGCTTTGCATAGGTTAGTGGATTTTCTTCGGCAAGTTTATATAGATAGACGATATCATCTGGTTCTAAAAAACGAACAAAAGAATTGTATCGTCTGCAATTTAATGTAAGTGTCATATGGTCATACAGCTTCACGATAACAGAATCGGTATCAGGATCGTACATTCCGAATTGATATGTAAAATTATTGTTCATAAGATCGTCCTCCAAATAAAATATTAGAAAGCATTTCAATCAGTTCACCATGTCATTGTTATTTTGTGTTATACTGTGTTATGAGATTTCTTTTCCCTTGTTTTTTCCCTTATCAGTGTGTGTGAAACCCTATGGGAAGATATAACACAAGGGAAAGTCTAAGGGAAAGTTCACCTGCGACAAATTTAGTGTTTTCAAAGACTTGTGAGATATTTGATAATAAAATATAACAATTATTAAATCCCTTAGAACAGGTGAAATCTCAATCGGGATTTATCGATTTTGTAGATTCCTATTTTTACGCGATGGAGGAAACAGAATGAATAAGAAAGTTAGTATGGTTTTATTGCCAATTCGATGTGTTGTATTTTTATTGGTATTTATAATCTGTTCTCAAATTGTACATAAGGATGTAAGTGAAATTAGTAATTGGTGGTCTGTTATGGCTACAATTGTAAATATCTTTACAATTCTTTTGTTAATTGCTGTTGCCAAGAAAGGCAACAAGACGTATTGGGAACTGATTAATTATAAAAAAGGGCAGACGAAAGTAAAACAAGTTGTAGGTATTACTATATTGGTAGTAGTTGTGGGAATGGTTGGCATGTATTTGGCTGGTTATTTGTGCTATGGAGTTATTCCTTATGGAGCGCCAATGCTGATTGCACCAATTCCTAAAGTGTTGGCAGTTATTAATGTTCTGCTTTTACCAGTAACAACAGCATTGGCAGAAGATGGATTATATTTAGGATGCGGTGTAAATGGTATAGAAAATAAGTTCTGTGCAATTATTGTTCCTGCATTTTTCTTTGCACTTCAGCACAGTTTTATACCAGTTTTATTTGATACAAAATATATCATTTACAGATTTATATCATTTTTGCCATTAACCATTATTTTATGTTGGTATTATTACAAAAAACGTAATCCTTTGCCAATAATGGTTGGTCATGCAATTATAGATGTTGCGACTGTAGTGCAAATATTAGCTACGACATTTATACCAGGTTTGTATGAAACAATGTGTAGAATGTAAATTCCAATTTGCAGTTATATGTTATTGCAAGAAGAAATCAGGAGAAAACGGATATGGCAATTGCTAAAATGAAAGCAGTATTTCAAAATGAAATAATAGTGTGATAGTATCGGGTTTAACGAGAATAGAAAATCGGGATTGTTTGGAGGAAAATATGATATTGGAGACGGATAGATTATATTTGCGTGAGATGAATCAGATGGATTATGATTCTTTATGCAAAATCTTACAGGATGAAGAAACGATGTATGCGTATGAGGGAGCATTTAGTGATGATGAAGTTCGGGAATGGCTGGATAGACAGATTTTTCGTTATCAAAAGTGGAACTTTGGTTTATGGGCAGTCATTTTAAAAGAAACTGATGAAATGATAGGACAGTGCGGACTTACAATGCAGCCGTGGAAAGATGAGGAAGTAC
>JBJEJE010000103.1:0-11007 GCA_051877755.1 Lachnospiraceae bacterium | reverse complement strand
ATTCTCTGCACTCGCAGTGCACCTCGTATGCTTCGCATACTCGGTGACGGCGTTCTTTTTCCCGCAGTTCATTCTCTGCACTCGCAGTGCACCTCGTATGCTTCGCATACTCGGTGACGGCGTTCGCCGTATGAAAATTTTATCCTAAGCAGCTTCTTTCGTGCAAGCACGACGAAGCTGTTACGATAAAATTTTCGCACTGCTCATCGAAACGCATATTCCGATACTTTGCCGATTTCTTCTTCAATTTTTAAAAGCCTGTTGTATTTTGCAGTCCGGTCACTTCTGCATGGAGCACCGGTTTTAATCTGCCCGGAGCCTGCTGCCACCGCTAAATCTGCAATAAAAGTATCCTCTGTCTCACCGGAGCGATGGCTGATAATGGTTTTATATCCTGCATTTTTTGCCATTTCAATGGCATCTAATGTTTCTGTAAGTGTTCCAATCTGATTATATTTAATTAGGATTGCATTTGCAATATTGTCACGGATACCGTCTGACAAGCGGACCGTATTGGTTACAAACAAGTCATCTCCAACAAGCTGCAGCTTTTCCCCCAAACGGTATGTCAGAAGCTTCCAGCCCTTCATATCATTTTCATTTAATCCATCTTCAATGGAAAAGATAGGATAACGCTCTACCAGATCTTCATAATACTGCACCATTTCCTCCGCATTTCGGTAGATATCTTTTCCTGCCATTTTACTTTCTCCCGGAAAATAATATAGCTCTGAATTTTCATCATATAACTCCGAAGCCGCCGCATCCAGGGCAATCTTGATATCCTCACCGGCTTTATAACCTGCCTTGTCAATAGCCTCCATAATCAAATCCAGTACCTCATAGGTAGTTGCCAGATCCGGTGCAAATCCGCCTTCGTCTCCCACTCCGGTGGACAAGCCCTTTTCCTTCAACACATCTTTCAGGTGATGATACACTTCACATGCCATTTCCATTGCGTGGGAAAATGTTTCCGCACCCACAGGAGCAATCATAAACTCCTGTAAATCCACAGTGTTATCCGCATGTTTACCGCCATTTAATATATTCATCATCGGAATTGGAAGCACCTTGGCATTGGCTCCTCCAAGATACCGGTATAATGGCAGCCCCACTGCATTGGCTGCTGCCTTGGCACAGGCAAGTGACACTCCAAGTATTGCATTGGCACCGTATTTCCGTTTATTATCCGTGCCATCTGCCTTGATCAGCAAATGATCGATTTTTGCCTGTTCTAACACATTCATTCCGATAATCTTATCTGCAATTCTTGTATTTACATTGGTCACCGCCTGCTCTACGCCATTACCCATATGCCTCTTATCTCCGTCACGAAGTTCATGTGCCTCATATTGTCCCGTGGAGGCACCACTAGGAACCGCTGCACTGCCGGTAATTCCATCCTTTAAGGTAACAGTAACCTCCAATGTTGGATTCGCTCTGGAATCTAAAATCTCAATTGCATGTACGTCTAAAATCTCATATTCCTTCATGAAATAAATCCTTCCTATAAAATTACTTTTATGGAAAGTATCTCCGTATTTTTAAGATTTATACATCAATTCCAGTCATAAACGATGAGAAACAAAAAGAAGCCGTTACATTAAGCAATCTTCTTAATGTAACAGCCCCTTCACAATTTTTAATCATCTCATATAATATTACAACTATCTGACAATCAGACTTTTTCCGGTCATTTCTGCAGGCTGCGGAAGTTCCATAATCTCTAATAAAGTTGGTGCAATATCTGCAAGACATCCACCCTCTCTTAATTTTACATCCCCATAATTAACTAGAATAAATGGTACCGGATTCGTTGTATGGGCGGTATGTGGTTCCCCTGTCTCGTAATCAATCATCTTTTCAGCATTACCATGGTCAGCACAGATGAACAATACGCCATCCACCTTTTTAACCGCTTCTACTGCAGAACCAACACAGGCATCCACACGCTCAACAGCTTTTACTGCCGCAGGAATGACTCCGGTATGACCAACCATATCCGGATTCGCAAAATTGATGATAATAACATCATATTCTCCACAGGTAATGGCAGCATCTAACTTCTCGCCAACCTCAGGCGCACTCATTTCCGGCTGCAAATCATAGGTTGCAACAGAAGGAGACTTTACTAAAGTTCTCTCTTCATCTTTATTTGGCTCCTCTACACCACCATTGAAGAAGAAGGTAACATGGGCATACTTCTCTGTCTCTGCAAGTCTTAACTGCTTCTTACCCATTTTTGCAAGATATTCACCAAAGGTATTTTCAATAGTCTGCTTTTTAAATGCAATTATTTTGTTTGGAATAGACTCATCATAATCCTTGAAGCAAACATAAGTAAGCGGCATACGACCATTCTTTCTCTCAAAACCAGTAAATTCATCATCACAGAATGCTCTTGTAATCTCTCTTGCACGGTCTGGACGGAAATTAAAGAAGATAACGGAATCATTTGGCTTAACGGTTGCTACAGGCTTGTCATTTTCCATGATTACAGTAGGCAGAACAAATTCATCAGTAACTTCCTTTGCATAAGAATCCTCCATTGCCTGAACCGGATCCGTCGCTTTCTCACCTTCACCGTAAACAAGTGCTGCATAAGCCTTCTCCACACGATCCCAGCGGTTATCTCTATCCATTGCATAATAGCGTCCGGAAAGGGAAGCCACTTTACCAACGCCGATTTCTTTCATCTTTGCTACCAGCTCGGCAACATAATCTTTACCGGAAGCCGGAGGTGTGTCACGACCATCTAAAAACGGATGCACATATACATTGCTGAATCCCTGCTTCTTACATAACTCTAAGATACCATATAAATGGGTATTATGGCTGTGTACACCACCATCAGACAACAATCCCCATAAATGCAGATCCGAACCATTCTTTTTACAGTTATCAATGGCTTCTAACATTGCCTCATTTTCAAAGAAATCTCCATCTTCAATTGCCTTTGTAATGGATGTCAAATCCTGATAGATGATACGGCCGGCACCGATATTCATATGACCAACCTCAGAGTTACCCATCTGTCCATCCGGAAGACCTACTGCAAGTCCGGAAGCATTACCTGGAACAAAAGGACATTCCTTCATCAACTTATCCATAACAGGGGTATTTGCCATTGCGATTGCATTCCCCTCTGTCTTGTCATTTAAACCATAACCATCAAGTACCATCAAAACAACTGGTTTCTTACTCATAACTTCTCTCCTTTTATCATATATTAGGATTTTACGTCCCATTGCTTTCTTAAAAGCCATGAAAACACTCATCCTTTATTTCGAATTTTCGGGGCTTTTCACATATGCCACCGAAAACAGTTTACCATATTAACCGGATTTTGCAAGAAATGTCTGCAAAAAATATGAATTTTTATTGCGATAATTCCTTTTTTAACAAATGAACAATCTCCCGGATGCTGAGATTTTCTGTATGAATCGTTAAATCTGCATATTTCTCATAGAGAGGTTTCCGTTCTTCATATAAATCCCTGAAGGTTTGTCCTACCTTAATGGATACTCCCCGTTCCGTCAGATCTCCAATCCGTTCACACAATGTTTCATAGGAAAGTTCCAGATAAACAACCTTTCCTATGGATTTTAAATGCTCCATTGCTTCCCTGCCATAGATTACACTGCCGCCGGTAGCGATTACCGCCTTATGATAGTCAAGAGAAGCATTGATTGCATTCTCCATTTTGTTAAATCCTTCAAGTCCCTGGGAATCAATAATCTCACTTAACAGCAGCCCTGTACGTTCCTGAATAACCAAATCGGAATCCACAAATCGATATCCCAATGCTTTTGCCAGAACTACCCCAATTGTACTTTTCCCACAACTCGGCATTCCTATCAGTATTATATTATCCTTCATGTCCTAATCCTGCCTGTGTTCTTTATTATCTTAAATATCGTATATTTTATTTTTTGCATATGCTTTTATATGCTCCATACTCTTCTCATTTGGCTCCAGCAAAACCAACTCGTTCTTTCCATTGATTTCCACCACCAGTGCAATGGCCTGCCTGTCTTTCTTCTTTGATGTATAATTACGGGTTTTTACAAATACCTCATTGGAAATCCGTTCAGACTCTTCCGGCACAACCATTTTTACCTGCTCCATTTCAAAATGCATCAGTTCCTTCCTTTTACTTGCATTATAAATGGCAGCAATCTCAATGCTTCCATTGGTCAGAGTATATTCATATTCCAGATTGCGAAATCCAAGAAAATAGCAAAACAGACAAATTCCTATAATGGACAAAATCAAACCAATACCACCTACAAAGCAAAGAACCGGAATGCCCATAAAGATAATCCAGATTGCCAATGCCAGTTTTAAATAAAAATCATTTCCCGGTTTCGCCTTTATTGCCTGTTCTACATAGCTGTCGTTTAACATATTCATTCCTCCATAAACACAAGAGGCAAGCATAGATAATCCCGTTCACCCATGCTTACCCCTCTTGCATCCATTTCTATTTTATTTGTTCAAGTACTCATCAATCGCTTTAGCTGCCTTCTTACCGGCACCCATAGCCAGAATTACAGTAGCTGCACCTGTAACCGTATCTCCACCTGCATATACACCATCTTTACTGGTCTTCATGGTATCTTCTTCCACAATGATACCACCCCATTTCTGTGTTTCAAGACCTGGTGTTGTCTGACGGATTAATGGATTCGGGCTCTGTCCAATTGCAATTACAACCGTATCCACATCAATCACATAGTTAGAACCTTCCACTGGCTTTGGAGAACGTCTTCCGGATTCATCCGGCTCCCCTAACTCCTGTTTGATTACTTCAATTCCGGTTACCCAGCCATCTTCGCCATGAATTGCACAAGGATTATTTAATAATTTGAAAATAATACCCTCTTCTTTTGCATGATGTACTTCTTCGGCTCTCGCTGGAAGTTCCTCTTCCGAACGTCTGTAAACAATATATACTTCCTCTGCTCCAAGACGCTTTGCAGTTCTTGCAGCATCCATTGCCACATTACCAGCCCCCACAACAGCAACCTTCTTACCAACCTTAACAGGGGTAGGTGTTTCCGGGAACTTATATGCTTTCATTAAATTCACACGGGTTAAAAATTCATTGGCAGAATATACACCAAGTAAATTCTCGCCCGGAATGTTCAAAAATCTTGGAAGACCGGCACCGGAACCTACAAATACCGCTTCATAGCCCTGTTCCATCAATTCATCAATGGTAACGGAACGTCCAACAATAACATTTGTCTCAATATCCACACCAAGTTTCTCAACTGTTTCAATTTCCTTAGCAACCAAATCCTTTGGAAGACGGAATTCTGGAATACCATAACTTAACACACCACCGGCTTTATGCAATGCCTCAAATACAGTTACATCATATCCCTTCTTGATCAGTTCCCCGGCACAGGTAATTCCAGCAGGACCGGAACCAACAACTGCAACCTTCTTACCATTCTTCTCGATATTTACTTCCGCCGATTTTGCATTTGCCATATGATAGTCTGCTACAAACCGCTCTAATCTTCCGATTGCAACCGGTTCTCCTTTAATACCACGGACACATTTACCTTCACACTGGTTTTCCTGAGGGCAGACTCTTCCACAGATTGCCGGAAGTGCATTCTCACTGGTAATAATCTCATAGGCAGCCTCAAAATCACCTTCTGCAACTTTCTCGATAAATCCAGGAATCGGAACATTAACCGGACAACCATCCATACATGGCTTATGCTTACAATTCAGGCATCTTGCAGCCTCTTCCATCGCCATTTCCTTTGTATAGCCTAAAGCAACCTCAGAAAAGTTCTTATTACGAACATTTGGTTCCTGCTCTGGCATTGCTACCTTTGTCATACTCATATTCTTTTCCATTGTGTATATCTCCTTTAATCCACCTAATTTCTATTATCCATTATATCCGTATGTGCAATTATGCATTTGCCAGTTTGCAGGCATGCTCTTCTTCTTTGAACATTCCCTGACGCTTCATACATTCTTCAAAATCCACCAGGAATCCGTCAAAATCCGGTCCATCAACACAGGCAAATTTGGTCTCGCCTCCAACTGTCACACGGCATCCGCCACACATACCAGTACCATCAATCATAATCGGATTCAAGGATACAGCCGTTGGAATATTAAGCGGTTTGGTTACATTTACCACATTCTTCATCATGATAAGCGGTCCAATGGCAATTACTTCATCAAACTTCTCACCCTTATCAATCAAATCCTGCAATACAGTTGTAACAAATCCTTTTGTCCCAAGACTTCCGTCATCTGTTGCAATATATACATTATCACAGAATTCCTCAAATTTCTCTTTTAAAATAACAAATTCTGCAGAACGTCCTCCAATGATCACATCTACCTTCACTCCCATTTCATGAAGTTTACGAAGCTGTGGATAAAGCGGAGCAGAACCAACACCACCAGCTACACCAATTACATGATCACACTTATGCAACGGAGCAGGCTGTCCTAATGGTCCAACAAAATCTTCCACATAATCTCCTGCCTGTTTCTTTGAAAGCAGTTCCGTAGAATAACCAACCACCTGATAAATAATGGTAACGGTCTTCTTCTCTCTGTCATAATCCGCAATCGTAAGAGGTACTCTCTCACCATCCTTGTCTACGCGAACAATAATAAACTGACCCGCCTCACATTTGTTTGCAACAAATGGTGCTTCAATCTCCATAAGCTCAACAGCACTGTTGAGGGTTTCTTTGCTAACAATCTTGTACATTTTGATACCTCTTTCCTCTTGTTTTACAATATACGCTAAATATTATACCTTTTTTGGAAGAATATGAAAAGTATTTTTTTACGAAAAAACAGGAAAAGCGATTAACTTTTCCTGTTTTTGCCGAATCAGGTCCCAAAATACGAAAAATGCATGTAATCTTTCCGGTCTCCCCATTCTCCCCGTTCAAAACCATAACGGCGCATGATTCTGACAAATTCACTATTATTTGGAATGGAATACGGATCGGACTTTGGTTTCCAGTATTTTCCTGCTATTATCTTTTTACCATCAATCATATAATTCTCATTGGCATTAACATCAATCGCCAGACCGTACATATGCTGTCCTGTCCGGTAACTATAACAGCCTATATCATGTATAACCTGTTTCTCATCACTATTATAAATTTCCTTAAAAATCTGCTGGATTGTCGGTGCAAGTTTTTTATTTACTGTTAAATATTTTATCTTTGTTACTTTTTTACCGCTTTTTCCATTTGCAAAATCCCAGACTTTAATCTTAATCGTTTTCATCTGTTTACTTGCTTTTTGAGCTGTTTTAAAGTTTTTGTCCCGTTTTTTCAACGTACCAAATGCCCGTTTTACCTTTTGTGTATAATCCTCACTAAAATAAGCATAATAATCCATTGGTATGCTCTTTATTTCCGATGATAAACTCAGTATCTGTGTACCATTCATCTCTTTATATGCATAAATCCGATATGAATATGTAACTCCATTTGTCAGCTTGCTAAATGTTGCACTGGTCTGATTTCCTCCATTTATCGTCTTTACCAATGTATACTGCGATTCATCGTAAAGATCCGGATAAAACATATTACCATTGCTGTCCATATCGGATACGCAATAAATATAATATCCATCTGCTCCGGATACCGGATTCCATTTTAGCAATGCACTGTTCTTTCCCTTACGATTCGCGTAAGTTATAGCAGGACCTGCTCCCACAATAAAGACACTGACATCCGTACTTTGAATATAACTTTTGGTTTCTTCTTCCTCGTCAATATACTGGTATGCCATTACCCGGTAATAATAGGTCTGGTATAAGTTTAGTACCGTTTCATCTGTATAAGAATAGTCTGGCATATTATCTTCATCATAATCATCATATGTTGAATAATAGTAGCTCCAGGAATCGGCAACTACATTTCCAATATACTGATATTCACCACCTGCCATATCCGCACGGTAAATATCAAAACCAGCTATATTGCTTTCATTCACAACAAAAATTTCTAAAGTTACCTTTTGTTCTTCTGTACATTTTCCGGTTACAGTAAATAACTCCTGTGCAAAAACAGGAGTCTTACAAAATAAAATACACACAAAACAGGTCAATAAGATTTTTCTGATTCTTTTGTTATTCATTTTCTTCTCCCACGTAAATAAAATACGAAGGAGTGAGTACACATTCACTCCTTCGTTATGGACTATTTATTGTAATTTACAATCTGTCCGAATTCCGGTTTCAGAGATGCTCCACCAACCAGACCACCATCAATATCTGGCTTAGCAAGCAATTCTGCTGCATTACCGGCATTCATAGAACCACCATACTGAATACGGATTGCTGCTGCTGTTGCATCGTCATAAATCTCACCAATTACCTGACGGATTGCTGCACAAACTTCCTCTGCCTGATCAGAAGTTGCAGTCTTACCAGTTCCGATTGCCCAGATTGGCTCATAAGCGATAACGGCTGTCTTAGCCTGATCTGCTGTAACATTTAAAAATGCAATCTTAATCTGCTGGCGAATCCAGTCAATTGTAATACCCTGCTCTCTCTGTGTTAAAGACTCACCACAACAGATGATTGGTGTAATACCATGTTCAAATGCCTTTAATACTTTCTTATTGACAGTTTCATCTGTCTCAGCAAAATACTCACGTCTTTCTGAGTGACCGATGATAACATACTTAACACCTAAATCTGTTAACATATTTGGAGCGATTTCTCCTGTGTAAGCACCACTCTCTTCAAAATACATATTCTCTGCACCAATTTCAATGTTGGTTCCTTTTGCTGCTTCAATTGCTACAGATAAATCAATAGCAGGTACACAGAATACTACATCTACTTCATCATTTGCTACTAATGGCTTTAATTCATTAATTAATGCAACTGCCTCGCTAGGAGTTTTGTTCATCTTCCAGTTGCCTGCGATAATTTTCTTTCTTGCCATGCTTTTATATCTCCTTATGTCTAATTTATTCCGTTCGAACTAAGCTCAAACTTCGCCTTCGGCTCGTTTAAGGTCTTACTTTGTCGATCTGCGTAAGACTTGCCCTTCGCCTTCGGCTCGGCTTCGTCAACTCCGTCGACATAAGTTCGAACTAAGCTCAAACTTCGCCTTCGGCTCGTTTTCGCTAAGGTCTTACTTATCGTCTGCTGCTGCTACACCTGGTAATTCCTTTCCCTCTAAGAACTCAAGAGAAGCACCACCACCAGTAGAGATATGAGTCATCTTATCACCAAAACCTAACTGGTTACAAGCTGCTGCAGAATCTCCACCACCGATAATGGTTGTTGCACCTTCTAATTCTGCCATTGCCTCAGCTACTGCAATGGTACCCTTTGCGAAGTTAGGCATTTCAAAACATCCCATAGGACCATTCCAAACAACAGTCTTAGCACCCTTCACTGCATCTGCAAATAACTCAGCAGACTTTGGTCCGATATCAAGACCTTCCATATCAGCAGGAATCTCACCACGTCCAACAACCTTAAAGTTTGCATCGTTAGAGAAATCATCCGCTACAACCGTATCAATTGGAATCAAGAGCTTAACGCCCTTAGCTGCTGCCTTTTCTTCCATCTTCAAAGCATAATCTTTGTAATCTTCCTCTAATAATGACTTACCAACTTCCTCACCGTGTGCAGCCATAAATGTATAGGCCATACCACCACCAATGATCAATGTATCAACCTTATCCAACAGGTTTTCAATAACAGAAATCTTAGAAGAAACCTTAGCACCACCAAGAATTGCTACAAATGGTCTCTCTGGATTGTTTACTGCATTACCTAAGAAGTCAATTTCCTTCTGCATTAAGTAACCTACTACACAATCACCTTCTACGAACTGTGTAACACCAACATTTGAACAATGTGCTCTGTGAGCTGTACCAAATGCATCGTTCACATATACATCACATAAAGAAGCTAATTCCTTAGAAAATGCCTCCCCGTTCTTTGTCTCTTCCGGTCTGAAACGAGTATTCTCTAACAAGATTACTTCGCCATCCTTCATTGCCTCAACTGCTGCTTTTGCATTTGGTCCAACTACCTCCGGATCAGCTGCAAATTTCACTTCCTGTCCTAATAACTCCGATAAACGGGCAGCAACCGGTGCCAATGTCTTGGTCTGCTTATCTTCCTCTGTCTTAACCTTGCCTAAATGGGAACAAAGAATAATTCTGCCTCCATCTGCAATCAACTTCTTAATTGTTGGAAGAGCTGCAACCAAACGGTTCTCATCTGTAATCTTACCATCGATTAATGGTACATTAAAATCACAACGAACCAAAACTTTCTTACCTTTTACATTAATATCATCTACTGATTTCTTATTAAGTGACATTGAAAAACCCTCCTAGTTATATTTTTGTTTTATAAGCATTTTGACATGGTTTCCATTACACATATCTTAATGTTTACATAAAAAAGAGTCCGGTCCAAATAGACCGGACCCTTTAGGTCTTAATAATTCTAATTTTAGAATATGGATTATGCTAACTCTGAGAAGTACTTGATTGTTCTTACCATCTGAGATGTGTATGAATTCTCGTTATCATACCAAGAAACTACCTGTACCTCATATAAGTCATCAGAAATCTTAGAAACCATTGTCTGAGTAGCATCAAATAATGAACCATATCTCATACCAACGATATCTGAAGATACGATTTCGTCCTCGTTATAACCAAATGACTCATTAGCTGCTGCCTTCATAGCTGCATTGATACCATCAACAGTAACATCTGCCTTCTTAACAACTGCTGTTAAGATTGTTGTAGAACCTGTTGGGGTAGGAACACGCTGAGCAGAACCGATTAACTTACCATTTAACTCTGGAATAACAAGACCGATAGCCTTAGCTGCACCTGTTGAGTTAGGAACGATATTAACTGCTGCTGCACGAGATCTTCTTAAGTCACCCTTTCTCTGAGGACCATCAAGAGTCATCTGATCACCTGTGTAAGCATGGATTGTTACCATGATACCTGACT
>JBJEJE010000102.1:0-11116 GCA_051877755.1 Lachnospiraceae bacterium | reverse complement strand
GCCCTCAAGCTGAGATTTTTCATGTGTTTGAGGCTCGTTGGAACGGTTAGCATAATGGAGCACCGTTTCTTTCCTGTCCCCCACACAAGCCTTCACCACCTGAATGTGTGAAATTCCCCACAACCCCACTAAACAGGGATTTCAGGTATTATCTTTGGAAGAGCTGCAACAGCCCCTCCGGTCTTGCATTGGATTTCATCAGCATCTGCAAAGCACTCTGGCTTAATACATTCTGCTGTGTATATTCTGTAATCTCTTCTGCCATATCTGTATCCTGGATTCGGGACACTGCACTGGTAAGATTCTCATTTGCAGTATCCAGGTTGGTTACTGTGTGGTCTAAACGGTTCTGATAAGCACCCAGTGAAGAACGGATACCGGAAATCTTGGAAACCGCTGCATCAATTCTTTCAATGGCATCCGAAGCATATTCATGGGTGTATATATTAATAGTATTAATTTCCAGGGATTCTGCCGTGGTTTTATTGATATTTACATTAAGGGTCTGTCCTTCGTTATTACCAATCTGCAGTACCATAGGACCTGCTGACAGCACAGTAATATTAACCGGATCAACGGTTCCGCTGTTTGGATCTACGTCATATACCATCTTAAATCCATTTTTATCGGTTACGGTAATACGGTTGCCCTGGGCTTCCACCGTTGCTGTATCCTGAAATCCGACTCTTTCACCATTGTCCAGACTGAAATCTACTGTGGCGTTGGTTCCATATACCGTGGAACCGTCTACACCAAACAGATTCTTCAATTCTTCATTGGATGCAGATAATGTAATATGCTGTTTACTTCCGTACTCCTGTGTGGTAACCGCTCCCGTTGCAGAATTAAAATCAATACCAATCTTACCTGTCGCATTCCGGATAGCTTCATTTATCTCTGCACCGGTCATACCTGCACTGATTGCAATTTCAAAATTATTAATGAGCAGTGTTCCCTCCTGTGCCTTGGAAACCACCATTCCATCCGGGATTACGTTCATTGTGGTTGCTGCCTGGGTTCCATTTCCCGTAATGGATAACCCATAAACACCAGGATCAATATCTCCGCCAATCTCTACAATGGATACCTGGTCTTTATCCGTATAGCCCTTTTTATTCAACTCTCCATTTAACAGTTTCCGCCCATTAAAATCCGTTGTTTCTGAGATACGGTCTATCTCATCCTGAAGCTGGTCTATCTCGGCCTGTATGGCATCTCTGTCTGTCTCGTCAAAAGTCTCATTTGCTGCCTGAACCGCAAGTTCACGCATTCTTGATAAAATAGAATGTACCTCATTCAAGGCACCCTCTGCCGTCTGAATCAGGGAAATTCCGTCATTGGAATTATCCACTGCCCTGTCAAGCCCCCGGATCTGCGCCTGCATTCTCTGGGAAATCGCCTTTGCTGCAGGGTCATCCGATGATTTGTTAATCTTATATCCGGAAGAAAGTCTTTCCATGGATTTTGTCAAATTGCGATTAATCGCATTCAGGTTATTATTGGCTGTATAAGCCAGTGCGTTATGATTCAGTCTCATCTCTGTCACCTCAATCCTGTATTGTCCAGCGGCCAAACCTCCATTTTCGCACCGGCTGTCTTATTCATATGGACTTTCCTTAGTCCATTTTGCAATCATTTCTATAAATTAATTATCGGCTGCAATGCCACTCAACTTTATAGCTGTTAACAGCTGCTTTGCCACTTTATAAAGTTTGGAAACCGGAACCTCCTCTTCATTACCCAGACCGTATTGTGCCGGTTTTGTGCCGTCCAGCCGCAAATCCCGGACCTCCATTCCGACTTTTGCAAAGACAGAACGGAGTGTCAGTTCATTTGCTTCTAAAGCCCGCTGTCCACTCTCTTCCTCTGTTACGACATAGCCTTCTATCTGATTTCCTTCCACATGGATGTAAGCCTCTAAATCACCATATTTCGGCGTATTCATTGTGGCTGTAATTTCACCTGCATGACTGCCATCCCGCAAAATGGAAACTTTCATGATACTGACCTCGTCATTGATTACCAGCGGAATCTGAAATACATCCTGTTCCACTGCACGCATGGCAATCGGCATACCTGCATTCAGATATTTGAGTGCCTGTATATCCATGGCGGTAATGGTTCCATCCTTCTCTTTATCATGCACCGCCTCTGAAAGGCCGGAGCGGATATGTTCCAATCCATACACCACATCCTCTTTGCTCTCCAGATTTTCCAGTATACTGCTCTCCTGTGCCGTAATCTGTTCCCATCTTTCCCGCGGCAGATTGCCTTTGATGTTCCGGATCATACCATAAATGCCGTCTTTGCCATACATAACCTGATGTGCTGCGAGAATGTTAGTAACCGTCTTTGGCATATCATTTGCTTCTAACATGGTTTCCACTTCCGCTTCATAGGAAAGAGCCTCCTGCAATTCTCCGGAAATCTGTTCTGCAATTTCCGATTCTCCTTCTCCGGTATCGCCTGCCCGCATTATGGTATTCAGTTCTTCAAAACTCATATTCTGGTAATCGGTTCCTTCCAGACTCTTTAACGTCTCCGGACGGATATGACGAAGAATGCTGCTGGTAAGCGTCTGGTTATATGCGGTCTCAATCTGATTTAAAATGCTGCCGGACGGGGTTTCCACATTAACCCGTTCTCCAAAACTATCGTCCACTGATACATCCATTCCCCGTACCTTCCGGCTTTTATCTGCGGAAAACAGGTTACTAAGTGTTACCTCCTGGCCATTTCTTATAACGGCACCAATATCCTTTCCGTGGGATTTCTCCACCTTATCAAGAAGACGGTAAATGCCAATAAAACTCTGCCGTTCTTCTTCCGTAATGGCATTGGTTCTGTCCATCTGATATAGAAATTCTGAAAATCTCTGTTCATCTGTCACACCCCGGATTTCCCGCTGCTGCATGATTTCCTCATTCAGCCCATCAATGGTCATATTTAATGGGTTCTTATTCTCCCGGATTAAATTCAACACAATCTGCGGTGTCAGCGTTTCAAACATCTGCTGTACCTTTGCGTCTGCTGTTTTAACACTTGCAATATTGGTCTCATTCAATTCCATTTCATTATATGCCAAAATGCGGACAGCCCTCTGGTTCTCTTCATTTCTATCCATATCCATGCCCTCTAAAATGGCATCCACATTCTGAAATGCTTCTGCAATGGAATCTCCCATGTCCTTCCGGGGTCTTGTCATCATGGTTTCGTATGCATTTCCTGCTAAAGATGCTTTGATATGACTGGCGGTCTCATACAAACCGCCCATTGTAATAGACGGTTTTCTTATCATTTCTCCCAAAGCATATGCCGGCAGCGTCTTTAAGCTGTCGGTTTCTTTCAATGTTTCCTTCAGCAGATCCACATCCTCCGGAATGTCATGGAGATCATGGGCAGAAACCACATTCTGATAATAATTGTTTTCCTGGTCGCGAAGTGCCTCTACAATCTGGGACAATGGTTTGGCATCAATATTAATATCCTGTCTCACCAGTCTGTTTGCCGCCTCAAAAGTCATAGACAGGCGGATTTCTTCTAATTGTCTCCGTGCCGATACCGCCGCCGGATTAGTGGATAAAGGTGCACCGGCTCCCTCTGCCCGGCTTCCATCCTGAGACAGTCCGCTTAAAGAAAGGCTTGCCCCCTCCGCACCGGTATTTACCGGCATATGCATCCGTTTTACATCCACATTCCGCATGGAACTGTTATACAGATAAGAAATAGTAAGAGGTTTTCCCTGACTTACCGCAGTATCCACAGAACGTGCCGTAATCGCCTGTACTTTTTCCACCAGCTGCTCTGCCCGTTCATGCAGGGTACTTCCGCTGATCCTTGCCTGCTCCGGTGGATTACCGAGAACAATCTGCTCGTTGATATTTGCTTCTATCTGTCCCTCCTGAAGACCACGCTGGTTTAAAGCGTTGACTGACATATAAAGTCTTAAAGAATCCACCGTAATTGGAAGTTCATGTTTTAACATAAACTGTGCTCCGGAAAGACTCTGTTCCGTAACTGACATTCCTGCCGCTTCAATAATCCCAGTCACCTGGGGATAAATATCATTCCATACCTGGCTGTTAATGGGAAGTTCCTGTGACGGACTGTCTTCATTGACACTGTTTCTGGCAGTCTCCAGATTTTCTATGGTAAAATCCATATTATTCTTTACCATATAAATGAGCTGCTCCTCACTAACATGTAATGCTCCTTCTGCCTGTGTTCCCCCTGCCTTGTTTCCGTCACCTGCCGCCTTCATGGCACTGCCTGCCGGTGGAACATTTACAATATATCCCTCGCTGTTCAAGCGGCTCATTCCTGTATAGGCGGTGTCTATCTGTTCTGACGAAGCATCTGCCATACCGGTAACGTCACTGCTTCCCTGCTCCACATTCTTTCCACTCTGGCTTCCTGCCATGAAACTGTTCCTTAACCTGCCAATGGTTTCCTTCACAATATCTCCCAGCTGCTGGTTCACCTCTTCACGATGTTCTCCCGCACGGATTGTGATTACCATTCCCATCAGATCCGATAATGTTGCATTGGTCACATCAATCTGCATCATACGAAGTCTGGCAATTTCATCCGTGGACAAATTTCTGAGAATCTCCTTCTGGTTTTCCTTTGCCGTCTCTTCATCCAATGCCCCGTCCAGATTTTCCTTGATCATATCCGAAAACTGTTCCGTGTTCTGCATGACCTGTGCACTGGTAGCCGCATTTAAATTCGATGCCTGTTCCTGCTGCTTTATGCCTACTATCTTTAATGAAACCTGGCTGGCATCTGCCCCCTGTATTTTCAGATAAATTGTATCACCAGGCTTTGCGTTGTCTAATTCCTTTGCAGCCTTTGTCTTAATCTGAATTCCATTCAGGTCAAGCACCGGCTCCTTTCCACCTTTTACCAGTTTGCAAGCCAGCAGATCACCTATCTTGTTACCGCTTAATATACTGTTATTTCCACTCTGGTCTGCAGCACCGCCGGCTGCTCCGGCACCGCCGATTCCTGTACCGCCAAATAAAGAATTGTCATATCCTGTCTGTTGATTATTACTGCCAATCTGATAATTCATTATGCCACCTCGTTTCAAACTCATTGATCATCTATATTTCAATATCCATTAAAATCATCACTTATTCTATATGTCGGATGTTTCAAAGGGAATCTTTAGATTCCCTAATCCTATAGAGTAAAAATACCGGCCTCCATTCATTCGATTCCGGGGCCGGTACATTTTCATATTTCCGCAGATTGATGCATTATATTACTGCCAATTATTTTGTAATTTTCTTTGCCTGTTCCTGTTTCTTTTTCTCTTCAGCCTTTGCTGCTTTCTTTGCTTCCTTCTCTTTTTCTTCCTTGGCATATTCTGCCTGAAGCTCACGCTGTTTCTTTCTCATCTTGGCACCAAAACTCTTCTTTTTCGGTTCTTCTGGTGCATTTTTCTTCTTTCCACGGATACTCTTAATCTCTGTGATATAGATTCCGCTGACCATTGCCTTAACTTCACACTTGGTCGGGAGGTCATCAAAAATACCGTCGTCACAAATCAAATTTAACGTCTGCGGACCAACCTTTGCCTTTACAATCGGCATCTTTGCATTTCGAAAACGCTTTGGTGTCTGTTCCATAACCACCTTTGGAAGCCCTGAATCCTTTAGCTTCATCATTTTCTTATCGATGATCAGCATAGAAGTCATCTGTGCTGCTGCCTGCATCTGCTCCTTCTGCTCCATCTGTTTTTTCTGCATCTTGTTACCAACAAAATACAACGCAACTAAAATACCGATTAAAATAACTATTACAATTAGTGTAATGACAAGTGGACTCATTCATTTTCCTCCTTTTCCATATCCGGCAACATCTGTCCGGTTTCCTGTTTTATTGTGTCTTCTATAATTCCCTGTACATAAGCACCCGCTTTTTTGCGCTGTTCCTTTGGCAGATCTTTCATATAGAACGGCTTTCCATAAATAACCTTAACATCTGCCTTCCGTATATCAAACCCGGGTCTTACCTCTAATAACTGATCCGTATCGATCAATGTGACCGGAACCACCGGACAATCTGCTTTCTCTGCCATTTTGAGACTTCCCTCTTTAAATGGCAGCAATTCCTGTTTGTGATTACGGGTTCCCTCCGGACATATCACCATGGAGTGTCCATTTTTGATCAACTGGGCACCATCCTTGATCATCTCGATACCGGAACGCATATCCTTTCTGTCCAGAAACAGACAGCAGATGTCCCGCATCCACCAGTTCAGAAGAGGGAACTTATCCATTTCTGCCTTTGCCACAAATCCAGGTCGTTTTGTGCTTGTAGTGTGGAGTACCAGTATATCAAAATAACTTCTATGATTCGATACAAATAATACCGGCTCAGAGGGGATATTTTCCACTCCCTTTACCTCAATATGTGCTCCCGCCTGAAACAGTTCCCAGCGGAACGCCCAATATACAATGGCATTGCCGATACGGTATCGAAGATCCGGATTCCATTTGCCAATAAGCAATAGAATCAAATGCACCGGTATCATTAATACCAGAAACAGAAATAAAAATGTCAATACGAATACACTCCGCATACCAGCCACTCCTTTATCTATCTTCCATATAATTTTGCTGTCTCATACAATCTCGCCTCTAAACGCGGTGTCATATCCTCCATGCGGAACCGCCATGCCCAATTGCCTTCTGCTACACCAGGAGTATTCATTCTTGCCTCAGAACCCAGGCAAAGGACATCCTGCATTGGAACAATTGCTATATTTGCTACAGAGGAGAAACATGCCCGGATCAAAGTCCAGCATACATCCCCACCATCTGTGTTGTAGTATCTTCTAAGCTTATCCCTGGACTGCTCGTAACACTTCTGATACCAGCCAAGAGTTGTATCATTATCATGAGTACCGGTATAACATACGCAGTTTCTAATATAATTATGTGGAAGAAAACTGTTTTCATCCGGATTTTCAAAACCAAACTGTAAAATCTTCATTCCCGGCAATCCAAATTTATCCCTGAGATCAATAACGGACTGGTCGATTTCTCCCAAATCTTCCGCTATGATTGGCATATTATAACCAAGGGTTGCCTCTAACTGGGTAAAGAAATTCACGCCCGGCGCTTTCTTCCATTTACCATTCACCGCCGTCTCTTCTCCATAAGGCACAGCCCAGTATTTGTCAAAACCTCTGAAATGATCTATCCGCAGAAAATCTGCCAGTTTCAACTGGTGACGAATTCTCTTGAACCACCAGTCATAACCCGTCTTGGTATGTTCGTTCCATTTATATAATGGATTGCCCCATAACTGGCCGGTTGCTGAGAAATAATCCGGCGGCACGCCGGCTACTGTCTTTGGATATCCTTTGGAATCCAGATCAAATAATTTCTTATTGCACCACACGTCTGCACTGTCCCATGCCACAAAAATCGGAATATCTCCTACAATCTTAATATTTTTACTGTTGGCATATTCTTTTAATGCAAACCACTGTTTATGGAATAAATATTGGATAAAACGATAATACTCCACCTCTTCAGACAGCTTTTCCATCCACTCTGCTTTCTGTTTTTCTGTCGGCTTCTTTAATGAATCCTCCCACATATACCATGGAGCACCCTCAAAATAATCTTTACCTGCCATAAAGAGTGCATAATCATCTAACCAGTGGGATTTTTCACAAAAATCCGCATATTCTGCAAGGAATTCCTCACTTGTGGAATAGGCATCCTGTATCTGGGGATCCTTAAAACGCCCATAGGCTTTCTTTAACAGTGCTGTCTTAAACTCTATAACCTCACCATACTCAATATGGTTTGGATCCCATTTTGGCATTTCCCAAAAATCTTCATCCCATAAAAGCCCTGCCTTCCGAAGGTCATCAATACTGATGATCAATGGCTGTCCTGCAAAGGATGAGAAAGGCTGATATGGCGAATCCCCAAATCCGGTATGCCCCATTGGCAATACCTGCCAGATATTTAATCCCGCCCTTTCCAGAAAATCTACAAATGCATAGGCTCCAGGTCCCATATCTCCAATGCCATAAGGACCCGGAAAAGAGGTTGGATGTGCAAGTATACCTGCATATTTATCATAATCCATCCCCAGGCTTGAATTATCTGTCATGATACAATATCCTCCGTATTTTATAACCTCTTCTTAAGGTATATTATTCCATGTGTGTTATTAATTGGTCACAAAAAATCCCTCATTAACTGTTCACCCACAAATTAACATTATACTGTGAAATCATTTAAAATACAAGAGAAAAAACGGGTAAGCCCAATGAAAGCTTACCCGTAATCTTTTACCATACTATTATTTCTCTTTGTTCATTCTTGCAAGCAGCTCTTTTCTCTGCTCCTCATAGCCCGGCTTACCAAGCAATGCAAACATATTCTTCTTGTAGCTTTCTACACCCGGCTGGTTAAATGGATTAACGCCAAGTACATAACCGGAAACACCACAGGCAAACTCAAAGAAGTAGAATAACTCACCAAGGTTAAACTCACTCATATATGGAAGTGTAATCATTAAGTTTGGAATCTCACCATCCACATGGGCAAGAACAGTTCCGTTCATTGCCTGCTTGTTGATATAATCCACCGTTCTTCCTGCAAGATAATTCAGTCCATCTAAATCATCATCCTCCTGCTCCATAATAATCTTACGTCTAGGAGAACCAATGTTGATAACGGTTTCGATATGATTCTTTGTACCATCCTGGATAAACTGTCCAAGAGAATGTAAGTCTGTTGTGAAATCGCAGGCTGTCGGGTAAATACCCTTTCCATCCTTACCTTCAGACTCACCAAATAACTGCTTCCACCACTCACCAATGTAGTGAACAGAAGGTGTATAGTTTGCAAGAATCTCCATTGTCTTGCCCTTTTCACGCAAAATGTTACGAAGTGCTGCATACTGCAATGCATCATTATGCTCGAAATCAGCCTCGATGCACATCTGACGGGCTGTAGCTGCACCAACCATCAACTGCTTGATATCTGCACCACTGACTGCGATCGGAAGTAAACCGACTGCTGTCAGAACAGAGAAACGTCCTCCCACATCATCCGGTACTACAAAAGTCTCATAACCTTCCTCATCTGCTAAATGCTTCAGTGCTCCCTTTTCCTTATCAGTAGTAGCATAAATTCTCTTAGCAGCTTCCTTCTGACCATACTTTTCAATCAAAAGCTTCTTGAAAATACGGAAAGCAATTGCCGGTTCTGTGGTTGTTCCTGACTTGGAAATAATGTTAATCGAAAAATCTCTGTCACCAACAACCTCTAATAAATGCTCCAGATACGTAGAACTGATGTTATTACCACAGAAATAAATCTCCGGAGCACCTTTTCTCATATCCTTATCGATCACATTATAGAAAGTATGGCGTAAAGCTTCAATTGCCGCTCTCGCACCAAGGTAAGAGCCACCAATACCGATTACGATCAAAATCTCGGAATCGCTCTGGATTTTCTTTGCTGCCGCCTTAATTCTTGCAAACTCTTCCTTATCATAGTTTACAGGAAGGTCAATCCAGCCAAGGAAATCATTTCCCTCACCGGTTCTGTCCAACAAAGTCTTCTTTGCTTCTAATACTCTTTCCTTCATAGCTGCAATGTCTTCTTCTGAAACCATAAACATTGCATTGCTATAATCAAAACTGATACTCTCTGCCATTGTATTGCTCTCCTTTGTTATTATTATTCCGTCGTTTCATCAAATTATATACTGACCAAACGGCATTTCTTATCATTTTCTTAAAAACCAATCTATATTTTAGCAAAATCAAAGTCAAATAGCAATCTTTTCTTCGGCTTATTGTTGATTTTTATGATTTTTGTTGGTTTTTCTTTTTTAATTTATGCAATTTTCAAGTTCATACAAGGTCCCAAAGGAATAGCCTTCCCGCTTTAAATTCTGGATTACCTGTTTTAACGCATCCCGGTTTGCGACGGAAACATTATGCATCAGCGGTATTGCTCCCGGATGATAATACTTTTTAAAATGTTCCACCACATGCTCACTTGTTGGCTGGTTATTCACATCATAGTCTAAGTATGCCATGGACCAGAAAATGGTGGTATACCCTAAATCCTTTGCCATCTGCAATGTCCGCTTGCTGTACTCTCCCTTTGGAGGACGGAAAAACAGATCCATCTCATATCCCGTTGCTTCCTTCATATAACTTTCGCAGGTCAACAGTTCCTGTTTCTGTTCCTCCACGGATTTACCCGGCATGGAAGGATGCGTTACTGTATGGTTGCAGACCAGATGTCCCTCCTCCTTCATCCGTTTGGTAAGTTCAATATTATCCCGGATATAAGTCTGGGTAACAAAAAAAGCAGCGGTCACTCCTTCTTCTTTTAATGTATCCAGAATGTCCGCTGTATATCCATTTTCATATCCACAATCAAAGGTGAGATATATTTTCTTTTCACTCACCGGCACCGTATAATATGCGTTGTATTCCGTAATGTCAAAATCCTCCTGACAGCCGGATTTCTCGTGGTTATCATTCCGTTTGAACCACCATGCATAAAGCGTGTTATCAATGGCACTGTAATCTGTATCCTCTATAATCTGCCGCTGCTTATGGGCAATTTCCGCCTCATTTTCACTGGTAATCTCCTCCGTATTCGTACCGGAATTATCTTCCTCCGTCTTGGCAGTTCCCTCCTGTTTTCCTCTGCTGCTTAGAAAATCCACGCCAAAACAGGACCATAATACTGTTAATCCGATCACGATGCCTGCAATCAGAATTACTCTTACCAGAATCTTTCTTTTTTTTGCGTCCAAAGTATGCCTGCTTTTCGTTTTTTTACTCTAAATATATGAAAAATGGAAATGAAACATACCTCAATATTTTTCGTTCGCATAAATACGTACCCGATTTTGAATATAAGAGGCCGCTGTTTTTGCATCATTTTTTCCGTCTATTTGATAACTTCCCTGTTCTATTTTTTCATAATAGTTCTTTTTATGACTTTCATAACGTTGTAGACTGCTGTCCCAGTCCAGGTCACGCATACCACACACTCTTTTTTACCTGTTTCTAAAAACTGAACATCAACAAGTCTTCAGCTTTTAAGAAATAATT
>JBJEJE010000101.1:0-11210 GCA_051877755.1 Lachnospiraceae bacterium | reverse complement strand
AAGAAAATGAAGGCTATATACAATGTGAAAAACTTGCATTGTTAGATATGTCGCTTCGTGGTTACAAGAAAGTAGATAGATTGCCACTTTCAGAAATAATTAACGTATCTGACGCTATTCAGGGAATTTTTGAATACATTTGATGAAATCGTAAGATTGTATAAGGAAAATGAAGACGGCCGTTTTTGTACGGAATGTTTACAGCTTGTCAGTGGCATTTCAATATGGTATTATTTTACTAATTATATCTATTTATAGAGAGGATTTCACAAATGAAATATAATGTAGATTTTGAAATCTGTGCCATTTTTTTCTTGTTATTGTTAATCATTATTTCCAAAGCAAGAAAGCGATTAGAGAATTTTCAATCAAAAATGTATCAGATATTTATGATTGTATGTTTTTTAAATATTTGTTTAGATGTTGTTACCTGTTATACGGATAGTTATTATCAGGTTGTACCATTGTGGCTTAATTATCTGCTTAATACAATATTTTTAATGGTACAGTGTGCAATACCGATTATGATGTGTGTTTATGTGTATCTTAAGGTGCAGCAGGTTCGGGAAAGCAATCCATATATTCTTGTGATAGTAGCATTGCCTGCTCTTGCAGCTGCATTAGGTGTGCTTTCCAGCTCTTTAACCCATTGGTTTTTCTATTTTGATGCAGCGGGATATCAGCATGGCGTGTTACACAGCTGGTTGTATATTAATGCTGCTTTGTATGCCATAGGTACGTCCATTTATGCGGTTTATGTACATAAATATATTCGTTGGTCACAGTCTGTATTAGCTATTGTTATGATTATAGTTATCTTGCTTCCAACTATCGTACAGTTCTTTGTTCCTAATTATATGTTATCGGGAATTGGAACATCACTTACTATATTTATCATGTATCTGACAAATGAGAATTCCATTGTATATCTGGATGCAACAACAGGAGCATTGAATCGGCAGGCGTTTTCATATCATATAAAGTTATTTAAGAAAAAGAATTTTTCGGAACAGATATATGTTCTTGCCCTTGATAATTTTAAGATAATTAATGAGGTATATGGCGCCGCAGGTGGAAATGAATTGATGCGGATGTTAGTGGAAGCATTACAGAAGGAGTATTCGGAATCTTCGGTTTATCGGTTGGGCGGAGATAAGTTTGCTGTGGTGCTGAAGGAATCCGCAGAAAATGAATTAGAAAAAATTCGTGGTGTATTAGGCAGAAAATGGAATTTACGGGACAATGATATACAGCTTAGTGCCTGTATCTGTCTGGTGCATTCCATTCATTATTCGGAGGAACATATCGAGGATGCAATTGAATATAGTGTGGAACAGGCAAAACGTATCGGAAAGGGACAGTATGTTGAAATCACTGAAAAGAATGCAACAGAGATTTCAAGAAGAGCTGCGATTGAGCAGGCCATTGTCAGTTATATTGAAAAGGGAACCTTTGAAGTACATTATCAGCCAATTTTTGATATTAAAGAAGGAAAAGTTCATTCTATGGAAGCCTTAGCAAGATTGCAGGTTCCCGAATATGGCTATGTGTCGCCGGAAGAGTTTATCCGTATTGCTGAAAAAAACGGTACGATTTTAAAAATAGGATTGTTGGTATTGGAAGAAGTTTGTCAGTTTTATAAGGAATATAATTTGGAGGAATATGGGATTGAATTTATGGAAGTCAATCTGTCGGTGGTACAATGTGTCCAGGAGCATATTCATGAAGATATAGAAGGAATTATGAAGAAGTATGGAATAGACTTTTCCAAGATAAACTTAGAGATTACAGAAAGTGCGGCGGCATATTCGGAAGAACGTCTGATTCAAAATATGAAAAAAATGTCCCAGGCCGGCATTTCATTTTCTTTGGATGATTATGGTTCCGGATATTCCAATATTAATTATTTGGTAGACTTGCCATTTTCCATAGTTAAAATAGATAAATATTTGGTATGGGCAGCCATGAAGAATGAAACATCTCGTGTAATTCTTGAAAATGTAATTGCTATGTTTAAGAAGATTCATCTCAAAGTAGTTGTGGAAGGAATCGAAGATTTGCAAATGGTTAGAATGGTGACGGATATGGGAGCGGATTATCTTCAGGGATACTATTATTCAAAGCCGTTGACGAAAGAAAAGATAATGGAGCATCTAGAAGAAACTCATGGTTGATGATGAGATTTATGATTACTACTATCATGCGGCTTCTTTAGATGCAACGATTAATTACTATATGGAACCGATACTGAATAAGAAACATTTCATTTTTTTTGTTGAGATGTCGATAAACCATAATATTGTTATTTAGAAATGAATGAAAAAATAAGGAAATGTATATTTATTTAAAGATATACATTTCTTTTTAATATATGACTTTGTCTACACTTTGAGTAGATTCTTTATAAAATCTTCATAATAGAAATTACATATTGTTTGCAATAGATAATTGTGAAACTCAATACGTATTACACAGAGTAATTGCTTTCCCAATTACCTCATGGCATACAATAATGAAGGGAGCATACATAGGACAAAATGATTACACTGAATCACATAGTAAAACAATATAATAAAAAAGTGGTTTTGAATGATATTAGTCTGACAATTTCAGAAGGGCAGTCGGTTTCATTTACCGGACATAATGGTTGTGGAAAAAGTACATTGTTAAAAGTGATTGCCGGACTGGTACGCCCGACAGCAGGAGCTGTGAGCTATGAGAAACCGCTTCTTTTTCATTATGTACCAGAGCATTTCCCAAAGATGAGTCTGACGGCAGAGGAATATTTACAAATATTCGTTTTCTAAGTATATATTATGGATTGTACCACCGGTTTCTGATATTGTGAGCTGGTTTTCCAATCGAGATTATTTTGATATGGCAAAAGCAGCTGCTGGATTTGCTCTGCTTATGCTGTACGGAGTGATACTGGCGGTTGTGAAGGTGGAACTGCTGCGGAAAAAGAAGTTTTGAGAGAGAATACTTGTTACCTATGATTAAAGTTCAAAAAATTATTATTGTTATTTTTCCTGTTTTCCTATAATATAAAGATGTTCATACTTTTGGAGGGAAAGGAGGATGAATGACCCGAAAAAGAATGGATGAACCCTAAACACTTCTTTTAGAATGTTTTAGAAGGACGTAAGAAAAGGAGTGAATATATGGGAAAAACAGAAGATGTGATGATTGATTATTTATCCCAGCCAGAAGTGATTGCAGATTTGTTTAACGGATTTGTATTTCATGGAGAGCAAGTTATCAAACCAGAAATGTTGGAAGAAGTGGATAGCAAAGGAAGGCTTGTCATAGAAGACAGTAAGGGAAGAGGTAAGAATGCCACTTATGAAGTGATTAAGAAAGATCGTGATATAGTTCGAGAAGTAACCGTGAGAGGTAAGAAGCTGAGGCTTGTAGTCTGTGGGGTTGAACAACAGACCAATATAGATTATTCAATGCCATTGAGGGTGCTGGCATATGACACACTGGAGTACTTGAAACAAGCATTGAAAGTGCGGCAGCCAGAGTATTTGCTTTGCTGTTAGATTTGGAATTACCAGTGGTCGAAGCAAATAAATCAAAGGAGGAAGGGTATAATATGTGCAAGGCAGTAGAAGAAATGCGTAAGAATTCAAGGGAAGAGGGGAAACAAGAGATTGTTCAAAATATGCTTGCCAAAAACCTCTCCCCGGAAGAAATTGCGGATTTAACAGGCGTTTCCTTAGAAATGGTATTACAGATAGCAGACAAGATGAAATAAATAAAAAGGAGAGAAAGCATTTTTGTATAATTGCAAAAATGCTTTTTCTTTTTTTGAGTGATTTTATAAAAACGTCACGTATAGTGTGGTGGTAATCCTGCGGATTTAGATACTGGTATTTCAACCCTGCACCTGCCGGAACACAGGTGCAGGGAAAAGATTATGGAGTGATATCATCCACACGGAATACAACACTTTCTGTTTTTTCAGCCAGCTCGCTTGCCTGATTTTCCATTTCCTCTAGGTGTCGTCTCATTCGTGGATAGGTGGATACATCTTTATAGATAAAGTAAAGGGCGGCTAGCAGTAAAAAGGCAGTTAAAATACTGGTGAACTGCTGGGAGATGCCAAGCACTGGAAGAGCCTTAAAGATGGTTGCACCACTACCAATCAAAGAAACAATAGTTCTTAAATAAGCAAGATGTGTCTGTTCCACCGCCAGCCTGCTGTTGGTAAATGCAAGGTCAGTACGGATTTTGGAAAATTCCGTTCGTTCCACTGCTAACTGGTTCTGGTTATATGCCAGAGCCTTTTTTGTTTTCATGGTTTCCGGGATTTCTCTTGGTACACCGGAAGCAATCTCACTTTCGTATGGGGTTGATTTTTTAGGTTTGGATGTTTTCTTATTACTCATAATAATTCCCCCTTTTCTCTATATTTTGTCTGGTTATAAAATACTCTTATTATATAGTATTTTAAAACAGAATGAGTGGAAACTCAATTGATTCTTATAGAAAATGCAATTAAAAAAAGAAGAATTTTAAATATCTGTAACCTGCAGATGCTTGACATATTCTGTTAAAAAAGAGAAAATAAAAATATATTTGGATTGCGGAGGATACGGAATGGAAGAAGCGAAGAATGAGAAAATTGTAGAATGGAATAGAGAATTAGAACAAAAGAATGCGTCAGAGCAGACAATGACAGAGGAGAAGAAACCGGAAGAGAATCCGGTGGAGGAAGAAAGCCTCCGGGTGCAAAAGGCGAAATGGATCCGGGAACAGGTGGAAAAACAGCGGGAGATTGAGAATGCCGCAAGAGAACGTATCGAGCAGGAGCAGAAGATTTTAGATGAGATGAAGCGTTCCACGGAGGAGCATTTAGAAAGAACAAAGGAACTTAGGCAGTTCAATGAAGATACCAGAGGCCAGATGAGAGCGCAGGTTTATGAGCTGAATGGTCTGTCAGAAGATAAGCTTCAGGGAATGAAGGAATATAAGAATGCCTATTATCAGGGAATGGCGCTGGCATTCTTTCTGTTATCTATTGCACTGGTGGGGTTCAGTGGATTTCTCCATGGCTTTGATTCCCAGATTTGTCTGTTCATGGTTGCTTTTGCAGGAATAGAGGGAGCTTTGTTATCACAGGAGAGCAAAAGGGGCAGATTATTAGAGGGGGTATGCCGGTTTTTATACATATTGATGTTCCCTGTGATGTTAGTGGTTTTCATCTGCTATGAACTGGAATTTCCGGAGTATCAGCGATTGCTGCCGGTTTTTGTAATGGCGGGCTGCGTGATTCTGGTATTGGGAACCATTGCTTATTTTGTTTATAATCCGTATCGCAAGGACAGGAAAAAGATTCGCAGTGTAAAGGAAGATTTAAAAGAGATTGAGGATGCGGCAGAGAAGGCGGTAAAACGGAATCAGAAACGCAGAAAGCGTCAGGAGGCCAGACTTGCCAGGATGCAGAAAAAAGAAGAAAAACATTTAGAAAAGAAACAGAAACGTGATGCGAAAAAGCAGGAAAAGAAAGAGAAACAGGAAGCTGAAAAGCATATTCGGAAACAGAAATGGAATGAGCGTAAGCTGTTAATGAAACAAAAGAGTGAAGAAATGATTGCAAGAATAGAGAAAAAAGATAATCCGGAAGAAACCATTTTAGATGCAGAAAATGTTACACCGGTTGAGGAGACCAAAAAATGAAAATTGTGATAGCCATGGATTCTTTTAAGGGAAGTTTAAGCAGTATAGAGGCAGGAAATGCCGTAAAAAATGGAATTCTTCGTGTGCTGCCGGAGGCGGAAGTTATGGTGAAACCGCTGGCAGATGGCGGCGAGGGAACGACGGAGGCTGTGATTGAAGGTTTATCCGGAACCAAAAAGATTCTACAGGTAACGGGTCCTTTGGGGAAACCGGTGGAAGCCTGCTATGGCATTTTGCCGGACGGAAAGACTGCAGTCATGGAAATGGCACAGGCAGCGGGAATTACTCTTTTGCGGGAAGAAGAGCGGAATGCCATGGATACCACCACCTATGGAGTTGGTGAAATGATAAAAGATGCCATTGGAAATGGATGCCGCAGATTTATCATCGGAATTGGTGGAAGTGCCACCAATGATGGCGGTATCGGTATGCTGGAGGCACTGGGCTATTCTTTTCTGGATACAAATGGGAAACCGGCAGGAGCCGGGGCAAAAGCACTTTCGAAGATTGCAGGAATCGATGGCAGTCACGCAATGCCCGAACTTTCAGACTGTCAGTTCCAGATTGCCTGTGATGTGACCAATCCTCTTTGCGGCGTAGATGGTGCTACATATGTATATGGGTTGCAAAAAGGTCTGTCTTTAGAGCTGTTTGCCAGAGTGGATGCGGATATGAAACAGTATGCTCATGTGGCAGAAGCTTATATGGAGTCAATTCAGGGTGGCGAACAGGGAAGATTGTATGAACTGCCGGGAACCGGTGCTGCCGGAGGTCTTGGTTTTGCCTTTCTCTGTTTTTTAAAAGGAGAACTGGTGCCGGGAGTGGATTTGATTTTAGATGCCACAGGGTTAGAAAAGGACATGCTGGATGCCGATATTGTCATAACCGGCGAGGGGCAGCTTGATGGGCAGACAGCTATGGGAAAGGCACCGATGGGTGTGGCGAAACTTGCAAAGCAGTATGGCTGCAAAGTGCTGGGATTTGCCGGAAGTGTGACAAAAGAAGCCGTTCTTTGCAATGAATATGGAATGGATGCCTATTTTCCTATTGTGCGGGGGGTTACAGATTTACAGTTGGCAATGGAACAGGCAGAAGAGAATCTGGAAGAAACGGTGGAGCAGGTGTTTCGTCTCATAAAGAGCATGAGTTAGAAAAAGGATAGACATTGATACAGAAGGCTGCTTGGAAGAGGAAACATCCAAGTTCGTATGAAGAGATTTTAAACAATAGAAACAGAGGATAAAAGAATGGAATATTTTGAATTGGTAATCAGCCAGATTATTATATTTGTTATTTATGCTGCAATCGGTGTTGTTGCGGTAAAGACCAGAATATTAAATGAAGAGGGACTGGATGTTATTTCCAGGTTAGTCATTAAAACGACACTTCCCATTATGATTTTTCATAATACCATTACCGGGGCTACGGTGGAACAGTTTATGGATACCACATCCATTTTGTGGCTGACAGCGGTCATGTACGGTTCCATGTTTGTGGTAAGTTTTGCCTTGAAAAAGCTGTTCCGCTTAAAAGGCAGCAGAGGAAAGGTGTTCCATGCCAATACCATGTTTGGAAATATCGGTTTTATGGGAATACCGCTGCTGGCTGCATTTTTCCCGGAAAAGGGAATGCTCTATATTGCACTTTTTACGGTGGTTGACCAGATGGTGCTCTGGACGGTGGGCGTGCAGCTGACGTTACCGGAGGAAAACAATGGGAAAAAAGTGGGAATGGATAAAGCCTTTGTGAAACAGACAATCCGGAAGATGATAAATCCGGCAACAGTTGCCATTACCCTGGCGGTTTTAGGTATTTTTGCAGGGGTAAAACTGCCGGAAGAATTGGATATTGCACTTGGAAAGGTAGGAGGAATTACTTCTCCCCTTGCCATGATTTATCTGGGAGCATTATTTTGTTATACTGATATGAAGGAAAGCTTGAAACAGATGGAATTCTATGGAACGGTGCTTGTGAAAATGATTCTGTATCCCATTGCATTCTATCTGTTTATGGGGCTGTTTCCGTCCATTGACCCGGATATCCGTCTTGCCATGACAGTGCTCAGTGCCCTGCCGACCATGACCTCCATTGCCATGCTTGCAAAGTCTCAGAAATCAGAGGGAGAGTACAGTGCAGGCGGGATTTTTGTGACCACCCTTTGTTCCATTGTGACCTTGCCTCTGGTGTGTTACATAACAGCATTGTTGTAAAAAGTTTGCCAATCATTACCGGTATCATTTTTGTATAACCTGTGGTAAAGTTCTATTTGTAACAATTTTGTAACAAATTCTCAAACAAAATGTAACAAATAGGAGGTTATAAGAATGAAGAAACAGTCAATCTTAACAATGGCTATGGTACTTGGTCTTGCTGGAAGCGTTACATTGCCGGCAGAGGCAGCTAACGTATACCGTATAGACAGCAGTGCCCGCTCAAAGGGCTGTGTAATTGTAAACGGACAGGTTTGTAATCTGCCGGAAGGAAAGAGTACATTACAGGATTTGTGTGAGAAACTGCAAAATGGAAACTGGACAGACTGTCCGGTCATTACATTGCCGGGCTGCAGCCAGCCGGATTGGCAGGAAAAACCGGTTGTGCCGGACGCGAATCAACCGGATACAGATGTACCAGAAACTGATGTACCGGAAAAGGATGATTCCGCCAATGATGTTCCGGAGATAGAAAAACCGGAGGACAATAATACGGAATCCAATCAGCCTGGTGGAAATGAAAACCAGCCGGAACCGGAAGAAGAACAGCCGGAAGAAGAGAATGCAGCATTATCCTTTGCAGAGCAGATTGTAAAGCTGGTAAATGAGGAACGTGCCAAAGCAGGCTTGCATGCAGTGGATCTGGATACACAGATTACATCTGCTGCCATGATCCGTGCCAATGAGATTACAGCATTATTTTCCCATACCAGACCGGATGGCAGAACCTTCAGTACGGTTCTGACGGACAATGGAATCCGTTTTACCGGAGCCGGTGAGAATATTGCATGGGGACAGAAATCTCCGGAGCAGGTAATGAATGCATGGATGAACAGTGACGGACATAGAGCCAATATTTTGAATACGAAGTTCACAAAAATCGGAGTTGGTCATTATCAGGATGCGGCAGGAAGAAATTACTGGGTACAGTTGTTTACGTATTAAAACAGAAAAAAACCAGGGCAGACATGCTCTGGTTTTTTATTTTTACAGATGATTTTAACAAAAAACAATAAGGCTTTTTATTGACATCCCACAGGCGAAAGGGTATTCTGTTGATATAAAATCTATGTGAGAATAAGGGGAGAATTTACTTATGAAAAAGAAATATTTTGCAATGATGATGGTTTCTGTGATGCTCTGTAGTCTGGCAGCCTGTGGCAAGACAGAAACAAAGGATGTAAAAGAGGACACAGAGCAGAATGTGTCAGTGGAAGATGCTGCTGAGGGAGATGAAGGGACTCCGGCAGAAGATGATGGCAGTGAGGAATCCCAGACAGGGGATGCGGTACAGGCATCAAGTGGTCCACGTCTGGATATTACTTCTAACTATTATGATGTAGAAGAAGAGAATATTGGTTATATCTATGGCACCTATCCGACGGTGGAGGTTGTGGGAGATGATTATCCGGAATTGAAAACTGTTCTGGATAAATGGTTTGCCAATTATCAGAGCAACTACGAGTCAGAGATGCAGCAATATACAGAAGATGCAAAGCAGCAGGCAGAGGATATGGGAGATGATTTTTATGGCTACAGTCTTAATTATTCTGCTAAGGCTGTTCGGCTGGATAACCGGATAACCAGTCTTGCCCTGGATGAGAGTTCATATACTGGCGGTGCCCACGGATATGATTACCTGTATGGTGTTACTTTTGATACGCAGACGGGAGAAGAGATTACTTTTGAAAAGCTGGGCGATATCCGGGATGAGATAAGACCTTATATTGATGAATACATCAGGCAGAGACGGGAGGAAGGGTATACCTATGACTTTTATGAAGATACCATTGAGGAGAAACTGGATGCACCGGAGTGGTATCTGAATGGAATCGGTTTGAATATTGTGTTTAATGCCTATGATATTGGGTCCTATGCAGAGGGAAGAACCATTGTTACAATCCCTTATTCCGAGATGAAAAACTTTAATTCTGACTATGCATTAGAGGGAGGAGCCATGTTCGCGGAACTGATTTCGAATGAGGCTGTTTCTGTCGACATAAATGGTGATGGAACTTTAGATACAGTGGAGCTGATTAGTGAATATGATGAATATGATGACATGAAGATTTCCCTGAAAGTAAATGATATAAGCCTTGATCTGGATAACTGTGCCTATCTGACCAATTCCTATCTGGTAAGAGCAGAAAATGGAAGAAGCTTTGTTCTCATTTCCTGTGATATGATGTCGGATGACTATGTGACACAATTGGTTGAAGTAACCTCTGGCACACCGGAAAAACTGGATAGCATTGAAGGGAATCTGACCAGTATGTCCAATGATGCATTTATGGTGAACACCTATGTATATGTGCTGGGAACCTATGGAAGCAAGCGCACCTACACATTTTCGGAAGGAAAATTGCAGCCGGTGGAAGAACGGTATACTTTTGCCAGCAGGGAAGAAAACCCTGAGCGTCAGGGTCTGGTATTAAAGTCGGAAATGACAGTTTCCATCGAAGAAAACGGAACCATGGTGGAGAAGGAATTATCACCTGGCACCATGATTTATCCGATAAACAGTGACGGAGAAACGGTAGTAGGATTTGAATTAGAGGATGGAACCTACGGAGAGATTACCTTTGAGCGGAAAGATTCTACTATTTATATTGATGGTGTTTCAGAATATGATCTGTTTGAAGAACTGCCATATGCCGGATAGAATTGTATATTAAAAATATTGACTGTATCCTGGAAGAACGGTGTAAAAAGAAGGAAAAAGGAGAGATTGTATCATGACAGAAAAAGAGAAAGTACAGGCAGGAATGCTCTATGATGCAAATTATGATGAAGAACTGGCAAAAGAAAGACTGGTATGTAAGGATTTGTGTTATGAGTACAATCGGCTTCGTCCTTCTGAAACGGAAGAACGAAAGATATTGCTGAAGAAGATATTGGGAAAGACAGGAGAAAACTTGTGGATTGAACCGGATTTCTGGTGTGATTATGGGTATAACATAGAGGTTGGTGAGAACTTTTATTCGAACCATAATCTGGTTATTCTGGATGGTGCGAAAGTTATTTTTGGCGATAATTGTTTTATTGCACCAAATTGCGGATTCTATACGGCAGGACATGCGCTTGATGTGGAGCAGAGAAATGCCGGTCTGGAAATTGCACTTCCTATCACTGTTGGTGATAATGTATGGATTGGAGGAAGTGTTTCCGTTATGCCGGGAGTTTCTATTGGCGAAGGGTCAATAATTGGAGGTGGAAGCGTTGTGACAAAGGATATTCCTGCCGGAGTCATAGCAGCAGGAAATCCATGTAGAGTTATTAGGAAAATTACAGAGGAAGATAAGAATAAATATAGACGGG
>JBJEJE010000100.1:0-48587 GCA_051877755.1 Lachnospiraceae bacterium | reverse complement strand
TTCCGATAATAACGATTATGTCTTCTCTCTAAAAAATGCCGCACAACATGCATGACGGAACTATAATCCTTATTATGTGTATCATACCACAAATTTCACGGGATAGGATATGGAAATATAATCTTCATTTTTTCTTCATTTGTTTTTATCCCCTTGTGAAACCAAAAAAATTATAGTATGATACGCATAAATGCAGATGAAACGGATATGCTCCATATAAGAAAAACGATCCACATACAAAAGCAGGATAGCAGGAGGAATTATATGTTAGAAAAAGCGATTGAAATTGCTGTAGAGGCACACAGAGGACAAATTGACAAAGCCGGAAAAATATATATCCTCCATCCTATGCGTGTTATGCTCCGGGGAAAAAATGAACAGGAAATGATCGTGGGAATATTACATGATACGGTAGAGGATACTCCGATTACGCTTGATATGCTGCGTCTGGAAGGATTCCCGGAGGAAGTTCTGGAAGCAGTTGCCTGCATTACCAAAAAAGAAGGGGAAGACTATGGTGATTTTATTGACCGGGTTTTGACCAATCCACTGGCTGCACAGGTAAAACTTTATGATATTGAAGACAATTTAAATCGTGACCGGATACCATTTCCCACTCCCAGGGATGAGGCACGTTTCCGCAAATATGAAAAATACCACAAAGTTGTTTTAAAACAACTGGAAGAATATAAACGGCAGGGACTTCTCTAAGCCCTGCCGCTTTTGTTTATTCCAATCTGAAAATCACAAAATCTCTGTCATTCTTAATGCTTCAAAAAACTCCCCCGTGTTACTGCATCACTTCCGTATTTTTCCCGTATGGAATCCAATGCATGATCCAAATTTTTGAGTTTATCATGACTTTCCATATCAAACAGATTCAGCTGCCTGGTTCCATTTTCTGTCACCTTATTCGCCGACACGCCAATCAGACGGATCGGAGAACCATCCCACAATTCATCAAACAACTCACAAGCGATTCGGTAACACTCATCTGTTACATCCGTAGGGGAGAGCAGTGTCCGTTGATGCCTTTTTACCACAAAATTACTGTCCTTTATCTCCACAGATAGCACCATTGCCTGCACCTCATCTTTCCGCATACGGCTGCACACTGATTCACAAAGACCCATTATGGTATGATAGGCATCCTCTGGCTCCTTGATATCATAGGGAATGGTGGTAGAATTCCCATATCCCTTCTGCACCGCTTCTGTACGGTCCTCCAGTGTCAGATCAATCCCGTTGGCAAAATTATAAATCACTTCTCCATGACTTTTAAAATGCGATTTCAACACCGACAGATCACTTTTTGCAATATCTCCAATCGTATGGATACCTAAGGTATGCAGCCGGGCTGCCGTTGATTTTCCTACATAGAATAAATCTTCCACCGGAAGCGGCCACATTTTCTCCTGTATCTCCTCCGGAAACAATGTATGTACCTTATCCGGTTTTGAAAAATCACTTGCCATCTTTGCCAACAACCGGTTAGAGGAAATGCCGATATTCACCGTAAACTCCAGTTTATCCCGTATCTCATCCTTAAGCTTATGGGCAAAGTCCACTGGATTGCCGTAAAGAGTGTAGGTTCCTGACATATCCAGAAATGCCTCATCAATGGAATACTGGTCCACAGAGGGTGCATATTTTTCAAACAGCTGCATTAATTCCGCAGAACGCTGTTTGTAATACCACATATGCGGTTTGTAGGACTTAAGTCCCGGACATTTTTTCATGGCTGAGACCACAGGCTCACCGGTTTGTACCCCATAACGTTTTGCCGACTGGGATTTCGCAAGGACGACTCCATGGCGTTTGCTGATATCCCCGCCAATGATGGCATCCTGGTTACGGATATCCTCCCTCTCCCCAAGTTCCCGCATACGGTATAATGCCTCCCAGCTTAAGAATGCATTATTTACATCAATATGAAAATATACCGGTTCTCTTCTTCGTTGTTCTGTCATAATACAATAATCCCCAATTGCAAAAAAGCGAGTGTCAGCATACAAAAACTATCTTATCAAAATTCTTATATTTTCCAAATCCATAATATATGGTATAATAAAAGACAAATTAAGTGCGAGTAATATACTAATTTTATTACACTTAGTGTTTTTACGCAAATCCTTTATTGAACAACCGTAAGTAAATAAAAATTTTTATTTTATGGTGTTTTCAATCCTTTAAGGATTCTATATTACGGAAGGAGATTTTTAAAATGAAAACAAGCTGTAAAGAAATTCAATTAAACGGAGCTCCTGTCATTGAGATGAAGGCAGGCGGCTATCTTGCCATCATTGCTCCAACGGTGGGAAGCAACATTGCAAGACTCAGAGACTGCAGAAACAAGATGGAGCTGCTACGGTATCACAAGGAAGCTCCTATTAAGAAGCTCACCGCTTCTCCGGAAGTCTATGGTCTTCCAACTCTTTATATTCCAAACCGGTTAAACAAGGGAACATTGAAAGTCAGCGATGCAGTCTACCAGCTTCCGGTAAATGAAAGCCGTTTTCAGAATTATATTCATGGATTCTTACACAAACGCAATCACACCGTTGTGGAATTAAAGACAGACGGTGACAAGGCGGTTGCCAGGACACAATATATCTATGATGAGAAAGATTTATTCTTTGAATATTTTCCAGTGAAATTCCAGGCGGATTATGAATTTATCTTAGATGAAGATGGCATGCATTACAGTTTTACCATGACCAATCTTTCCGATAAGCAGATGCCGTATGGTGTCTGTAACCATGCAGCATTCCGGGCACCATTTACAAAGAAAGGAAAAGGCAAAGATATCCGGCTTCAGATTCCGGCAGTAAAACGCTGCATCTTAAATGACCGCCAGCTTCCAACCGGCGAAGTACGGGAGCTTTCAGCTTATGACGAACAGTATGTAAAAGGTATCAAGCATGTAATTAAATCTCCTATCAACAATGATATGTATACTGTCACCACCGGTGAATTAGACGGAAAACCTTTCTATGGTGCAATCATGACAGACAGCATATCCGGCAAACGCATATGCTATGAAGTAGATGAGACTTTCAAATTTTTCATTGTCTGGAATGACAGGGGCACCAAAGATTATTTCTGTCCGGAACCAATGAGCTGGATGATTGATGCTCCAAATCTTGACCTCCCTGCTGAGGAAACAGGCTATATCGAGCTGGCACCAAATGAGAGCAAAACCGTAAAGGAACATATTTTTACAGCATAAATAATAAAAAACACAAAATCCTGCTGAAAATCAATATGATTTTAGGCAGGATTTTCTTTTCCATTAATTTTCTACAAAACTCCCCTCTTTTTCTTGTGTTTTATCGTCATTTATACTATAATGTATCCATACGGCTTTTTTCCAGAGCAGGGATTCTGTTTCAGCATACTATATGGGGAGTTTCCTTTCTGGAACCAGAAGATAACCGCGCGTAACGAAGCATAGATTAAGGGGAGTTTCGTGACTGATTTACATAGGTATTCTCCCAGCTTCCGGTTCTTCTATCACAATTAGCCCATCACATGAAAGAGAGGTATTGAAAGCATGAAATTTGGACATTTTGATGATGCCAAAAGAGAGTATGTAATCACTACACCTAAGACTCCATATCCATGGATTAACTACTTAGGTACACAGGGATTCTTCTCATTAATTTCGAACACTGCGGGAGGTTACAGCTTCTATAAAGATGCTCGTCTTCGTAGAATTACCCGTTATCGTTACAACAACGTTCCTATCGATATGGGCGGACGTTATTTCTACATTAACGATGAGGGAACCATTTGGAACCCAGGCTGGTCTCCAGTTAAGACAGAGTTAGACGCTTATGAGTGTCGTCATGGTATGGGTTACACCATTATCACTGGCAAGAAGAATGATTTGAAGGCCGAAGTTACTTTCTTTGTTCCTCAAAACTACGATGGAGAGGTTCAGCAGGTTGTCCTTACCAATGAAGGTTCTGCTGCTAAGACATTCTCATTATTCTCATTTGCTGAGTGGTGCTTATGGGATGCACAGGATGACTGTACAAACTTCCAGAGAAACTTCTCAACAGGTCGTGTTGAGGTAGCTGGCTCTACAATTTACCACAAAACAGAATACAGAGACCGCCGTGATCATTTTGCATTCTACACAGTAAATGATGACATTGACGGATATGATACAGACAGAGATTCCTTCATCGGTCTTTACAACGGATTCCATAATCCACAGGCAGTAGAAGCAAACAAAGCAAATAATTCTTTTGCTGATGGATGGTCTCCAATCGCTTCTCACTACAAGAAGATTACTTTAGCTCCAGGAGAGTCTAAGACATTGATATTCATTCTTGGTTACGTTGAGATGCCTGTTGAAGAGAAGTTCGAAGCAGATGGAAAAACAATCAATAAGACAAAAGCACTTGCTATGATGGAACAGTACAACACACCGGAGAAGGTTGCTGCCGGTCTTGCAGAGTTAAAGGCTACATGGGACAAGCTTCTTAGTGTACTTAGTGTTGATACTCCGGATGACAAGGTTAACAGAATGGTTAATATTTGGAATCAGTATCAGTGTATGGTTACCTTTAACCTTTCCCGTTCCGCATCTTACTTCGAGTCAGGCATCGGACGTGGTATGGGATTCCGTGATTCTAACCAGGATGTATTAGGATTTGTTCATCAGATTCCTGACCGTGCAAGAGAAAGAATTATCGATATCGCTTCTACACAGTTCCCGGATGGTGGATGTTATCATCAGTATCAGCCACTTACAAAGAAGGGTAATGCAGATATCGGTGGAGACTTCTCCGATGATCCATTATGGTTAATCCTTTCTGTTTCTGCCTACATTAAAGAAACAGGCGATTGGGGAATTCTTGATGAGATGGTTCCTTATGACAATGATATGTCTAAGGCTCAGCCAATGCTTGACCATTTGAAGGTTTCATTCTACCACATTGTTAACAATTTAGGACCTCACGGTCTTCCTCTTGCAATGCGTGCTGACTGGAATGACTGTATCAACCTTTCTTGTTTCTCAGATACACCAGGTGAGTCTTTCCAGACTTACACGAACCCTAAGTTCGCTGCTGAAGGCGGTTACTCAAAGGTTGCTGAGTCAGTTATGGTTGCTACATTATTTACATATTCAGGTCCTAACTACGTTGCAATCTTAAAGCATTTAGGAAAAGATGATGAGGCTGCTGCTGCTCAGGCTGAGATTGATAAGATGAAAGCAAACATCATGGAACATGCCTGGGATGGCGATTGGTTCTTAAGAGCATATGATGCAAACGGCGAGAAGATGGGATCTAAGGAATGCGAAGAAGGACAGATATTCATCGAGCCACAGGGATTTGCCATCATGTCAGATATCGATGAAGAAGCAACAAAGAAGACACTTAAATCTATTGATGAAAGACTGAATACACAGCATGGTCTTGTACTTAACAATCCTGCATTCACAAAGTACTACGTTCAGTACGGTGAGATTTCTACTTACCCAGGTGGATACAAAGAAAATGCTGGTATCTTTACACATAACAATGCATGGATTATCTGTGCGGCTGCTTATGCCGGAGAAGGTGACCAGGCATTCAAATATTACTCAGAAATCGCTCCTGCATTTACAGAAGAGACTTCAGACCTTCATAAGACAGAGCCATATGTATATGGTCAGATGATTGGTGGTAAGGATGCTGGTTCCGATATCGGACAGACCGGAAAGAACTTTGGACAGGGTAAGAACTCATGGTTGACTGGTACTGCCGCTTGGAACATGGTAGCTATTTCCCAGTACATCTTAGGTATCGCTGCTGACTTCGACGGATTAAGAATTGATCCTTCCATTCCAGCCGCTTGGGATGGACTTACAGCTAAGAGAGAGTTCCGCGGCGCTACTTATGATATCAAGGTTTCTAATCCAGATCATATCTGTAAGGGTATCAAGAGCGTAACCGTTGACGGTGCTGCCATTGAAGGCAATATCCTTCCAGCATTTGGAGATGGTAAAACTCATACTGTAGAAGTTGTAATGGGTTAATCTCTGACACAAAGCGTACTTGGTGTAACGACAGATTTTTACTTACAAACATAGGGAAACCGGTGCATTTCACATCGGTTTCCTTTTTTATAAATTATATAAAAGGAGGAGAATTTTACAATGAAAAGAACATCTACAAAAAAACAATCTATTTTTTTACTATTTACCTTTGCTCTGGCATGTCTTATGACCGGCTGTATGGACTTTGACGCCAGCGGTTACGTCAAAGCCTGCTTAGATGCCAATACCCACGGCGAATTTGAGGAATACGCAGAAATCACCCAGACATCTATAGAGGAAGTACAGGCACTTTACGACCAGAACATTGAAACAGAAATCTCTTATCTGAACAGCTATAATATCAACGAGGAACAAAAAGAAAATTTCCGTAACCTGTTCATTGATATGTATGGTAATTTCAAATATGAAGTTGGAGAAGCGGTCAAGAATGATGACGGTTCTTATTCTGTACCGGTAAACTCATACAAACTGCAGATTTTCAAAGATATTATGTCAGATGGAGAAGCGTATCTTACAGATTATGCCCAAAAGGAAGTAGATGCCGGCCGCACACCAACACAGGAACAGTTAGAGCAGGAGGCAATCAACTATATATATGATACAATGAAGGCAAATCTAGAGGCTTTAGAATATGCAGAACCGGTTATAATTTATATGACCGTATCGCCTACAAAACAGGGCTCCAAAACCGTATATTCTGTCAGTGAAACAGAACTTCAAAACCTGCTGGAATCCTTTATTGATATCGAAAATGCACAGTAACAGGGAGAGCTCATAATGGATTTATGCGAACAATGCGTACATTACGTATACGATGAAGACTGGGAATGTTATTCCTGTGATGTTAATCTGGATGAAGATGACATGGTAAAATTTCTTCAGGGGAAAAACACCAATTGTTCCTTCTTCCGGTTAGATGATGAATATGCAGTGGTCCGCAAACAGATGTAGGACATATTTCCACAGAATAAACTTCCGCAGACAACAAAGGAGCCGTTACACGAAAACGAATTCCCGTGTAACAGCTCCTTTGTCATACCTGTCTAAAACGAATTCAAGCTTATGCTTCTACTCCATGAGCCTTTAAGTATTCAATAACATCCTCTACTGTTGCGATGTTTTCTAATTCCTCAGAAGGAATCTCAACATCATACTCTTCCTCAAGAGCCATAACCAATTCAAACAAGTCCAATGAATCTGCTCCTAAATCCTCTTTAAAATTAGAAGTTAATTCGATTTCGCTTTCATCCACACTAAGCTGTTCAGCGATGATTTCTTTCATCTTTTCTAACATAATACTGTTCTCCTTTAATATATTATTATTGGTCACTGTATTCTGACCACCACTATCACAAAGAATATACAACATGATATATTGCATGTCAAGTTTTCTTGCAAAAAATATGTAAATTTTGCTAAATTATAACGGTTATTCAACCGATGTCTATTATTTCCCTTCTCCATAATATATCCGGTTAAATTCTTCCAACGGCATTGGCTTTGCAAAGAAGAAGCCCTGTGCCACATCACAGGAGGAAGACTTTAGAAAATCTACATGTTCCTTTGTCTCAACACCTTCGGCAACAACTCCCAGTTTCAAATCCTTTGCCATGGCAATGGTATGACTGATTACAATCTTCCCTTTCTCTGTAGTCATTTTCTTATCGAGGAAATCCTTATCAATCTTAATAGTATCCACCGGAATCTGACGAATCATATTCAGAGAAGAATATCCTGCCCCAAAGTCATCTACCTCCAGCCTGAATCCCATATTCTGCAGATTCTCCAGCACTTTATATAAATCTTCAGAATCGTAGAAAAAGGTTTCTGTAATCTCCAATGTCAGATATGAAGTCGGAATATCATATTTCTTAATCAGACGTTTCCATACACTTACCAAATCATTATACTTAATGTGATATCTGGAAATATTCACAGATAATGGCACTGGTTCTTTACCTTCAGCACGCCAGTTTGCCAGAGTCTTACATGCTTCCTCCCACATATATTCATCCAGACGGAGAATAAAGCCATTCCGCTCAAACAATGGAATAAAATCATTTGGCTGAATCAATCCCTTTACCGGATGCTTCCACCTTGCCAGCACTTCAGCACCACAAATCTTCCCTGTCACAAGATTATACTTTGGCTGCAGATACATGACAAACTGCTTATCGGAAATAGCAAGATTCATATCCTGCTCAATCTCTGTTGTCTTAAGAATCTCCTCACGGTACTGTTCATCATAAAAAGCACAGAAGTTCATTGCACTGCCCTTGACGGTTCTTTCTGCCAAAGTTGCCCGGTCACACATCAGATTAATCGGTATGGAGGTATCTGTCACTAAATAGATTCCATAAGTCGTATTGATATCAAAGGCAAATTCATTCCGATAAATTGCTTTTCGCAGCTTTTCAATCAGCTTGATAATCTCCCCCCGTCTGCCATATGAAATACAGATAAAAAACATATCCGAATGCACTCTGCAGTACAAAGCATCTGCCGGAAGAGTCTTTTTCAAAACATCTGCCACATGTTGTAACACATCATCCCCTGTAACCATTCCAAACAGGTCATTAATCAGCTTAAACTTGTCAATATCAAAGGAAATAATAGCATAATTAGCTTCCTTTTCCATAATTTTCTGTCCGGCATCTGCATAAAACCGGTTTACATTTGGAATATTGGTAAGGGTATCATACTCGGAACGATATTTTATAATCTCGTAAGATTTGGTAACTTCATCCACATCCTTCAACGTTCCAATCACACGAATCAGCTTCCCTGCCTCATCATGGATAAACTGTACACAAATGCGATACCACACTAATTTACCATCCCGTTCTCTCAGGCGGCAGGTTACTTCCCTGAAATCATCCTCCCGATTCCGAAACAGCATCCGATAGGTATCAATATCTCCTTCATAAATTAAACTTCTTGTTTGTTTATCCTGAAGGAAATCAATATTTGTTATTTCTTCAATTCCAAATTTCTCTTTAAATAATGTAGATGTATAAAAAGTTTTCTTCTCATAATTACATTCAAATACAATCGTCCGAAGCTGGCTTACCACAGTCTGGTAGAGTTCTCCCGACAACCTTAACCGTTCTTCATAAGGTTCCTGTTCCCCTTCTTTTTTCATCTTGGCAAGCAAAAGCTCCTCAAAATCCAATATGGTACAAAGTACGACCCGTCTATCATTTTCCCATGTCAGTCCATTTGCCTTTATCCGTACCTTCTTGCCAAAGGATTCCAGATACCGTTCTGTGACATACTCCTGTCCTTTTTGCAAACTTAAAAAAGGGCAGTCTAAACAAGGCGTCTCTTTCGCCTCTACTCCCTCATAGCAGGTTGTCATGCCTACCTGCTCTCCAAATATTGCCTGTGCCTTTGGATTTGCATACACAATGCTGAAATCGTCCTGGTCAATCACATACATTGCCTGTTCTGATAAATCCATGATCTGGCAGGCAAGTCCCTTTGCCTGACTTTGTTTCATAATCCACCTCATTTTCACCGAAAATCTCAGTGTTGTTCCTTTCCAATTCTTCCCAAAACCCTACATATACATATATTCGTTACCAAAATTATACATATATTAATTATAACACAACCTTGACATTTTGCAAGGAAACATTGTATAATATAAATAATAATGATTCCTATTTTATAGCATTTACTATATTCTTTCTATGTATTGTTGTGTATAGCAGAATGCTACTTATTTTTATATGGAGGTACAGGCATGGCAGAACAAGCCACTTTAAAACGAAGCAGGCAGCGAGAAGCAATTGTATGCTTTTTAAAAACAAGAAAAGATCATCCCACTGCTGATGTCGTCTATCAGGAGATTCGGAATACCATTCCCAATATCAGTTTAGGTACTGTTTACCGTAACCTTTCTCTCCTCTCGGAACGGGGTGAAATATTACGGCTTGCCTGTGATGGAAAGGTAGATCACTTTGATGCTGACACCCGTCCACATTATCATTTTATGTGCAAAGAATGTGGCTGTGTCCAGGATATTATGATTCCCTATTCCAAAGATATGGATATCGCTGCCAATGCTGCTTTTAATGGTACCATAACCGGTCATTCCCTTCTCTTTGAAGGTGTATGCCGTGATTGTTTACAGTAAAACCATAAACACATATTATAAAGGAACCGGCTTTTGTCCCAGACAGACAAGATACGGTTCCTTTTTTATTTCATTCAAATATTTAATTATAGTCTGCCATTACACATTCATTCAATATACAAAGACGGATCCACCGGTGTTTCACCCTCTAACATCTGAAAAAACAAATGGCTTCCTTCCTCTGTAAAACTATCTGTAGGATTTCCAATAGTTCCAATGGATTCCCCGGCCTTTACATAGTCACCCTCTTTGACATAAATGGTATCCAGCTGACCATAGACAATACTGTAATCATTTCCAAGATACAATGTGACCATATTACCATAAGTGTTATCACTTGTTACTTTTGTTACCTTGCCCAGAAAGGCATTCTTCACAGTAGTTCCATTTCCAGCCGCAATCAACATACCCGGATTGCACTGATACTGATCCAGTGTCTTAAAATATACTGTGGTTTCCATACTAAATGGCAGGATTACTTCTCCATTTACCGGCCACGTCAATGTCTTATCACTGGTAAAATTCAACTCACCCATATTGGCTGTAACAGGTATCTGTTCTGTGTCTTTCTCTGTATTCTCCGCAGTTTCCGTATCTTCCTCCGATGCAGCCGCCTTCTTCACTTCTTCTGTTGTAACAATTTCTTCTTCTGTTTCCTGGGCTGCTTCTTCAGTAGTTGTCCGCTCCTTATCACCTGACTGGTCTGCTGTTTTTCCATTGGTTTCTTCCACCAGCAGATCTTCTGTTGTGATTTCGGCATAATCAGATGCCTGGTTTAAATCCAGATCATTCTCTGCCACCTGATTTCCGCCCTGTTCCATGGTATAGACAGCCACTACCGCTAATATGGCAAGAAGCCCCAGTCCAAGTGCAACATAAAATGCATTATCCTTCAGCTTTTGTAAAAAAGTTGTATCATCATTTTTCATTTTCATCACCTCTATCATTAGGTTTGCCATAGAGGAAATGATTTATTCAAAGATTTTGCGAATTATTCCTTTATCTGATAGGTCACGCTCAATGTTGTCACATTGCCAAAATCATCTTTTGCGCAATACATAACAATATATGGTTCCCCTGGTACATAGGTAAGCGGCCGGCTGACCGTAACATTCACCTTGCCACTGTTATCACCCGCCTCCACCAGACCTAACAAATACTCATCCTTCAACATATTGGAAATCCGAATTTCTCCCTGAAGCTCATTTTTCAAAGTTAGTTTTGGCGGCTCCATATCTACATCCACAGAGAGCACCACAACCTCCGACTGATTTCCTTCCGAATCTTTTGCACGATATTTAATATGACATTTTCCATATCCTTTTTCCAATATTTCAGAGTAATCTACCAGAATGGAACTATTGTCCAGCTCCCGGTTCCCATCATAAGCAGCCACATTTTCCAAAAGAAGATCCAACAGCTGCTTGGAAGATACCGCATCATAAGCACCGATGGAAGTCACTTTCTGATTCACATAAATAACCGGAGCCTCTTCATCTTTTATAATAATATTGGCAGTGGCAGTTCCTGTAATTCCTGTCTCATCTGTAACAGAATAGGTCACTTTATAAATGCCACAGGTATTTTCGTCCACTTCGCCTTCTACCTTCATATAATTGGTGACATCTTTTCCCGTAGAATCCAGTGCAGTCACACCGGCTGTAATATCAAAATCGGAGTAGCGCTCGATTTCCCGGTCATAGGCACCAAGAATCAACGGTATATTACCCATATATGGATTCTCCCTGTCCGGATCTGTAGGATCCCAGTTTCCTCCTGTTCCGCCACTGCTGATTACTGCTGCCACAGGTTTTCCAAGTGGTCCCTCATAATCGCTCTCAAAAATCTCTACATAAGTATTTTCACTGCAGTTTTCATAAATCCATTTGGCATCAATAACAGAAAGCCGAACACATCCTGCCGATACACTACTTCCAAGCTTGTTATACTCTTCAATCTCCAAATCCCATTTATTCTGGGTAAAATACGGCACGGAATGAAACAATATACTTCCTGTAATTCTAGTGGCATACTGCCCATAAACATCACCCTCTAAAGGAAGCCATTCTGCCCGGTCCCCTAAATTAAACACACCATCCGGTGTATTGCCGCTTTCTCCCACGGAACAAACCATTGCTTTCACCGGCTTACTGTAATAGCCGTCTTCACCAACTGCATAAATGGTAACCACATTTTGTGTCTTATTCACTTTAATACAATATGGCAATCCGTTATCTTTCAGATCACTCCCGTTATAAAACTGCTGTTCCTGCGGATTGGTTTTTCCACTGGTGCCGCCATCCCGTATCACTTCACCATTATAATTCCCAAAATCTGCTGTTCCTGCCTGATAACTGACCATCTTTGCTTTGCCATCATACCGGTCCGCTGTCCAGATCAGCAAAAGACTGAATATAAACATCATAGGAACATGTGACAGAAAAAATTTATACTTCATACGTATCCCTCTTTATCTATTGTATCCAAAAGGCATAAAAATCCATGTATATTATTCCATAAAACCCCGTAACTGTCAATCAAGGAATCATGAAGATTCATTGCCATGCAAACCTGTTATTTGTAATCAGTAAGGGTAACACCCTGATAATAGTATTTAATGATTTCTTCCATGGTTTTTCCGTTTAATGCCATATAATTGGCTCCATACTGGGAAACGCCCATACAATTCCCTTTTCCAAGGCAGACAAAGCGAACTCCACCCTCAATCTCCTCAACATAGAAGTTGGTTGAGGAAAGTCCAAAGAAATCCATTGCTTCCTGTCCGGTATAGGTATTTCCCCCAACAGAAAGCTTCTTTACAAAACCATTTTCCGTACTTTCCTCTATTGCAACTGCAAGCTTTGTTTCCTCCTGCGTATCCTGTCCGCTTTGTATCAGCTGCTTTATTTCTTCCCATGTATAAGAAATAATATTCATATAATGCTTTGCTTCCACATCCTGGCTGCTTTCTACTGACTGAAGATAGGAAATATCCTCATCTAATATTTCCCTGGCACTGGCCGTTTTTCCAATACTTACTTCATGATACAGTGCCATGATCAAAGTATCCTCTTTTTTGAGAACCTTTCCTGCTGTCTGGACAACGGCACTTTCTATACGATTTTCGTATTTGTCATAATTTCTTTCTCCCCATATTGCTTTTCGTTCCTCTGCTGTCAGATATTGATAGGATAAATCCGCCGCATCCTTTGTGTTTTTTTCCTGCATTTCCTTTAATATATTTGTGCGTACCAAAACAGCCTGCACTTTCAATGTTTCCATATCATAATCTGCCGGTATTGTTCCTGCAAGCACACCCACCACATATTCTTCCACATCCATGCTTTTATAAAGACCATTCATTTCCAGCAGAATTTCCTTGCCCAAACGGTGGTTTTCAATGGAATTTTCACCCTGTCCAATTTGTATCTCGGGATTAAGCAGGCTATAGCCTATACATAACATGCAGGGAATCCCAATCATCGCAATGATTAATAACAGTAATTTTTTCATAATAAAAAAACCTCTCCCACTATCTTATGTGGAAGAGGTTCTCTATATTACTCATTACCTGTCTGAAACAGAAAGTCAATAATTTATTTGGATACTTTCTTTGTTGCCGGTGCTTTTGGCATAGTAACTTTAACCTTGTCTAAATGCCAGATTTCCTGTGCATACTGTTCAATCGTTCTGTCAGATGAGAACTTACCTGAACATGCTGTATTTAACATAGCCATTCTAGCCCAGCCCTTCTCATCTCTGTATGCTTCATCAACCCTCTTATGAGCTTCGCAATAAGAATCAAAATCCTTCAAGGTAAAGTATACATCTTCCTTGATCAGGGAATCATATAAATCTCTGAAGATTTCTGTATCCTCATTAAATGTACCATTAATCAACTGTGTCAATACACGACGTACATTTGCATTGCTGTTGAAAATATCCTGTGGATGATAGTTCTTGTCACGCTCATAAGCCATAACTTCATCTGCTGACAGACCGAAGATAAATGCATTCTCTTCGCCAACTTCTTCCACAATCTCAACATTGGCACCATCCATGGTTCCAAGTGTTGGAGCACCATTCAACATAAATTTCATGTTACCGGTACCGGAAGCCTCACGGGAAGCAGTTGAAATCTGTTCAGAAACATCTGCTGCCGCAAAGATAAGCTCCGCATTGGATACGCGGTAGTTCTCAATGAATACAACCTTAATCTTACCATTAATAGACTCATCATTATTGATTACATCTGCCACGGAGTTAATTAACTTAATCGTTAATTTAGCTCTCTTATAACCGGCCGCTGCCTTTGCACCAAAGATAAAGGTACGAGGCACAATATCCATCTCCGGATGCTCTTTGATTTCGTTGTATAAATGCATAACATGTAAAATATTAAGTAACTGTCTCTTATACTCATGAAGTCTCTTAACCTGTACATCAAAGATGGAGCGAGGATCAACCTCAATACCATTATGCTCTTTGATATAAGCTGCAAGACGTACCTTGTTCTGATACTTGATGTTCATGAATTCCTGCTGGCACTTCTCATCATCTACATAAACTTTAAGCTTTGCAAGGTGTGGAAGGTCTGTAATCCACTCATCACCAATCTTAGAAGTAATCCAGTCTGCTAACAATGGATTACCATGTAATAAGAAACGTCTCTGGGTAATACCATTGGTCTTGTTATTAAACTGTTCCGGACGCATCTCATAGAAATCCTTAAGTTCACGTTTTTTCAAAATCTCTGTATGTAATGCAGCAACACCATTAACAGAATAAGAACCTGCAATTGCAAGATGTGCCATCTTAACCTGTCCATCATAAAGAATAGCCATGCTCTTAACCTTTTCCGGATTGTTTGGATATTTCTCACGAATCATATTGACATATCTTCTGTCAATCTCCTCAATAATCTGGTATACACGAGGTAACAATCTTGAGAATAATTCAATCGGCCATTTCTCAAGAGCCTCTGCCATGATTGTATGGTTGGTATATGCACATGTATGACAGGTGATATCCCACGCATCATCCCATTCAAGACCTTCCTCATCTACTAAAAGTCTCATTAACTCTGCAACTGTAACAGTTGGATGAGTATCATTTAACTGGAATGTAACCTTCTTTGGAAGATCATGTAAGTCTTCATTATTTTCCTTAAACTTATTCAGTGCTGTCTGAATAGAAGCGGAAATAAAGAAGTACTGCTGCTTTAATCTCAATTCCTTACCTGCATAGTGATTATCATTTGGATAAAGTACTTCAACGATGGTTCTTGCAAGATTCTGCTGTTCAACCGCCTTCTGATACTCACCCTTATCAAAAGAATCCAGATTGAAATCCTGGATTGCCTCTGCATCCCAGATTCTCAATGTGTTAACTACGTTATTACCATAACCAATAATTGGTAAATCATATGGCACCGCACGAATAGAAGAATATCCTTCCTGCACAAACTGGTTCTTTCCATCCTTATATTCTACCTTAACATGGCCGCCAAATTTAACTTCGCAGGCATACTCTGAACGACGAACCTCAAATGGATTTCCATCCTTTAACCAGTCATCCGGCTTCTCAACCTGATAACCATCCTGAATCTCCTGACGGAACATACCATAACGATAGCGGATACCACAACCATAAGCCGGATATCCCAAAGTAGCCAGAGAATCCAGGAAACAAGCTGCAAGTCTTCCAAGACCACCATTACCTAATGCTGCATCCGGCTCCTGATCCTCAATAACATTCAAATCAAATCCTAATTCATCTAATGCTTCTTTTACTTCATTATAACAGGTAAGATTAATTAAGTTGTTACCTAATGCTCTACCCATTAAGAACTCCATGGATAAATAATAAACTGTCTTTGCATTCTGCTTCTCATACTCCTTATGAGTTGCAATCCACTGATCAATAATAGTATCCTTAATTGCATAAGAAACTGCCTGAAACACCTGCTGCTGTGTTGCTTCGTCAATCGTCTTACGATAAAGAGTCTTTACATTATTGACAACTTCTTTCTTGAAAGCCTCTTTGTCAAAGTCTAACTTTCTAGCCATGTCTTTGTTCTCCTCCTTGTAAATCAGAACAGGCGGACCTGCTCATTTGATGTGATTTTCTCAAACCGATTCTTATTTTACCAAAAATAACTAATTTCCACAAGTCTTATTTCTTTTTGGTACGAATCCCTTTAGAATTTACATAGTATTTTCCTATCCATCTGCTCTTTTGCATCTTGCCGCTTGATTTATCAAAGTAATAATAATTTCCGTTAATTCTCTTCCAGCCGGTAACCATTTTTCCGGAACTCTGGTCGAAATAATACTGACTTCCTTTATATTTGATCAATCCTGTCTGTCTTGCCGCCTTTGAGCCAAAATAATATGTTTTGTTATCAATGGTTACAATCTCATTCTTTGCGGCAACACCAGTATCCGGGTCAAAATAATAATACTTACCATTTATTTTCTGATAACCGTAAAGCATTTGTTTTGTTTCCGGATCAAATCCGTAATATTTTAGTCCAATTCTGGTAATACCGGAAACCGCAAAATCTTTATTATCCACATAATAAACTGCACCATTTACGGTATGGAATCCTTTTTTCAACTGTCGTCCACCTTCATCAAAGAGATAAGTATGGATACCATCGCTATATGCCTGCCCTTTGACTAAGGTACCATTTCCTCTGGAAAGATAGCGGTACCCATTCATCGTAAACCAGCCCGTCACCATCTCTCCTGTGGAAGGACTAAGATAAAATGTATTCTCTCCATCTGTCAGGAAACCGGTTTGCATTTTCCCTGTTAATTTATCAAAATAATACCATGTCCCATCATCCTTCACCCAGCCTGTAATTTTTTTATTATCAGATGTTTTATAGTAAACTGCATCTCCCTCCTGGGTAAAAGTTCCATTTATTACCTTTTGGGACAGCCCATAATAAGAAATAATGGAATCAGCATCTGCCTTGCCAACCTTGGTACGTTTTGCCTTCGTCCTGAAAAAACTGTTACAGTCAGATGCACTGGTAATATAACCATGTTCAATGATAACACTCGGTATGTTCTGGATGACTCCGTTGCGGACAATGGAATAATAATCTGCCAGTTTCCCATTGCTATACCGGTTACCAGTCTCCGACCTTCGAAGCAGAAATCCTCTGTTCCGGATTCCCAGACGGCTTAAATTCGCCAGTGCGATCCTTCCAAACGCCTGTGTTTCTTTGCGGATATTATCGTTATATCCGGATTTGTAAGCTGCAAGCACATTGGCACCATTCGTATAGCCGGCATTAATATGCATACTTACCAAAAAGTCTGCATCCAATTGTTTTGCATAATTGTTCCGTGCAATGAGACAGTCTCCTAACTCCAATTCCCGACAGCAGCTGCCATCTTCCCTGGTCATATAAACCGTAACATCTCCATATGTATCCAGCACTTCCTGACATGCCAGGGAAATATCCAATACCACTGCCTCCTCCTTTAATCCATTGCCCTGAGCACCCGGATGTTTATTGCAATGTCCCGGATCGATCACAACAACCTTTGCCTGCGCAGGGGATAATCCTGATGCAACAAGACTGGGATCCGCCGCCGTAATCGTAGTCTCTTCTGCCAGAACTTCCTGCATCTGTGCAGAAAAAAGTGAACCTCCTAACATAACTGCTGCCAGCAGACATGCGGTAATTTTTTTAATTTTTCTCAAACCTGTTTCTCCTATTCTTTTCTTCCTTTACGTGTAACTCTTATATAAAGCCATAAAATCTTATTGGTACCAACACAACAGACTTTTGACACATACACCATATTATAACGAAATTAGAGAATCCACGCAACCAAGGATTTAAATAAATTTATAATAAAATGCCATCTGTTTTTTCAGATGACATTTTATATATAAATACTTTATTCTTTTTTTAGCCAATAAAAACTATAAGCCGGAACATCCACACCCTTTGCCGGAAGCTTATTTCCTGTAATCATATCCACATACATGCCATCCTCTTCATTGAGCCATGCTGTTTTATCAAACTCTGTAAAGTTGAATATGCCGATAATCTTCTCTCCATCAAAATAGCGTCCCATTGCCAATACGCCCTTATCCCAGGTCTCTAACGTCCATGCATCTGCATTTGTGACAAAGGCCTTATGGTTTTTCCGAAGAGTTTCCAGCTGTCCCAGCCGGTTATAAATTCTGGCTTCCACACTGTCTGCATCATCTATCTTCTTAACATTTTCCCAGTTCATGGCACCCCGGTGAATATATCTGGAATCTGCCGCCTTATTGGAATCTTCTTTATAAGAATAATCATTTACCTGGCCAATCTCATCTCCACTATACAAAACCGGTATCCCGGACTGCATAAACATATACGCATGTAATGTGACCACAAGATGAATGGCCGCTTCCATGGCAGCCGAATCCTGTTCAAATCCCGCTTTCTCCACACCACACAAAGAGGCTGTGGTTCCACAAAATCTTGCATCCTTCGTTACCGGATCATAATTGTAAAGTTCTCCCCTGCTATGACTGTTGCCTGTATATCCCAGGAAATAATCATTCAGGTACTGCTTGTGGGACACCTCGCCAATTCCTTCTTTGCGAAGCGTCTCATAATCCAGCCCCCATCCGATATCGTCATGACATCGAAGATAATTCAGGAAAACATATTCTTTCGGAAGACCATTTACAATATCCAGCTGTTTCTTTAAAAGACTGGTATCCCTGGTTGCTACCGTATGCCAGGTAGTTGCCATAGTGGTCACATTATAAAGCATATGGCATTCCGGCTTTTCCACTGTTCCAAAATACGGAACTACCTTTGCCGGTTCCATCACTACTTCGCCAAGAAGCAGTACTCCGGGACATACAATTTCACTGATGATACGCATCATACGGACTATGGTATGAACCTTGGGAAGATTCCGGCAGTTAGTTCCAAGCTCCTTCCAGATATATGGAACCGCATCAAGCCGGATGATGTCGATTCCCCGGTTTGCCAGATAGAGAAAATTATACATCATTTCATTGAATACCCGTGGATTTCCATAATTCAAATCCCACTGGTATGGGTAAAATGTAGTCATAACATAATGTCCGATTTCCGGTAAGTAAGTAAAATTACCAGGTGCAGTGGAAGGAAAAACCTGTGGCACAGTCTTTTCATATTCCCCTGGTATCGTGTCATCCTGAAAGAAGAAATACCGGCTCATGTATTCCCCATCGCCCTGCCGGGCGCGCTTTGCCCACTCATGCTCTTCCGAGGTGTGATTCATAACAAAGTCACAGCATACGTTAATCTGTTTTTTGTGACAGGCAGCCGTCAGTTTTTCAAGATCCGCCATAGAACCCAGTTTCTCCTGAACCTTACGGAAATCCTTTACCGCATAACCGCCATCGGACCTGCCTTCCACTGTATCTAAAAAAGGCATAAGATGAATGTAATTTACATTGCTCTTTTCCAGGTAATCCAATTTTTCCTGTACGCCGGCAAGGTCCCCGGCAAAATTGTCTATATACAGCATCATGCCAAGCATGTCATTTTGTTTGTACCAGTCCGGAGATGCCTCCCGTTTCCGGTCCTGTCTTTTTAATATTTCTCTTCTCTCGTTGTAGAACTCTTTCATATTTGCCTCAAGTTCTGCATACATCGCATCATTGTCATAGAGTTCCATGTAAAGCCATTTTAATTCATCATAATGATGCTGCAAACGATTCTGGAATTCATTTTCTGCTGGCTTTTTGACTGCTGCGTTTTTATTCGATTCCTTCTTTGCCATTTCAGTCACCTTTCTCTATTTCTCTAACATAGGTAATTGCGGAACTCATTATTTGAATGTACTAGTTGTGCAATTACCTACCTATCCAACATTACAAAATGCATCTGGTACGCCTGATATTCCTGCATGTCTGGCAGCAGTGGCAGTCCTGTTTCCATCAAAACCTCTGCCGGGTATGTTTTTCCTGTACTCTGTTCCTGATACACTGCACCTTCCTTTAAGCCTTTAAACCGGACATAGGTATATGGCATATTTCCATGAATTTCTAATTGCACTGCATGAAATAGCACTTCTTCTTTATCCTCTGAAACATACTCCCATGCAGCGATTACCGCCTCAAACGGATTGGTCAGGCGATAATACCTTCCATCTAAAATAAGCGGTGCCAGTTTCTTATACTGCTTAATTTGTTCCCGTACGATAGTCTTTTCTTCCTCTGATAATAAGGCAGGATTTAATTCATAACCAAAGGTTCCTGACATTGCCACCACTCCACGGGTTGCAAGCGGAGTACTTCGTCCCGTCTGATGGTTTGGCACCGCAGACACGTGGGAGCCCACAGCAGACACCGGATACCCAAATGAAGTGCCATACTGGATGCGAAGCCGGTCAATTGCATCGGTGTTGTCACTGCACCAGATCTGCGGTGTATAATACAGCATACCTGCATCAAACCGTCCACCGCCGCCACTGCAGCCTTCTATCAAAATATCCGGATAATTGGTATGAAGCCGCTCCAGAAAATCATACAGTCCCAGCACATAATCATAATAAACCTTCCCCTGGCAGTCACTTGTAGCAGAATATACATCCGTTAAGCTTCGGTTCATATCCCATTTCACATACTCGATATGATTGTGGTCCAATATGTCACACATCTGCTGATAAATGGCATCTACCACTTCTTTTCTTGAGAAATCCAGAATCAGCTGGTTACGTCCCCGGACAGGCTTTCTGCCCGGAATGGTCAATGCCCAGTCCGGATGCTGCCGGTATAAATCACTGTCCTCATTTACTGCCTCCGGCTCAAACCATATACCAAACTTCAACCCTGCCGCATTTACCCGGTCTATCATTGTGGAAAGCGGCATACCTAATTTTTCTTCATTTACTGTCCAGTCTCCCAGACCGCTGTTATCATCATCCCTCTTCCCAAACCAGCCGTCGTCCATTACCAGCATATCCATTCCAAGATCTGCTGCCGTTTCAGCAAGCTGGCAGATATTTTCTCCATTGATGGAAAAATAAGAGGCTTCCCAGCTGTTCAATAATACAGGTCGGACAACGGACTGATAGGGTCCACGGCATATATGTTTCCGGATACAGCGGTGCAGATTGTAAGACAGCTGGTTAAGGCCCATCTGACTGTAGGACAAAATCACTTCCGGTGCTGCAAAGGTTTCTCCCTTCTGCAACGGGTAATGAAACATTTCATTCTGCAGACCCAGGAGCACCCGTGTCTGGTCGAACTGGTCTTTTTCTGCCAGGCCTTCAAATCCACCGCTGTAAACCATAGACAGGGCATAACAACTTCCAAAATCCTCTGTTGTTTCATGCTCCGCTAATATCATCATTGGATTATACTGATGACTGGAGGTTCCCCGGCAGCTTCCAATCCGTACTGCATGATGTCCCACACCGGTTCGTTCATAATTCCGTTCCATAGCGTGGCGGCCATGGAAACTGATCAGATCATAGTCACCAGATACAAAATCCAGACATGCAGTGGCAATTTTATCAATTGCCACTACTGTATCCCCTGTATTTTCCACAACAGCACTTCTGGTAATAATATCCAGTTCCGGTAATACACCATATAATAAAGTCACCTGCAAACCACTGGTCTGGTCTCTTAATACAATCTCTAGCGTATCCGCTTCCCCGTCCGCCGCATATACTGCAGGCAGTCCATTTAGTGAATACTTTCCTGCCTTTATCCGGTGGGACACATAGCGGAGATCACAGCTATAGGAACCATCTGCATTTTCAATTAACAAGGCGGTATTACGGAAATCCCCATTGCCACGGCTTGGAAACTCCTGTGGCAATGCATCCATGGAATAAGTACGGTCATCTCCCACATCATAAGGATTTCCTGAGAATCCCCGGTCTGCATAGGTCAGCAGATACTCTGCAGAATATTCTGTCTTCCTTCCATAGTAAAGATGGAGCAAAAATCCATAGTCATCCACCTTCATCTGATACGTTGAATGCTTCGTTGCTAATGTAAATGTTTTTTTAGTCTCATCAAAATGAATACTCATGAATAACTCCTTTTGTACTATATGTTTATTTGACAGCTCCGTTTACAACACCACTCAGTATCTGTTTCTGACAGATAACATAGAACAGGACAATTGGCAGCAGTGCCAGCAGGTAGGAAGCAAATGCAAGATTATAATTTGCTCCGAACTGTGTCTGGAATGCCAGCTGTGCCAGCGGTAATGTCTTATTTGTACCGGACATAATAACAAGTGGTGTCATAACATCATTCCATGTACCAAGTGCTGTAAGGATTGCTACTGTTGCATGCATCGGTTTCATGATTGGGAAAATAATCTTCCAATAGGTTCTCCATGCCGTTGCACCATCTACTCTTGCCGCCTCTTCCAATGCCGTAGGGACATTAGTCAGGTATCCGGAATAAAGCAATACATTCATTGGCATATAAAATACAACATAAAGTATGATGACACCCAGCATATTATCCAGGTTCAGCTTTGAAGTCTGCTTTACCAAAGGCATCATCAGGATTGCAAATGGTACAAACATACCACTGACAACATAAAAATAGACAAACTTATAACCTTTCTTCTTGGCACGATTACGCCCTACTACATATCCTAATAAGGAATGGATGATAATGGACAGCACCACTGTCGAAAGCGTAATAATCAAACTGTTTCCAAGAGAACGCCAGAAATCCGTTACCTCCATTGCCTCCTTGAAATTCGAAAGACTCCAGCTCTGCGGCAGGGAAAGAATTCCTGATATACTGTTTGTCATCTCGGAAGGCTGCTTAAAAGCAATCACAACTGTCATATAGAGTGGAAAAATAACAGTAACCAATCCTAAAATCAAGAGTAATGTCACCGGCCAGTTTACTTGTTTTTTTGCTTTGCGCCGTGCCTCTTTTAAGGCTAATTCCTGAATTGTTTTTTCTTCATTCTGTTCCATCACAACTGCTCCTCCCTCTTATTTGTAAAATTCATCTGTAACACAGATATCACTACAATCACTACAAAGAATAATACTGCATTGGCACTTTGGAATCCAAACTGTCCACCCGACATACCATTGTTATAAATCAGGTAGGAAATGGATTCTGTACTCTGTGCAGGTCCACCACTTGTCATTGCCACAATCTGATCAAATACCATTAAGAAATCTTTCATGCACAGCACCATGTTGATACTGAAAAATGGAAGAATCAGTGGGAATGTCAAATGCCGGAACCGCTTCCAGCCGGTTGCCCCATCTAATGCTCCTGCCTCATAAACATCCTCCGGAACCGTCTGCAAGCCCGAAATATAGATAATGGTATTCATGGCAATCGCCTGCCATGCACAGACAATTACAATTGCCACCCATGCCCAGGATGTACTTGCCAGAATACTGGTTCCATCTCCACCCAGCATTTTTGTAAAAGCCGGCACAATGTAGGTGAAGAAGTAGCTGAAGATGTAGCCCACAACCAGGGAGCCCAACACCTTTGGAACAAAATACAAACCTCTCAGTGCGTTTCTGAACTTGATCTTACTATTCAGTCCTAACGCAAGTGTCAGACTAATTACATTGGTTACAATGGTTGCAACAATTGCTAACTTAAATGTGAATAAATAGGATTTACCAACTCTGGCATCTGTAAACAAGTCTGCATAATTTCTTAGTCCTACCCAGTCAAAATCTCCATATCCTTTAAAATTCGTAAAGCTATAGATAACACCCTGGATTAACGGTAATGTGTTAAACAAGAAGAACAATGCCACAATTGGAATCGTGATAAATAAATATGTTTTTTCACTATTAGTCCACTTAGACTCCTTGGAGGATTTCGCCCTTTTCTTCGTCTTAGCTGTTTCTTCTGTTTTGACTGCTTCTTCTTTCACAGTTTTCTCTACTTTAACTGCTTCTTTTTCTTTCACTGAATCTTCTGTTTTCATTCTTTTTCCCATTCCGTATTCCCCCCTTTGCTTAATTATTTTCTTCTTCGTATTCCTGTACTTTACGGATTACATCCCGGTTATAACGTTCCCAGTCTGTATCAAACTTTGTCAAAAATGCATCTACATCCTGCTCCATCAGGAATGTCTGGATCTGTCCATCCACTGCCATCTCTGAAGGATAATAGTGATCCTGGTAATCTGCCATTTTCCCTTCCTTTATGTAGGTAAGCATTCCGTCAAGTTCCGGTGCCAGTTCAAAGTCCTCTTCCTTACAGGATACCGCTATCTGGTTATCCAGATAAGCCTGCACATTATCATGCTCTAACAAAAAGTCCAGTACTTCATATGCAGCTTCCTTATTCTCACATTCTTTTGTGATACAAAACTGCAGGTCAACACCGGAATTTAATATATTTTCCTCCGCATTGTTGCTGGCTGGCATAACAAAGGAATCAATCTGAATATCCGGATTTACCGACTTAATCTGTGGGATTGCATAGCTTCCAATGGTATACATGGCAGATTCTCCATTTGCAAATGCGATACAGGCATCATTGTAATTAAATGCAAATGGGCCATCCTCACCATATTGCAGCAATTCTAACATTTTCTCTGCCACCTCACTGTACTCTGCTTTAAATCTTGTATCACCTTTATTTACCTGACTGCAGACATCTGCAGGTGCGAGGCTTACAGCCAACGCATTCCACGGTGCCAGACAAGTCCATGTGTCCCGATAGCCAAAGTAAAGCGGCTGGATTCCTTCTGCTGCAATATCCTGGCACAGTTGATTAAATTCGTCCCATGTGGTTGGAATCTTCCATCCATGTTCCTCAAACATCTCTCTGTTGTATAAAATTCCCGCTGCATTTGCCACATAAGGAACACCATAGGTACCCTCTGTCGGTACAAACTCAAGTCCTTCAATGATGTCAATGTAAGCTTGCTTGATATCAGACAATCCCGGATATTCGGTAACATCCGCTAAAATATCAGAATCAACAAAATTGGAATAATTCACATCTCCACCAATTCCGATAATATCCGGATAATCCTCCCGTACAAATCTTGTCTTTAAGACTGTCATTGCATCGTTCGGTGATTCGATGGTCAACCGGATGTCGTCATGTGTGCGGTTAAACTCTTCTTCCAACTGCTCAAATACTTCAACTGCCTCTGGTTTATACTGCACCAATGTAATCTCTGTCACACCATCTTCTGTTTTTTTGCTACAGCCCGTCATAAGCGAGGCTGTCATTAGAATGCTCATAAATATGGCAATTCCCCTTTTCCTATCTTTCCGCATATCTAGCATTCTCCTTTCTTTTTCTTAACCAAATGCATTTGTTTCTTTTGTATTTGTATTATAACATGCCATAATGCTACCCATAAATGGTAGTTTTAAACCACTTTTATACCTTTTTGCGATTTTTACAGTTCTATTTGCAAATAATCTAGCATTTTGGTATATTATAAGCAAAACAGAGAAAGGTGGTACCTTATGGGCGATTTATTATTTTCGATTTTTCCAAGTGAGAATTTTGTAGACTTAGGACTCTACCAGTTTGGATATGAGAAGACGACGCCTTCCCATTCCTACGGTCCCGCTGCCAGAAACCACTACCTGTTCCATTACGTGATATCGGGAACCGGAAAACTATATGCAGATGATTCCCAGGGGCAGACCAGAGAATATAACATTAAAAGCGGTCAGGGGTTTTTGATTTTTCCGAAACAGATTACGACCTATATTTCCGACAAAAATCTTCCATGGGAATATACATGGATTGAATTTGATGGTCTCCGGGTAAAAGAATCTTTAAGCATAACCGGACTGTCTATGGATCAGCCCATTTATCATCCCCATTCCAAAGAGCTTCGGGAAAATATGATGCAGGAAATGCTGTATATTGCACAAAATGGTAATGCCTCACCCTTCCATCTCATCGGACATACGTATCTGTTTTTTGACTATCTGATACGTTCCGTTGCCACAACGCACCCAATCTCCGGTAACCGCATACAGGATTTTTATATTAAAGAAGCCTTGACTTACATCGAACAAAATTTCCAAAACGATATCTCTGTGGAAGAGATTGCCTCCGTATGCGGTCTTAACCGCAGTTATTTTGGAAAAATATTTAAGGATGCGACCGGCAAAACTCCTCAGCAGTTTCTTCTGAACTACCGTATGATAAAAGCAACAGAGCTGCTTAAGCTGACCTCGCTTTCCATAGGGGATATCAGTAACGCTGTGGGGTATTCCAATCAGCTGCATTTTTCCAGAGCCTTTAAAAATATATACGGGGTCTCACCTAGAGAATGGAGAAATGAAAATTAACCGGGAATCATTCAGATGCGATATTCCTTTGGCGTACATCCCTTCAATTCCTTAAACTTGCGGATAAAATAACTGACATTTTCAAAACCACATTCCAAAGCAACATCCAATATGGATTTTGAGGTGTGCTCCAACAGGTAACATGCCCGGTTTACACGCAGGTTAATGAGATATTGGATAGGGGAAATCCCTGCAATTTCCTTAAAAAACCGGCAAAGATACTGGCTGTTGCAGGGAATGGTATCTGCAAGATCCTGCAGCGTAATCCGCTGGCTGTAATGTTCTTCCATATAGGAAATCACAGATTTATAATGCTGTATTTTCCGCCTCTCGGCAGAGGACTGGACACTCTCGGTGGGGAGCATCCACCCCTCCTGATAGATTTGCAAAATTAACTCTAAAATCAACAGCTTACTGCGAAAATACCAGCCTTCTTTCCGTTCGATTGCTGCCTGCATCAGCTCCTGCACCTTCGGCGAAATTAACCGGTTCTCTTTCTCTCCATGGCGGTAAATGGCAGGCATTAAAAACAGCTGCTCCATTAATGGCTGCACACAATCCTCCTGACATTCATCCCCGTAGGCAAATTCCAGTATACAGGGATCGAATAGTACCACATCGTGGACGGCTCTTGCAGAATTCCCCTGAATCTGATGCAGATCCCCGGTATTTAATATACAAATATCCCCTGCCTTCAAAGTATAATTCTGCAGGTTAATCTCAAACTCATAACTTCCATGAACAATATATAGTATTTCAATGTAATGATGCCAGTGGCGTTCAACAAAAAAGCAGTCCGGATATGCGGTTCCCTTTCCCGCCGTAAAATGCAGCCCGGTTATGGGATTCTTCTTTGTACCATGCTTTACCTTTTCCTGTAATGCAATATCCTGTTTCATTCCTTATCCCTCTCCAAAAAAGTCAATATTGTGTTATAAATTATAGTGAATAATGCAAGAAATGGCAACAAAAAGTTATTATACTTTTATCAACAAATACATAGCACGAAACTTTTTAATAAAAAACAGGGAGGTAACAGACATGATCAAAAAATATACTTTTGGCACACCATTTCAAACAGAAGCCATTGTGGTTCCTGTGGAAAAGACAGAAGGGGTTCCGGAATATGGAAGCATAAGCCTTACGGAAGGATTCACCTTTACCTATCAAATGAATCAGGAAGATATTGTATATGGTCTCGGGGAAGCAAACCGTGGAATCAATAAAAGAGGTTTTCTCTATACCAGTAACTGCAGCGATGATCCGAACCATTTAGAGGATACCGTTTCTTTATACGGTGCCCACAACTTTATTATTCTTTCCGGAGAGACCAGCTTCGGAATTTTTGTGGATTATCCCTCCAAATTGACCTTTGACATCGGCTATACCCGGATGGATGAACTGGTTATCACCTGCAAAGATGCAAATTTGGATTTCTATATCATCGAGGGCGAAAATGCCTATGACATTACAAAGCAGTTCCGGAAGATAATCGGAAGAAGCTATATACCGCCAAAATTTGCATTTGGTTTTGGACAGAGCCGCTGGGGCTATCAGACAAAAGAGGATTTCCGGGAAGTTGCAAAGGGGTATCGGGAAAACCATATTCCTATTGATATGATCTATATGGATATTGACTATATGGACAGTTATAAGGATTTTACCATAAGCAGTGAATTCCCGGACTTTTCCGATTTTGTCAGGAAAATGAAAGATAATAATCTCCGCCTCATTCCAATCATTGATGCCGGCGTTAAGATAGAAAAGGGCTATGATGTTTATGAAGAAGGAGTTGCAAACCAGTACTTTTGCAAGAGGGAAGACGGCAGTGACTTCGTTGCAGCGGTGTGGCCGGGATATACCCATTTCCCAGATGTATTAAATCCGGAAGTCCGCAGATGGTTTGGTTCTAAATACAAAATGCTGACCGACCAGGGCATTGAAGGTTTTTGGAATGACATGAACGAACCGGCAATTTTCTATACCCCGGAGGGTGTCCGCCGTGTCAAAGAGTTCATGAAGGACTTTATCGAAAAGGAAGAAACTGTGGATGACGTATGGAACATGCGGGATATGCTGGGAACCCTCGCCAATCATCCGGAGGATTATGCTTCCTTTTACCACAATGTAAACGGCAAAAGGATCCGCCACGACCATGTTCATAATCTTTATGGTTTCAATATGACAAGAGCTGCCGGAGAAGCTTTAGAGACGATTTCCCCTGAAAAGCGCTGTCTCCTCTTCTCCCGTTCTTCTTACATTGGAATGCACCGCTACGGCGGTATATGGACCGGAGATAACAAATCCTGGTGGTCACATATTCTTTTGAACCTGAAGATGATGCCTTCCCTTAATATGTGCGGTTTTCTGTATACCGGTGCCGATTTAGGAGGATTTGGTTCCGATACTTCCAGAGAGCTGCTGCTGCGTTGGCTTGCCCTTGGTGTATTTACACCATTAATGCGTAACCATGCTGCTTTGGGAACCAGAGAACAGGAATGTTACCAATTTGAACAGATAGAAGATTTCCGCCACATCATTGGGGTACGCTACCGTCTGCTTCCATATCTTTACAGTGAATATATGAAGGCAGCATTACAGGATGATATGTATTTTAAGCCTCTGGCATTTGAATATCCGGATGATTCCATGGCAGCCAATGTGGAAGACCAGCTGATGCTGGGAAATGAAATTATGATTGCACCGGTATATACCCAGAATGCCAAAGGGCGTTATGTATATCTTCCAGAAGAAATGATGTTCGTCAGTTTCCTTCCAGATGGCACCATTTCCAAAGAAGTACTGCCAGCCGGACATCACTACATTTCCGTGCCTTTAAATGTGGTTCCACTATTTATCCGTTCCGGCAAATGCATTCCGGTTGCTGAGACAGCGGAGTGTGTGGAACAGATCGACACTGTCAATATGCAGGTTATCGGATACGAAGGGGCCTCCTATGTTTTATACGAGGATGACGGATATACCAGAGATTATGATTTCGATGCAAATTGCAGAAGAATTGGTTAACCATCCTTACAGTTCAGCTGTCCCATGACATGATTATGTTATTGCTGACTATTTATTTTCCGGCAAATTTACACTATACAAACAGAAAATTTCTGATAAAATATAGGTATAATAAAGTTACACGGGAGGAATATCATGGAATATTTATGGAGTGACCGCAAGAGAACTTTGTTCGGATTACCTTTATCCTTCACAAAGTATATGTTATCAGAAGAGCGTTTATTTATTGAGCAGGGATTTTTGAATAAGAAAGAGGATGAAGTCCGCCTTTATCGTATTATGGATGTATCCTTAACCCGTTCCTTCGGGCAGAGAATTTTCGGTGTAGGCACTATCCACTGCTGCTCCGCAGACAAGACAATGGGGGATTTCGATATTTTAAGCGTAAAAAAACCAAAGGATGTAAAGGAACAATTATCCCAGCTTATCGAAGCACAACGGGATGCCAAACGGGTTACCAACCGGGAATATATGTCAGAGGATGATGATCATTTTGATGATGATATGAATACAATGGATTAATCCCTTATCCTATATTAATGATTATAAAAAGAAGCAGAATATGCTTCTTTTTATAATTTCAGCATCCGGTATCCCACACCTACATGGGTCTGGATATATTGGGGATTCGAAGGATCCGGTTCAATCTTTTTACGCAGGGTTGCCATAAATACTCTAAGGGATGCTAAATCTCCTTCCCAGGTACTTCCCCATATTTCTTTCATAATAAAAGTATGTGTCAGAACCTTTCCCACATTTTTCGCCAGCAGACATAATAATTTATACTCCAACGGAGTCAGGTGCTGTTCCTGATCCTGCATATACACACAGCCTGCTGCATAATCTATTTTTAAATCACCATTTATAAATACCGCTTCCTGGGGATTGCTTTCCCTTATATCATTTAATCTTCGAAATGTCACCCGTAGTCTTGCCAGCAATTCCTCCACAGAAAATGGTTTGGTAAGATAATCATCTGCCCCTGCATCCAATGCTTCTATCTTATCGGTATCTTCACTTCTTGCGCTGATGACGATAATCGGTGTCTTGGTCCACGAGCGTATTTTCTCAATCACCGTCAACCCGTCCATATCCGGCAGACCTAAATCCAGCAAAATCACATCCGGATGGTAGGATATGGTCTCCATGATTGCCGACTCCCCATTTTCTGCAGTACGAAAACGATAGGAATGGGTTTCCAATGTAGTAGTGATCAGATTGCGAACCGCCACATCATCTTCGACTACGAGAATTAAAGATTTATTCATGAATTGCCACCTCCTCTATGGGCAAAGTAAATTCAAACACTGCGCCATGGGGTTTGTTATCTGTCACGATTATATTCCCACCATGCGCCGAAACAATCGACTTGCATAAAGCCAGCCCCAGGCCAAGGCTTCTCCTGCTGTCCGCCACTTTCGTACCGGACGTATAAAACATATCAAAAATATACTTCTTTTCCTGGTCATCAATTCCAGGTCCGTCATCCTTTACAACCACGGCCGCCTCTTTCCCCTTCCTCTTTACTTCTATGACAATATGGGAATTCTCAGGGGTATACTTAATGGCATTGTCCACCAGATTGATAATCACCTGCATGATCAGTCTGGCATCTACATTTACTAAAATAAATGCATCCTCCGCCTTTACAGAAATCTCATGTTCACTGCTCCTGCGGTCGATATGCTGCAGCGATTCCGTTATAATCTCATCCAATAGTTCTGTCATCCGTCTTAACTTCATATTTCCCTCTTCAATACGGGTTACAGAAAGCAGATTCTCCACCAGATTAATAAGCCACAGGGAATCATCATAAATATTCTCATATAGAATTTTCCTTTTATCCTTTGGAATTTCTTCCTCACTTGACAGTAAAATACCGGCATTTCCGGAAATGGAAGTAAGCGGTGTTCTCAAATCATGGGAAATAGAGCGAAGCAGATTTGCACGAAGCTGTTCATTCTTTGCAATCAGTGCAGCTTCTTCCCTCTCCCGGATTGCTCTTTCATTCTTTAACGCCAATGCACATTCTACCAGAATGGAACGCATAATGTTGTTTTCAAAGGCATCCAAAGGCTGATCGCCCACAGCAATTCCAACCGTGCCAAACATATCACCTGTCACCTCTACTGGCAGATAAATACATTTTTCATTTTCATCAGTACCGGTTTCGGAATCCTCTCTTACAAGAAAAGAACGCGGATTCTCTAAATGCACATCCGCTCCATCATAATAAAAGATATTTTTATTCAGCAGCTTTGTCAGCTGGGTACAGGTAACAGAAACAATTCCCTCTGAATCCCGCTCATTTCCAATCAGCTGATTCGTATCCAGCAAAATCTGGGTTCGATATGCAGTTTCCGCTTCCTGCTCCGCCTGCTGTTTCATCCGAACTGCAATGGAGCTTGTTATAAATGCAGAAAGAAACATTGTCAGAAAGGTAATAAAATAATCTTCATCATAGGCGGCCAGAGTAAACCTTGGCTCTGTAAATATAAAATTAAACAGAATTACACTGATTATAGAACTGATCAGACAAAAAATCTGTCGGGAATTGATCACCGCAATGATCAGAACACCTAAAATGTATACTGTAATAATATTGGCTTCCCGGATTCCCATCGAATAAAACAATACGCCAATGAGACTGGAAATCAACAATACAACGGCACTTTTGATGCCCTCTTCCACCAGCTGTCTTACCTGAGACTTTTTTAACCTGCCTTTTTCTTTTCTCTCTTCCATTATCCCTGCACCATAATCTCTTATTATCCGGTCATTCTCTTTCCGGATTCTCCACATTGTACATAATTATACCACACTTATTCATCCTCTGGGTGTGTATTTGAAGTTTTGATGCAGGAATCTTTTTCCGCTTCACCACTCAGATTCTGCCCAGAGTCAGGAAACATCTCGCTTCTAATATAGTTATTATCTAAAAATGCATCCCATTTTTTCATAAGAATAAGACCTGCTTTCCCAAGAAACAGGAATATCACAAAATACAGAAGCATTTCCATATCGCACCACCCCTATAAATGAAAGCATTTTTGTATGTTTTTATTCTTCCCGATCACCAGTATGGTCTCATCTTCCGTAAAGCAGTAATCCGGCGTAATCTCCGGATGAAAATGGTCATTCTCTTTTACTGCAATAATGTTAACATGATACTTCTTCCGGATATCAATCTCCTGCACGGTCTTTCCAACCCATGTCTTTGGAACCGTCACTTCAAAAATAGAGTAATCCGTATTCAGCTCAATATAATCCCGTACATGATTGGAACCATATCGGATCGCAGTCCAGTTAGCCAGCTGTTTTTCTGGATAAACAATATGATCGGCACCGTTCCGCAATAAGAATCTGGCATGAAAATCACTGGCTGCCCTGGAAACCACCAGACCTGCACCCATGTCTTTTAACAGAGTGGTTGTTTCCAGAGAACTTTGAAAATCATCTCCGATTGCCACAATACAGACATCGAAATTCCCAACACCAAGAGACTGGATAAAATTTTCATCCGTACTATCGCCAATCTGCGCATTTGTCACATAGGGTAATACTGCCTGCACCCGCTCCTCATTTCTGTCAACCGCCAAAACCTCATGATTTAATTCTTCCATTTTTAATGCAATGTGTTTTCCGAATCTTCCCAGACCGATTAATAATATTGATTTCATTTGTACCTCCTACCCCACTGTCATTTTTTCTTCCGGATATTTTGAATGGGCAGTCTTACGTCCCGACATCACCGCAAATACCATGGTCAATCCGCCCACACGTCCAAAAAACATTAATACAATCAAGATACATCTGGATACATCCCCAAGATTTCCTGTAATTCCCAGCGAAAGCCCGACAGTTCCGATTGCAGATGCAGCTTCGAATAAAGATGTAAGCAGAGGAAGATTTTCCAGATAACTGATAAAGATTCCTCCGGCAGCAAACAGCATGATATATAACATAAAAATCGTAATTGCATTATAGACCGATTCCCTTGAAATCCGTCTGCCAAAGCATTGTACATCCTCCCGGTGGCAGAATACCGCACGCATTACCATAACAATAACTGCCAGTGTAGTAACCTTAAATCCACCGGCAGTGGACCCGGAGGAACCACCTATCAGCATCAACATAATGGTAACAAACTGTCCCGCCCCACTCATCTTTGCAAGATCTACTGTATTAAAACCAGCTGTTCTCGGCGTAACCGCCTGAAAGAGAGAAGCCAGCAGCCGTTCCCTTTCCGATAAGTTCTTCCATGGCTCCTGATGAAACTCAAAAATATAGAAAAAAACCATTGCAAGAACCAGTAAAAAGAAAATCGCCAGCAGGACAACTTTACTCTGCATCCGGTACTTTTTCAACCGAAAGCGGTTTTTGCAGATATCCTCCCATGTAAGAAAACCCAGACCACCGAAAACAATCAGAATACATATAGGAATCACCACAAATGGATTGCCTGCAAACATCATAAGAGAAGTATCTCCCTTCACCTCTCCCATCAAATCAAACCCTGCATTACAGAATGCAGAAATCGAATGAAAGATGGAATACCAGATTCCCCTTTTCAGCCCAAATTCTTTATAAAAGGACGGAAACAGGCAGCAGGCTCCCAATAATTCTATTAAAAATGTTAATTTCAAAATAAATCCCGTTAACCTTACAATTCCACCAATGTGATGTGCAGACACCGCTTCCTGCATGGTACTTCTCTGCATCAGTCCGATTTTTCTCCCCGCAAACACGGAAACGGAAACGGCAACCGTCACAACTCCCATTCCACCAATCTGAATTAACAAAAGGATGACAATCTGTCCAAACAAAGACCAATAGTCCGCTGTATTCTGAACGATAAGCCCCGTCACACAGGTGGCAGATGTAGAAGTAAACAGTGCGTCAGAAAAGGAAGCTCCTTTCCCATCTATGGTTGCAAATGGCAATGTAAGCAACACACTTCCAAACAGAATTACCAGTAAAAAACTAAGCAGAATGAGCTGAAAAGATGAAATGGTATATCTATGATTCTTTATCCTCATGTCGTAATCTCCATAAAATTAAGTAGTTATATTATACTTCCTGGTACATTAAGCCAATATTAATATTTTTTACGGAGCATTAAGATTTTATAAAGATTGTTCTTTCTATGACATACAGTGGGATTTTGGGAAATACACGGGAATCCATTTCTCCATCCTTTTCCATTCTTTTATTTTTTAGCAAATTTTAAGATTTACAACATTTACTATCATTTCCAAATATGATAAACTGATATTAATTTTATTACAAAAATATAGGTGTACATTCCCATAATTTACCATCGGGACAGCCTATATAAGACCGTGAGAACAAGGAAGGTAACAAGACCATGATGAAAGAAGACCGTAGACTGTGGAAGCTGGTACTGCTTACAATACCTACTTTCGGCATCTATAACATTTATTTCTGGTTCCAATTTACCAGAGATTTAAACGAAATGAACAGAGAGGACAAGCGCATCAAGAATTATATTCTGGTATGGTTTCTGTCCCTCATCACCCTGGGCATTTACCGCTGGGTATGGCTTTTCTATTTAGAAGACCGGATTCAGATTACCGGTGAACGAATGGGCATGCGGATCAAACCGGGACCAGGCACCGTTCTCAGCTGGAAGCTTTTTGGTTCCTTTATCCTCATTGGACCATTTGTGGCAGATTATTACATTATCCGTAATATGAACCGCATATCAAAGGAATATAACAAGAACTTCAGGAAAAAAACCAAGATTGTAAAGAGCTAGCAAACATGTCTTTAAAAAGAAACTGGAATGGAAAAAGGTAGGATACTACCCTACCTTTTTCCCATCCAGCACTGCTTCTACCAGGGTATCACCCTCATAACGCAATTTCAGAGAAAAGAATGGTGCTTCCTGTGCCAATAGTTTCAGAAAAATCTTATCCCCTTCCCAAATCGTCAAATTCTCAATCTCATTTTTCGGAACCCAGGTGAGTACGCCTTCCTCACACTCTGTCATCTCACCTTCAAAACCATCTGCAGTGTACAGACACATGTATTCCGTCTGCCACTGGTCAGAAATAAATGTTACAATTCCCCGGAAACGATAAGAGGTAAGAGTGAAACCCGTTTCCTCTCTTACCTCCCGAAGCAGACATTCCTCCGGACTTTCATCCGGTTCAAAATGCCCGCCTACTCCTATCCATTTATCCTTGTTGATATCCTTTTCCTTTGAAACACGATGTAACATCAGATACTGGTCATCTTTTTCAATATAACAGAGTGTGGTCAAGTTACTACGCATTCTTTGTCACGCCAAGGTCAACCTTTTCCCCGTTGATGTTCCAGTTCTTGGTATATCCCTTCGCCTCGCCGTACTCAATGGCAGTTGCAAGCACATCCGCAAAGATTGCTTCTTCGTTACGTTTCATAATATCTGCCACCTTATCATTATTTGCAACGGAAATAGTAATCTTATCCATTACCTCAAAGCCTGCTTCCTTACGCATGGTCTGCACCTTGGAAATGATTTCACGGACAAAACCTTCCTCAATCAATTCCTCTGACAGCTTCTTATCAAGTACAACCGTAACCACTGCATCTGCAACTGTCTCGTAATCTGGATTCTCTGCCAGGTCAATCAATAAATCTTCCTCAGCAAGACTAACCTCTACATCACCAACATTAAATTTCAATGCACCTTCACTCTTTAATGTATTCATAGCCTCAGAACCATCCACATTTGCAAGGTACTCACGAATGCCGTTTAACTGCTTACCATATTTCGGTCCTACAGTCTTTAACTGTGGCTTAAAGCTATAAGATGCAAATTCAGATACATCCTCCTTAAAGGTTACTGTCTTCACATTCAATTCATCCTCAATAATCTCTACAAAGAACTGCGATAATTCCTTTGGTGCCTTCACATACATATTTCCAATTGGCTGACGGTTCTTGATATTCGCAGCATTTCTTGCAGCACGTCCGGAAACAACTATCTTCAAAACCTCATCCATATCTGCTTCAAGTTCTGCATCAATTGCAGTCTCATCTGCCACTGGGAAGTCACATAAATGAATAGATTTTGGTGCAGTCTTATCCAAGTTTGCAACCAGGTTCTGATAAATATCCTCTGTCATAAATGGAATCATCGGAGCTGCCGCCTTACATACCTGAACAAGTGCGGTATAAAGTGTCATGTATGCATTAATCTTATCCTGCTCCATTCCCTTTGCCCAGAAACGATCACGGGAACGTCGTACATACCAGTTACTCATATCATCCACGAATTCAGAAAGGGAACGGGTTGCCTCAGGAATCTTATAGGTTCCAAGCGACTCATCCACTGTCTTAACCATTGTATTCATCTTAGATAACAACCATTTATCCATAACTGACAGCTTGTCATAATCTAAGCTGTATTTTGTAGGATCAAACTGGTCTATCTCTGCATAAAGAACATAGAATGCATAGGTATTCCAAAGGGTACCCATGAATTTTCTCTGGCCTTCTACTACAGCGTCCTCGTGGAAACGGTTTGGTAACCATGGTGCAGAATTGCTGTAGAAATACCAGCGAATTGCATCTGCGCCGTATGCATTTAATGCCTCCATAGGGTCTACTGCATTTCCCTTGGACTTACTCATCTTGTTACCATCTTTATCTAAAACGTGACCTAATACGATAACATTTTTGTATGGAGCCTTATCAAAAATCAAAGTTGAAATAGCCATCAAGGAATAGAACCAGCCACGGGTCTGGTCAACTGCCTCTGAAATGAAGTCAGCCGGGAAATTCTCCTCAAAAATCTCCTTATTCTCAAATGGATAGTGCCACTGTGCAAAAGGCATAGCACCGGAATCGAACCAGCAGTCAATAACCTCAGGAACTCTCTTCATTTCGCCACCACAATCCGGACATACGATGGTAACGTCGTCGATGTATGGACGATGCAGCTCGATGTCATCCGGACAATTCTTGCTCATTGCCTTTAACTCTTCCTTCGAACCAATGGCATGACGTTTTCCACAAGAACACTCCCAAATGTTAAGCGGAGTACCCCAGTAACGGTTACGGGAAAGACCCCAATCCTGAACATTCTCAAGCCAGGCACCAAAACGACCCTTACCAATTCCCTCCGGAATCCAGTTTACAGTGTTATTATTTGCAACCAATCTATCCTTAACTGCAGACATCTTAATGAACCAAGTGTCACGAGCATAGTAAATAAGCGGCCTGTCACATCTCCAGCAGTGCGGATACTCATGCTCAAATTTTGGAGCATCAAACAAAAGACCAGCCTTATCCAAGTCTACCAATACTTCCTTGTCCGCATCCTTTACCCACATACCAGCATATGGAGTTTCCTCTGACATTTCACCCTTACTGGTTACAAACTGTACAAATGGAAGCTCGTATTTACGTCCAACATTTGCATCGTCCTCACCAAATGCAGGTGCAATATGGACAATACCGGTACCATCTGTCATAGTTACATAGGAATCACAGGTAATGTAATGTCCTTTTTCAGGAAGCTTCGCCACATAATCCTTTGTACATGCAAACAATGGCTCGTATTCTTTTCTCTCTAAATCCGTACCTACATAGGTTTCCAAAATCTCATATGCAGGCTTATCATCCTCAGCAAGCTTTCCTAATACGTTATCAAGCAGTGCCTGTGCCATATAATACGTATATCCATCTGCTGCCTTAACCTTACAATATTTTTCATCCGGGTTTACACAAAGTGCAACATTAGATGGCAATGTCCAAGGAGTAGTTGTCCATGCGAGGAAATAAGCATCCTCATCAACAACCTTGAAACGAACCACTGCGGAACGCTCTTTCACAGTTTTATATCCCTGCGCCACCTCATGAGATGACAAAGGAGTTCCACAACGTGGACAATAAGGTACAATTTTAAATCCCTTATAAAGCAAACCATCATCCCAGATTTTCTTAAGAGCCCACCATTCAGACTCAATAAAATCATCATGGTATGTTACATATGGATTATCCATATCTGCCCAAAATCCAACCTTACCGGAGAATTCCTCCCACATACCTTTGTATTTCCATACAGATTCCTTACATTTACGAATAAATGGATCTAGACCGTATGCTTCAATCTGCTCTTTCCCATCAATTCCTAATTCCTTCTCAATCTCAAGCTCTACCGGAAGCCCATGTGTATCCCAGCCGGCTTTACGGATAATCTTGTGACCCTTCATGGTCTGGTATCTTGGAATCATATCCTTGATTACACGTGTCAACACATGACCGATATGTGGCTTACCGTTTGCAGTTGGAGGTCCGTCATAGAAGGTAAAGACCGGACACCCTTCCTTCTCTTCAATGGACTGTTCAAAAATCTTGTTCTCTTTCCAGAAATCCAGCGTTTTCTGTTCACGCTCTACAAAATTGAGGTTCGTTGATACTTTTTCGTACATAGCGTCTTTCCTTTCTCCTTCCTTTTCACCAGACATCTATACTATCTGGCCTTGTATTTAACATACAAAAAGCCCTTCTCATCCGTATCAGGACGAAAAGGGCTTACCATTCGCTATACCACCTAATACATTGTACTCTGTGAAAATCCACATTCATACATGGTTTCTGTAACGGGAAACAACCGTTGAATCCTACTAAAATCAAGAAACTTTTCATTATAATATCTTAATTCGTTCAGTTCACAACTCAGGAGTGATATTCCCATCTTCCCTACTTCCATCTGTCTTCCACCATCACAGACTCGCTTGCTTCAAATATATCAAAGCGGTTTCACAAAGAAGGTACTGTCTCCTTCACAGTTTTTACCTAATGTATCCTTTATATCATTTCAAAAGATGATTGTCAATAGAAAAACCATGTTACATCAATAACAGCTTCCTATACCGATCTTAAATGATATTCCTCCACCTGATTCTCCAGATTCTCAACCATTGCCAGCAGTTCTTCACTGACCGCCGCACTTTCCTCTGAAGAAGCTGCATTATTGGAAACGACACTTTCAATATTCTCAATACCCTTTACAATAATCTTCATATTCCCTTCTTCTTTAGAACATACTTCTGAAATCTCCTCCACCAGACTGGTTGTCTTAGCAGTTGATTCAACAATTTTCTTTAGTATTCCTGCCGTCTCATCTGCCAAAGCCCCACCGGCATCTACCGCCTGAATGGTTTTACTGATCAGTTCATTGGTAGTGTCTACTGCTTCTCCACATTCACCTGCCAGTTTACCAATCTCATCCGCAACAACAGCAAATCCTTTTCCCTGTTCGCCAGCCCGGGCAGCTTCAATGGAGGCATTTAAGGATAATAATTTCGTCTGTTCCGCTATGGAATTAATCACCTGTATAATATTCGAAATATCATCTGCCTGTTTTTTTATCATCTCCATTGCCTGTAAAAGCTGAAGCATCTGGTTATTTCCTTCTTCCACAACAGACATCGCATCATTTGCCAGAGAAGCAACTTCTTCTGCATTTTCTGCATTTTCTACAATATCGCTGGTCACCTGATTAATATGTGCAAACAGATCCTGAATTTCATTTGATTGTGTGGCAGCCCCTTCTGCAAGTGCAGAGGCGGTTTCTGCCATATTCTTTGCTCCGGACCGAATTACATCCATAGATTCCTGCATGCCACCCAACAAGGAATTCAATGAATCAATGATTGCTTCAATGGACTCCTTAATCGGAAGAAAATCTCCTACATAATCAATATCTACCGAAAGATCCATATTCTTATCTGACATCTGTGTCAGGGTGTCTGATATATTACTGATATACTTTTTTAACTCAATGATTGTGTTAGCGGTATTATCCGCAATCAGTCCAAATTCGTCCCTTTCCGTATAGGAAATTTCCGTATCCAGTTTTCCATGTGATAAATCCTGAATCGAATCACTAATATCATTCAACGGAATCTTAACCCGATCAATAATCTCTAATGCCATCTTATTCAGAATAAGGTCTACGATAACAATAACCACAATAGCAAAAACTCCAAATATGATTCCCGCTATCACTATCCAGTTCTTGGAATTATCACCCGCCTCCCTGTATACGTTCCGGATCAAAAATGACAATTTGATGATTATGCCGGAACAGGCAGCCATGAGAATTCCCATAATAAATCCAATGGTTATAAAACGTTTGTGCAAAAACCATTCCAGTGTACTTTTCTTATCAATAACCGTCTCCTTTGTTTCCATAAAACCCTCTCCCATCATTAAATAAATTTGTTACACTATTTCCCCATAAAGCCGTAACACTCTGTTATACAAATATACCATATAATTCCTTAATTCGTCAACACATGACGCATTTTCGTCTATTATCTGTCCAACTGTTTAATATCCGTCAATTTTTTAAACATTATTAAGATTTACTATCCCTGACAAGTGTGCTAAACTATGTATTATCTTTATGCAAGGAGGTAATCCATGGCTTATCAGAATTTAACGCTGTTGACAGACCTTTATGAGCTTACCATGATGCAGGGATATTTTAATGCCAAAAGCAGAGATATAGTTATCTTTGATGCTTTTTACCGTAAAAATCCATCCGGCAACGGGTACGCCATAACAGCAGGGCTGGAGCAGATCATTGACTATGTGAAAAATCTGTCGTTTTCCTATGATGACATTGACTACTTAAGAGGACTGAATATCTTTAGCGAAGATTTTCTGGAATATCTGGCCGGTTTCCATTTTACAGGAGATATCTATGCAATACCGGAAGGCAGCATTGTATTTCCGCAGGAACCATTAATCAAAGTAGTGGCTCCCATTATGGAAGCCCAGCTTGTGGAAACTGCCATTTTAAATATCTTAAATCATCAAAGCCTGATTGCTACCAAGGCATCCCGCGTCTGCTATGCAGCAAAAGGAGACGGCATTATGGAATTCGGGCTTCGACGTGCTCAGGGTCCGGATGCAGGAACATTAGGCGCAAGGGCTGCGGTAATCGGCGGCTGTATCGGAACCTCCAACGTCCTTTGCGGACAGATATTTGATATTCCGGTGTTAGGCACCCATGCCCACAGTTGGATTATGAGTTTCCCGGATGAATATACAGCATTCAAAACCTATGCTGAAATGTATCCGGATGCCTGTATCTTGCTGGTGGACACCTACGACACCCTGAAATCCGGTGTTCCAAATGCAATCAGAGTATTTAAGGAAATGAAGGCAGCCGGTATCAAATCAAAGAAATATGGCATCCGCTTAGACAGTGGCGACCTGGCATACCTTTCTAAAAAAGCAAGAAAAATGTTAGATGCCGCCGGATTTACAGATGCGGTTATCTCTGCATCCTCCGATTTGGATGAGTATCTGATTGACAGTTTGAAAACCCAGGGAGCAGCCATCACATCATGGGGTGTTGGCACCAATCTGATCACTTCTGCAGACTGCCCTGCATTTGGCGGTGTATACAAGCTTGCCGCTATAAAAAAAGAGGGCGAAGAGGATTTTACTGCCAAGATTAAAATATCCGAAAATCCTGCCAAGATTACTAATCCGGGCAACAAGACAGTATATCGTATCATCGACAAAGAAACCGGCAAATTAAAAGCCGACCTGATTGCCCTGGCAGACGAAACATATGATACTTCCAAGGATCTGGAGATTTTCCATCCAATTGATACATGGAAACGCTCTACCATTCCGGGCGGCACTTATGATATGGAAGAAATCCTCATTCCGATTTTCAAAAAAGGACAATGCGTTTATGAATCTCCAAAAACCATGGATATCCGGGCATTCTGCCAAAAGGAATTAAATCTCTTATGGGATGAGTCCAGACGTCTTGTGAATCCCCAGGAGGTCTATGTGGATTTGTCCAAACCATTATATGATTTGAAAATGAATTTATTGAACAAACGCGGATAATAATTTTCCAAAATAACAAAAGATACACAAATATGCAGGGCATTCATTGCATCACCATGACAGCTGCAATCTGTGTATCTTTTATTATCTTTTAGCTATTCTGATGCAGGTATTTTTCCCTGGTTGCCATTCCGCCCCGGATATGCCGCTCTGCCTTATTGACATCTAACACTTTCCGGACTTCCTGTGCCAGTGCAGGGTTAATATAAATTAAACGCTCTGACACATCCTTGTGTACCGTACTCTTACTAACACCAAATTTCTTGGCAGTTTGTCTTACCGTTGCATTTGAATTAATAATATACGTTCCAACTTCTATGGCACGTTCTTCAATATATGCTTTCAAGGAATATCCCCAATAAACTTGTTGTTACAGTTTATGCCGGAGAAATCCAAGATATGCTTATTCACGAAATCATGGCAACAATATCTGACTTGGACTGTACACCTATGGACTGATTTGCAATCTGCCCATTCTTAAAAACAATCAAGGTAGGAATAGACATTACCTTATAATCAATCGCCAATGCAGCTTCTTCATCAATATTGACCTTACAGACCTTAATCTCCGGATGTTCTTCCGCTATCTGGTCTACAATCGGAGAAAGCATCTTGCAGGGACCACACCATGCAGCCCAAAAATCTACCAGCACTGTCTGTTCTGCCTTTAAAACCTCTTCTTCAAAATTACTCTGTGTTATATTCACTACTGCCATATTATATGCCTCCTTTATCATATTATCTATAGCGTGGTCAAAGCCCGCATTCTTTATGCAAAAAATATACCACATCTCCCCTGCTCCTGCAATTCCAAAAACAACAAAACTATGCAGGATTGTTATAAGATTGTATGAAAAAGTGATAGCTTCCTCCTTACAAATAGAGTAGTATTCTCTAAGAATTGAAAGGAGGACACAATATGCGTAAATTCAAATGCTCAAACGGATCAAAAGATTTAACAGAAGGAAAACCAATGCAGCTGATTCTTGGCTTTGGACTTCCTTTACTACTGGGATTATTATTCCAACAGTTCTACAATATGGTAGACTCCATCATTGTAGGAAAATTCCTCGGTGTCAACTCCCTTGCAGCGGTAGGTTCCACCGGTTCCATAAACTTTATGATTCTTGGCTTCTGCATCGGTGTCTGCAACGGCTTTGCTATTCCTGTTGCGCAAACCTTTGGAGCCAAGGATTCTGATAATTTGAAAAAATATATCACAAATAGTGTATGGGCATCTATCCTGTTCGCTGTTATTATTACCACAGCAACCGGAGTTATGACACGAAATATCCTTATATGGATGAAAACACCGGATTCTATCATGGAAGAAGCATATATCTATATCTTCATAGTATTCATGGGAATTCCGGCAACCTTCCTGTATAATATGACATCCGGTATCCTGCGCTCCCTTGGAGATAGTGTAACCCCTGTTGTCTTTCTGATATTCTCCTCCCTGCTGAATATCGTATTGGACATTCTTCTGGTAAGACCTATAGGCGTTGCAGGTGCCGCCATTGCTACTGTTACAGCTCAGGCTGTATCCGGTATCATATGCCTGATCTATATGATTAAAAAATACAAGACTTTCGCTTTTACCAAAAAGGATTGGACATTCAGTTCAAAACATGCTTTTACACTTTGTGGAATGGGAGTACCAATGGGACTGCAATATTCTATCACTGCCATCGGAAGTGTCATTCTACAGGCTGCGGTAAACGCCATGGGTGAAACCATTGTTGCCGCTGTTGCTGCCGGCACAAAAATCAGTATGTTTGCCTGTTGTCCTTTTGATGCCATGGGCTCTACAATGGCCACCTATGGAGGTCAGAATGTTGGTGCACGGCGGCTTGACCGAATTGACCAGGGATTGAAAGACTGTATCAAGCTTGGTGTGGGATATTCTCTGCTAGCACTGATTTTCATGATACTATTCGGCCAAAAGCTTGCTCTTCTTTTTGTAGATGCAAAAGAAACTGAACTGATTCATTATATCTACATGTTCCTGATTGGAAATGCCGCATTCTACATCCCGCTGGCCTTCGTCAACATTGTACGATTCATGATTCAAGGTCTGGGATACTCCACCTTCGCAATCCTTGCAGGTGTATGCGAAATGTTTGCCCGTGGTATTGTGGGATTCTTCCTGGTTCCTGCTTTTGGTTATCTGTTTGTAACCATTGCAAGTCCCATTGCCTGGATCTTTGCAGATGCGTTTCTGATTCCGGCATATATGTATGTTATGAAGCGGCTTCAAAGAAAATTCGAAGGCGTTCCGGAACAACGGTCTGCCGCCTTTGCTCAACACAGATTCTTGAGGGTTGTCAAAAAGATATCATAATTGGCCATATGATCTGGTGTACAATATACCGCAAACTCAACTGCCCTGAAGGCATACTGATATTCCTTCAGGGCTTTTTTGAAGGCATCTGCCACCATATATGGTGAATTACAGAATGCACCACATCCAAAAGCCCCCAATACCAGCACATCAATCTGGTTCTTTGCTGCCACCTGTAAAATACCTCTTACACGACGTTCCAGCAGTACCTCCAGTTCTTTTTCTTCAATTGTTATCTTATCCCCTGCAAATGGATTCATTACATTGGAAGGATTCTCCCTGAGATTCGGAGCCGCACAACTAATTACATCTACCAAAAACCAGTCTTCTTCCGACATGAGTTCCGGCAGTTTCGTATCCGTCTTGATTCCTACGATGCCCGGCGTATAAATACACGCATCCGAATAAAGTGGGTTGTGCCTCTTTTGATGATAGCCATAAAAAGATTCCAGAAGTTCATCTGTCCGCAGACACGGATAGAGTGTCGAACATCTGCACAGACATTCCTCCTGCGCATTACTTCCCCTTATCACACCACCGCCCGGATTCGTGGCAGAAGCAAAATTCAATATACCAATCCTGCTGTCTCCATACTGCCTGCAAAGCCGCTCTGCAGCCTGTAAAGTACGGTCAGAGGATACCACTACTGTACATGGTTCCTGATACCGGTCTTTCCCCTGGGTTCCACATTCTTCATCCGGATTCCTGTATAACACAGTATTCTCTCTTGTCCTCTTAATGGCATCTGCCAAGAATCCGGCTGCCTCACAATAATTCAACGTATCCTCGAAAATCTGAATCCTCTTTGCTCTGTTTTCCTGATATCCCATAATAATTCCTCCTATCATCGCAACCCGTTCTATAATATAGAAGATTATGCAATAAAGCACGATTGCTTCTGTTTTATTGATAATCATATTATACAGCATTTACTGTCCACTTTTTTGGACATTATAGGAAGTTCAATCCTGCTGACCCGGATATCATAACTTTTTACAATCAAAAAAACAGCTCTTTGTACTCTAATATCCATATTACAAAGAACTGCTTTGGTATATATTCTTCTAAATTCTTATCCCTGATTACTGACGCCTGTTGCATATTCCAGGATATATTTTTCAAAATGGTACTCTCCTACTGCACCGGAGGAGTGGTTCCATCCACTCTGGTGGTCATTACCTCCATGGCCCATGGAGCATGAATCTGTATGAATCCCTCTCCCGTCTTCTCCTCAACAATATCCTTTAATTTCTCTTTCATATCTTCATAAATATCCATATTGATATCTGCAATCATCGGTCTCCGGTTATCAAATATAATCACCCACTGGTATCCGGTTCCATCTGCTTTCTTATCAAAATACAGCCCCATGATCCGGCTGTCCTTGGCAGCATTTTTCTTAAATACCGGAACATACACCAGCTTCATGGTCTCGATATAACGATCATCCAGCCCCTCATCAAAAATCAGAACCTTTTCCCTCAGTTCGTTATCATTGCGGACAATCCGGTAGGTATATCCGTTTTGCGCAAGACGCAGACGGTTGTCCGTCTTCAGCCGTTCATTATAATCCGCTATTTCATCCATCTCGCCTTCCTCCAGCTTCGGTGTCATCCAGATTAAATACCTCTGTTCCATGTCGTTATATAAGCATTTGTATCCAATTGGAAATGTGATCTTGCAGTTATCGCAGCTCGCCTTGAAAAATGTATTCTTCAAAACCTTTTCCTTCTGCTCCATATCATATGGAATATCAATACTATCCCAGATGTCTATTTCAATCTGTCTGCCGCATTTCGGGCAGGCTATCATTTGTTTCTTTACTTCTGACATACATTTCTCCTTCTCTATCCATTTCGAATGCCGTTACAAAGCAGTTATATATTCACAAATGCATATCTGCTTTTGCAGCTTTACACATATCGAATACCGAACATTAAATATTGGATGATACGATACCTTTCTCTGCATCCATGGTGACAACAGCTCCGGATTTCAATATTTCCGTTGCATTGGCAGCACCTAAGATAACCGGAATATCCAGACTTAAGCCTACGATACCCGCATGGGAATTATGTCCCTCATTCTCTACAATGATACCGGAAGCCTGCCGGAGTTCATCCATAATATCGTTGCTGGTTTCCGGAAGAACAATGATATCCCCTTCCTTGAAGTTGTCTACGATATCCATCTCATCCTTTCCGACACAAAGGCTTGCTGTTGTCTTTCGGTTATTAACACCGCGCCCTTTTACCAGAATATGTCCAACCACATGAACCTTGATCAGATTGGTGGTTCCCGATACACCTAACGGCACACCTGCTGTGATAACCGTAATCTCTCCCTGCTTTACATATCCCTTCTTCTCTGCCTGCTGAATGGCATGTTCAAACAAATCATCCGTATTGTTCTTCTCTTCCACCATAAGCGGCAGAACACCCCATGACAGGTTCAACTGTCTCCACACATTCTCATAAGGACTACAGCCAATGATTGGACAGGACGGTCTGTATTTGGAAATCATACGGGCAGTTTTGCCGGATTTGGTAACTGTTACAATGGCGGTTGCATTCAAATCCATTGCCGTGGTACAGGTTGCATGGGCAATGGCATTGGTGATATCCGGATTCACAAGACTCTCTCTATTGTTAAAACGCTTTACCAGGTCAATATCCGCTTCGGTACGCTCTGCAATCCTTACCATTGTCTTAAGGGATTCCACCGGATAAAGTCCTGCAGCAGTTTCACCGGAAAGCATGATTGCTGAAGTTCCGTCATAAATGGCATTTGCAACATCCGTAGCCTCTGCCCTTGTCGGTCTTGGGTTCTTCATCATGGAATCTAACATCTGGGTTGCTGTAATCACAATCTTTTCTGCGTTATATACTTTCTTGATAATCATTTTCTGGATAGAAGGAACATCCTCAAATGGAATCTCCACACCCATGTCACCACGGGCAATCATGACACCATCAGAAACCCGGATGATTTCATCGATGTTCTCTACACCCTGCATATTCTCAATCTTTGCAATAATATTGATAAAATTGCAGTCATGCTGGCTTAAAATATCACGAATCTCCAAAATATCATCCGCAGTACGGACAAAGGAAGCTGCAATAAAGTCAAACCCCTGCTCGATACCAAAAATGATATCTTCTTTGTCTTTCTCACTGACATATGGCATGGACAGTGCAACATTCGGCACATTGACACCTTTATGGTTGGATACCGGACCACCATTCTCCACGATACAGATAATATCTGTCTCTGTCATGGTCTCCACACGCATGGAAATCAAACCGTCATCTATCAAAATCCTTGTGCCGACTTTAACATCATTTACCAAATCCTTGTAAGTAATGGAAACAGCATGCTCATCCCCCTCAATATCCCTTGTGGTCAGAGTAAATTCCTGACCATTTTTGAGAACGACCTTTCCGTCCTTAAAATTCTTTACACGAATTTCCGGTCCCTTGGTGTCCAGCAATGCGGCAATGGGAAGCCCCAGTTCCTCCCGAAACCTCTTTACACGGTCTAAATTTCTTTTGTGCTGTTCATGGTCGCCATGAGAAAAATTGAATCTAGCAACATTCATGCCCTCTATCATTAACTCCTTCAACACCTGGTCATCTTCTGTTGCCGGTCCTAATGTACAAATGATCTTTGTTTTACGCATAGTTGTCTTCCTTTCATTTTCTAACTGAAATAAGCATTTGCAAAACTTTTTCCGCAATTCGCAATTATCTAAATATAATATATTTCTTATGTATTTATCTTTTCCTATTTTACAACAACCTATAACCATATGACAAGTTAAATCTGGGAAAAAGG
>JBJEJE010000099.1:8180-49178 GCA_051877755.1 Lachnospiraceae bacterium | reverse complement strand
ATTTTTCATTCAACAACAATCACACAACAGAGCTCAAGTTACAAATACTTGATGTTATTATGTGTATTGACAAAAGAGCTCGAATGATTGGAAACTATCTTGGTCCCAAAATCGAACTCTATACCGAAAAAGTTGCTGGAACTACATCTGCATGTCTTGGTCTCATTCAAAAAAATGATCATTACATTCCAAATAGTGTAATCAAAGAAGATATTCGCTCCATTGTTCCAAAACCACCTGGGAAAATATATGCTATCTTCAAAAAGAAAATAGGAGAAGATAAATATACTCTACTAACCTATAAAAGCAAAAATATCACTATCACTAAGAAATGTTTGCCTAAAGATTTACTCGAGCAAATTGATTCTTCGTTATTTGACGAAGATAACAACTAGCAAGACATCAATTATATGGTCTTGCATAAAAGACTACACTTCCGGTACGTAGGGGATCTAATACCACCCCTCGACTCTCATTTGCTGCGTGAACCATCTTGCCATCGCCTACATAGATGGCAACGTGACTGATATTACGAAACTCACCATTTTTCTTATAAGAATAGAAAATCAAATCGCCCGGCTGCAAATCTTCCTGATTGATAATCATTGCATTCTTAAAGCAATACTCTCCCTGTGTAGATGCTACATTAGGAAGTTCAATACCTACTTCACGATACAAGCGAAGAACCAAAGAACTACAATCATATATGCCCTCTTCCATTCGGCGGTTCTGGTCGTAAGCACAACCAATCTTTGTCATGGCAAGCTCTGCTACTGCCTGACCCGCGCCACTCTTGTAATACTCTTTCCAAAGCTCCGGCTTCATCATATCGGTAAGCAGCTTTTTCTCATCTTCTGACAAAGTTCCTTTATTGATATAATCCTGGTACGTCAGGTTATGAACCATATTTCCGGAAACTGTTACTTGTACGGTATTACTGTTTCCTTCTGCAAGATATGCCTTTACATGGCGTCTTCCCCAAGAACCACAAGCCACATGCGTCGCATAGAAAATATCAAAATCATTTCCATAATGATTCAAATCTCCTGTGTCTTCTACGGTATATTCCACACCTTCGATAATAACCTTTGTACCCATGGGAACAATCGGATTGTACGCATCAACTGCGATGGTATGCTTCGGTTTTGCGATATTTCCTGAAGCTGTTATACCATTTGCATAAGAACCACAACATTGGCTGCAAGGACAGTATGCCGTAACCCAGACCTCTCCAATCTCATCACCGCATTCCACTTCACTTGTACTACTATCCGAACTAATATAGTTCATCTCGTCAAATACTTTTTTGAGATTCCTCTTACCCTGTTCATCCATGACATAGCCAGGTTTTCCATTACCATACAACACCATATAAACCATCAAAGTATCATTGAAATTTGATATCGCAACACCATTTTTCATATTTTGATACACAATCTCCTCTCCACCATTTTCAAGCTGTATTATCTTTTCGTTGAACTCTTTATAATACTCACTCAAAACCATTCTTGGATTGTCATAACCGGTATCCGGCATAGGAAAAAAGACTGCCAATGGAGAATTATAAATAACTGCTAATACTGCAACTACAACGATTGCTACTGCCACAATAACACCAATTGCACCAAGAATATATGGTGCAACCAAAGCAACGATTTTTTGAACAAGCAATGCTGCTTCCGCCTTGGCTGTTTCTGCCAGTGATTGCATCATGCTTTTTTGATTATCCTGCTCTAATCGAAAACGTTCCAAAAACGCTTCCGTCATTTTCGCAGCAGCCAGCTTTCCTCCTGTGGAACCACCTTTGCCTTTATCATCATCCGGCTTCTTATCTTTTCCTTTCTGGTTTGGTCCTTTCTCCTTTGTTTTAATCGCATCCTTTCGGCGTTGCATTTCAACAATCTCTCTGTCCTCTTCACGAAACCTTGCCCGTCTTTCTTTTTCCTTGCTTCGTTTTGCTTTGTCCTTTTTCTTTTGCTGTAGCTTTCGCTTGCGATAAAGTACACTCGCTTTTCTTCCCGCACTTGCAATGGGCATTGTAGCAACTGTCATGAGTTCTACACTTTCTGCGATTTCTTCTCCACCCTCAACCTCTTTCGCTACCGCTTTGCCCGCTGATGTAGCCATAACATGAAGTTTTTGCTGTCTTATTTTAATGGATTCATTTGATTTTGATACATTATCCTTCACCTTGCGAAGTGGTGAAGGTCCTGCTTTTTTAATCCTTATTCTTTTACCTGTTTTATCTTTTGCTTCATGAATTTTCAGTTTGGGATTTTTCTTGGTATGAAGTTGCATTTTCTTTTCTTCTACCTTTTTAATCTCCATGTTCTTCACCACCTTCTAAAAAATGCCAGAGATTTCTCCCTGGCATGTTCTCTATTCATATATCATCCAACTACCTTTTGTTGCCTCCTGATACGATGTTTGAGGTGCTGACTTCGCTAACTCCTGCTGATACATTGCTTCGATAAATGATTTATCATACATTGGGTGCTCGTCATATACTTCCTCCACATGCTCTACTACCTCATCCATGAGTCCTGCTTCAATCTTTTCGTGAATGTTCGTGTTGTAAAGCTTATAAAGGTCTGTATCCTTACCGATTGTGTTATCAAACGGAATCACCACAGAACCACACTTAATCAGTCCCGTACCGGAAGGTGAATTGCTTACAAATCGAAGCTGTGCATCGGAGACACCAATCACTTCTGCTAACTTTTCACTATCAATATTGGATTGCTTTAACAGTGCAATAAACTCACTATTGGATATCAAAGTGGATGCAATATAGTTCTGCAAAAGGTCTGTTACATTCTGACTGATTCCGGTACACAGTCCTCCTTGCTTACGCACTTTTTTCCACAACTGCTGCAAATAGGTTGCACTGTAATCAGAATTTAAAAGAACATGGCACTCATCAATATAGAGCCATGTTGCTCGACCTTTTCGACCATTTTCGATAATTCTCGACTGAATTGCCTCCATCATAACCAACATTGCAACCGGTGCTAACTGTGTACCTAAATCCTGAATACCATAAACCGTAAAGCGGTTGTCCTCATCCACATTGGTATGATGATTGAAAATGTTTAAGGAACCCTCTACAAAAAGTTCCAAGCAAAGTGCTAACTCCTGTGCTTCCATCTCATTCTGACTCTTCAAAATCTGATAAAAGTCTGTCATAAGTGGTACTTTCTTTGATTTCCATGCTCGCATATAGAGTTCGCGAACACATCGATCAATAATGGAATGATGCTTCTGGTTAAGGGTTGCACCAAGAAGCTGGTCGCAAAGTCCTAACATAAATTCTGACTTATCTGCAATTACATCCCGGATTCCTTTTTCATTGATGTGAGCAAGGTCCGCATCCAACGGATTCACATAGTTCTTTGTGTAAGCAGACATATTGACAATTGCTCCACCAAAGGTTGTTGCAATATCAAAGTACTCATTCATCGGATCAATTACGATAATGTCATCGTTCGTATTTAAGAATACCTGTCCCATTCCCTGCTTACAAAAGAAGGATTTACCGGAACCCGGCACACCAAATACGAAACCATTTCCATTGAGTAGCTTCTTACGATTGCCGATGTTCACATTCTTACTAATCTGATTGATACCGTAATAAACACCGCCTTTGTCGTTAAGCTCCTGCACATTAAATGGTAACAATACGGCAAGGGATTGTGTCAGCATAGTACGCATTGTTTCCACCTGTCTCACACCAATCGGAAGTGCTGTATTAAGTGCTTCTCTCTGCTTTAAGAAATGCGTATCAATTACAACCGAATTTCTCTTACCAATCGTTTCTACCGTTTCCGTTACACTCTCTAACTGCTCCTTCGTCTCGGCAACAATTACCACAGTTACTGCAACATAGAATAAGCACTGGTCATTTTCACGAACATCATCCATAATCTCTTCAATTTCTTTCTTCTCCGTTCTCTTTGCATAAGAAATCTCAGAAGAAAAATCGTTGTTCTTATTTCGTACTCTTTGCTGCTTGATGATATCTGACTCAATGCCAAGATACTTTTTCTGTAATGTCTTAGTCGTCAAATCCTTTGGTATTGGAACTACATCAATACTTGTAATGCTGTGTACCGGCAAGGATGTGATCTCATTTAAGAATCTATCCGACAAAGAACTTGGGTACTTCTTTAAGAACAACGCCCTGCAATACTTTCCTTCATCCTCAATGTGGTCCGGATAATACTTAATCATCCCATTACACAAATCATTCTTAAAATCAGCACCAATCTTGGCACTATGCTTTAAGTCAAACGTAAATTCTTCCTCACGACCTAAATGATAGAAATCATGAAGCACTTTCAAACGCTCATTACCATTCAGTGGAACAATATCTGTTCCAAGCTCACCAAAGGCTTTATGAATCGTAGCCTCAAGCGTTGCAAACTGTGCCTTTGCTTCCTCGAAGTTCTTACGCTCAATGGTAATCGTTAAGAAGCGCTCCTGCTCGATACCCTGACGTCCCTCTCTGATTTTTTCTTCTATGATATCGTTGTAAACTTTTCGATACCGGTCATAAGGATCCATCTGATACGGTAATAAAATCTCATTACGCATCTCTTTCATATCCTTGTTCTTGTTATTCACCGTAATCTTAAAATTACAATCAAGTGAATTTAAGAACTTACAATATCTCTCAAAGATATCAATCTGTTCTTCCTCATTCGTGGTAGTATAATTGATATCCGTAAAACGGTAACACTTCGAATAATGATTTTTACTAACCTCAAAAATACCATTCGTTGCTACCTTCATAATCTCAATTGTTTCCTGTATTGATTTTGGAGTCTTATACAAAGGTTCACTCGCCTTTTTAAGCTCCGTAAATCCGTCTGTAAATAATCCCATTTACGATTCCTCCTTTTTCCCTTTTGCCTTTTTACGATTCTTTTTCTCTGCTATTGCTTCCTCTTGTCGAATTTTCGAAATAACCATTTCTCCCTCTGAAGAATGAAAGGTCAACGCCTGGTTGTGAAACAGGAAATGCATTCGAAGTCTTATCATTTCCATAAAGCTCATTCCGTTAAAGGAATAGAAACCACTTAACGCAATCGGCGCTACAACAGGAATTGCAATATAAGCACTTGTAGTAAGTCCCACATACTTATAAGTCAAAAGGACAATCAGACCACCTATCACAACAGAAACCAAAGAAAAAATCAGCTGCTTAGCGGTTAAACCTAAGGCAACTGATTCCTTGTATTTCTGTATATCCTTGTTTATTTCAATAACCAATTTTCTCACCTTCCTTTTGTCTCTTGTAATGGCAATACTTTCGCAGATTCTCTCGCTTTCGCTACTGCCTGCTCATATTCTTTCATACCCTCTGGACAAAGTTCTCGAAGCTTCTCCTTATTAAACTCATACAAAGGATAACAACAAAAACCACTCGGTAATAAAATATTAAGTGGTCTTGCCAAATCATTTTTCTTCACAAACTCTGCAATCCCAGGCAGATTATTCACATCTAAAAAACCACAATAATCTGGCACTGTACCAAGATTTACTGTGATGTCACCATAAGGTTCCGGGAAATCCTCTTCCATCGTAAATAACCCAACATAGATACCTCCGGTATTCAGGTATCTTGAAATCTGCAATTCCATTTCTATCGGCTTATCCGAATAAGGGGAAGTATAAACTAATTCTTCCATACTAATCGCCTCCTCCTAAAGTCCTAATGCCTTGCTTGTCAAACTCTGTGCCCCCTTTACCGAACCGACTGTAAGTGCAATCGTAAAGGTCATTTCGCAAAGATAAATCAATGTCTTTGCCCAATCCGCATAATCTCCTGTAAATGAAGGAAGTCCTGCATTGATAAAAGAGTTACAAACAATAATCGCAAGTGCCATTGTTACCGCCTCAAATGCTGTAGATAAGAAATACTTTGTATAGGTCACAGCCGTGTGTGTTACCATACGATTTCCACCTGTTGTCGAATACGCCAACGCACCTAGCGGAACAATAATCAACAGTTTCAAAAATCGAAAATACACTGTGTATATTAAGAAGAATCCACAAATGAGTACGATAATGGATAGCAGCGCTGCAAGAATCAACATAATCAAACTCTCTCCAAAGCCTAACTCTTTGATGACATCTGCCTGTTCCGTAGCAATCTTTAACTCTGTAATTTCTCCGGCAGACAACAAATTGACCAAATTTCCCACAGACGTAAAGATGGCTTTCATTATCGTTACACTATTTGTCACTAACCATTCCGCAATCGCAAGTCTCATTAACATTCGTAAAATGACTTCAAATCGCATATCTTCTCTAACATCCACACTTTCCGAGCAAAAGCCTATCACGAAAAATAGGACCACCAAAGAAGAGCCTACCGCTACAAAGATAGGCTCTATTCCTTCAATGATATCCCATGGACCTCCACCCTTGAAAGCAGTTGGAGATTGTCCTAATAATGCAAAAACTAATGATACCTGATTATTCCAAAATCCAAATATCATCGTTAAAAGTTCTAGGATTTTATCTCCCAATTTAAACATATCCATGGCATTTCACCTCTCTTTCCTTTTGCCAGTTCTTAAAATCCTAAGAGCGACAATACGGAAGAGATACCTGCCATCATAACACCAGCTACAATTCCTTTCAGTGCAGAGTTCATTGTAGAAGAATCCTGCTGCTGATAAGCCTGTGCAAATTCCATTACGTTCTTTGCAAGGATAATGACACCAATCGCACCAATGATTGCAATAACCAATGTTTTCAAACTCTCAAGGGGTTTGGTTACTGCACTGGTATCTGCAGCCGCAAATGCTGTAATCGGCATACTGTTTAATGCAGCTACTGTTCCTGCAAGTGCCGGTACTAAAATCTTCTTGTTTATATCCTTTAACTTTGTTACTACTTTGTTTTTTCTAATCTTCACCATAATATAAATCTCCTTTTCTAAAGGCCCGTGGACAGAACACATCCATCCACAGGCAAATGCTGTAAATAGATTTGTTCTATTCACGTTAATAAGTTTTTATAAAAGCAGGATTTCTCCTGGAGCATAGTGTCAATCAGGCTTTCCCTGATACGTTACTGCGACAACCACCTCCTTCATTGATATCCCCATTTCGTAAAATGTTCTCTGGGATTAATCGCAACAAAAAAGAAGCCAATATTTGGCTCCTACAAATGAATCTCTGTTTTCTTCATATACTCTTTACGATACTGCATCATCTTAATGACACTGTTTTCCGGATACGCGTACGATAAAATATATTTTTTCGGAATGCGTAAATCAAGAGCACGTTTAATCTCTTTTTTCTGCTCCGGACTAAAGTGCATGTGCATCATTCGATACGATATGCTATCCTCTGTTTCACTTTTCTCCTCTTCCTTTGCTCGCACTAGGGAAGTTCTGGTTGATACATCGCTGGTATCATCCTCTTGACTTTCTGAAGCATCTACAATCGTCGGTTTCATTTCCTGATGAATCATTTGTGTTTCTGCAACATTTTCTGCTTCAATTAATTCATCCGGAACCATCTGAAGCTCCATACTATTTTCTTCCTTATAAGCCTCAACCGTATTTTGTTCATCTATTTCCATCATCCGCTTATCCATATCCACATGACCAAGCATCATAAACTCGGCATAACTTAACTCATCAATAAATACTGGTTCACCCTTATCCTTAAGCATTTCATAGTACGCCAAAGAATCGGCATTCAAAAACTCAAATGGTGGACCAATCAGATTTTGTGGTGTACTAATCACATGCTCATAAGCTGCGCCACCACCATCTTCCGTAAGTGCGAACATTGGATGCTTCATTGGAATATATTTCTGGTCTAATACCGGATTGAATCCCCTTACAAAGATTAAGCACTGCTTGTTATCCATCTTTCTTACTTCGTCAGGCATCATAATCTCTCGACCTAACACATCATAATTTCTTGATGAGCTTCCCTGTCTGCCCCTTGTCTCGCCACTACTCTTTTTATCAATGGTGGACTTACCTAGTAACTTTGAAATATACTCATGGGTACTTTGTTCATTACCGCCAAGGTAAACCAAGGTGTCACAGTTACCGGGAATCGTCTCCCAAGTATCCTTGAATAATGCCTTTATCTGTGCTAGGTTCTGAATGATAATTACACTACTGATTTCACGACTTCGCATCGTAGAAAGTAGGGAACAGAAATCATCCGGTAATGCGACATTCGCAAACTCATCTAACATAAATGTTACATGAATTGGAAGTCTGCCACCATAATTGAAATCCGCCTGATAATACAACTCCTGAAAAATCTGTGTGTATAATAATCCAATGATATAGTTGTATGACTTATCACTATCCGGTATAACACAAAACAGTGCGGTCTTCGTTTTCTTATCTCCATTTACACCAATACCAAGTTCTTCAAGCCGAAGCTCATCCTTTGATAACATACGAAGCACCTGCTTATTCTCCAAGGTTGCAAGTCTTGAGTTCGCAGAAATGATAATGGAACGAACCGTATCTCCTGCACCACGCATACATTTGTTGTACTGCTTTACTGCCGGATGATTCGCTCCAAGCGATGATGTGTTCGCCAAAAATTCCATACGTCTGTCAAGCGGTGACTTCTGGTCTTTTTCAGTCACCTCTGCCTCATTCATAAGTGCCAGCACCGTAGCAAAGTTTCTCTTCTTTGGTTCTACCTCCAACCAGACATAATAAAAGAGACTCTGTAAAAACAGACTCTCCGCTTTGTCCCAAAACGGATCATTACTTGCCGCATTCTTTGGAGTTGTATTTGCCATCAGATTGGTAATCAGTTTCACCACATCCGTTTCTTCACGAATATAGGAAAATGGATTATAGCAATCGCTTTTATCCATTTCAAGCAAGTTTATAACTTTCACATTGTAACCATTCTTCTTTAACATATCACCTTCCGCTCGTAGGATTTCGCCTTTGGGATCAGTTATGATAAAGGAAGAATTACGCTGCATCAGATTTGGTTTTACCTCATAAAATGTTTTACCGGCTCCGGAACCACCTATGATAAGCACGTTGTTATTTAACTTCGTGTGTCTCGTATTAAGGCTCATTCGCATATTCTGACTTAATATACGATTCTTATTATCATCCGGATCACTTAACACTTTGCTAACTTGCTTTACATCAGCTAACTCGGAAGTACCATATTCTTTGCCGGGCATATAGTTTCTTTGACTTGTGTAGTACATTACCGTTGCCATTGTAAAAATAATCAACGCAATCACAATCGCTTTTGGTGTTGTGTCATTGTAATAATCCCGAAGTGGATAACTACACACCTGTTCAAAGGATTCCAAAAACTGCATAAACTCCATGCCCTGTTTCCACGCCCCATTTACCAGATATCCAAGATAAGCACTAAATACAGCACCAATGATAATTAGTGATATGGAAGGTTTCTTTTTAGTCGTTTGCATTGTATCCACCTACCTTCTCGTTGCTTTTGTTATCTCTGTTACTGTTTTCGTTGCATCAGCTACCTTCGTTTTCACTTCCGTCTTTGTTGCCTGTTCACGAATACCCTTTGCAACCGGATCATAATGTGCCTGATAGAGATTCTGACCTTTCATCGTAGCAATGACACGATTATCTTCAGAATAAATCTTGTAATCCTTATTTCTGTCTAAATACGTGAGTAAGGTTTTACCATTATGAATCTCCATAACATCTGATTTGTTAATCCAGATAAACTGTGCCTTCTCACCCCAGGTGCCCGGGATTCTTGTTTTGATTGCATGGTCATTCTCAGCAATAATCATTTTCTTTGCAATTGTAATATCATCTAAATCTGTATTTTTAGATGCTGCGATTCCCTTCATTCTTGTGGTAAGTTCTTGAAATCGCGAGATTTTCTTATCGAAAGCCTCCTTTTCCACTACCACCTTGTATTCGCCTTTTTCATCCTCTTTATCTAAGATTCCAATCTTATGAAGCTGTTGCAATATTGATTGTGCCTTATCCGTTTCTACTGAGAAGTTATCCTTAATGGCATCCACACTGACGCTCTGCTTTTCCATTGCATACTGTCCCACTTTTTGAATGAGATTATCAATCTGTGATTCTGTATGCGAATCCCCTGCCACCTTCTTTTGACTTTCGAAAAACGACTGCATTTTCTTTAACTCTTCCTCACTTTTATTACGAAGAAATCCATCCATTGATGTCACACTAGCTCCAGACATCTTCTGAATCATCATTTGCACACGTGGGGTTGCCTCACTATGAAATAATACTTCGCAGATACCATCCTTTGTTTCCGGCATGACAGAATACAAAATTCCATACTTCTTTGCCAGCTTCTGAATCTGCTTCATATCACTTTCTTTGAACTGCAATACCTGTAAATCTCCACCTCTCATCAAAAGCTGCTTCATGTTCGTTTTACCCATTTGCTTCTCATAGTTCAGCATATCGTTGATAAATCGAAGCATCTTTTGCATCGACTCAATGGAGGCACTGCCCACTTTCATAGCAACCTCAACACCATCAAATGCAACCCGAATAATCTGTACTGCATCACTAATTTCTGACATAGCTATCCCTCCTAACGACTTCTACTACGTTCTTCCTTTTGCTTCTCTGCTTCTTCTTTACGAGCCTGTTCCTGCATCTGGTTCATCTGCTGCTCATTTCTTTGAAGCGCCCTGCTCATCTGCTCCCTCGCAAATCGCTCCTGCTCTGCAACAATGCGTTCTAACTTAGAAATCGCCTTTGCTTCCTCGTCACGATATGCCTCTAAGGAATCAATCAAAGTATCAATTTTGGCAATCCATACCGGAACCTTTTCTTCCACGGTTTCGGACGGTTCCTGTTCCTTAACAACTACTTCTTTCTCTTCCACAATATGAGCAGCATTTACACCATCTTCCTGCTCCACGAAAGTATCCGTTTTCTCTTTCGAAAATGTTTCATGATATAAACTCTCATATCGTCTTGCCATATAGTAAATGGCATCTTCGAAGTTACAGTTATATTGATTTACATATTCCTTGTACCAGTTATGAAGGTCAACAATGGGAGCAGTCTGCTCCGATGTTCCACTTCCTACTACCTGAAACTTATCAAGCAACATATCCTGCTCTTTTACACTAAAAATGTGAACATCTTCCTTGTTGACTTCTCTTACGAAGAAACCATGAATCTGCTCTGCTATCGCATCCTTAAATTCCCGATAATTCATCTTATTCATGCGTCTGTCCCCCTTAGTTATAATTCTTGTCTGCTACGACAACTGCTATCGCTTCTGCCATTTCTTCTGCACTAAATCCACTATCAATAATGTCAGCGACTTCATTTTCATTTAACCCGCTAAGAATTGCATTGCGAATCTGCGTCATCTGTTGCTTGTTAAGGTTATTACCTGCCATCTGCTTCACAAGATTTTTCCCCGGCTTTGTCGGCATAAACATCTCTGCCATAGCCAACAATCCTCTTGGTTTCTTTCTCTCGGTTCTCTCAACCATAATCGGAATCTGTGTTCCATCACTGCCAACGATTACGGTTTGATAATGAACCGGCATTCCGTCTGGTTCTTTATCACTAGGTTCCTTGGAATTCATCACAGTTGGTTGCATTGTATGCTCCAACTCCTTATCCTCTGTTTGAGGAATCTGCACTTTTTCATTTTCCATACGCTCCTTTTCCTCCTTTAATCTTGTAATCTCGCTTTGCAACTCATTTACCTTTGTTTCCAAAGAAACATTTCTTGCTGCTGTACTATTCAGCTTGTTCTGCTGATCTCCTAATTGCTGATTAAGGTCAGCAACCTGACTCTTTGAGAAATCCGCTTCCTGCTCCTTTGCCTTCAGATTCTCCCTCGCTTCTAACAGCTCCTCATTCTTTGTTGCAATCTCTCTCTCTAATTTCTCAATTCTTGCATCCTTTACCTTAATCTGTTCTTTCAATGTCCCAATCGCCTCACCGGATTCTGATGTCTTGGTAGTTTCCAATTTAGCTAATACTGCATCATAGCGTTTCGCATTTTCAGAAAGTCCGTCCATGAAACCATCCAGCTTACTAAGCATTGCTTTCACTTCCTCCGGAACATCCTGCTCAGATGCTACAGAATCTTTAGCTTCGTCAAGGGATGCCTTTAGCTTGGCAAACGCTTCACTCATAGAAAAAGAAGATTGACTCTCTAGTGCAATCTTCTTTACATCCTCTATTGGAAGCCCGCTTTTAAATGCTTCCACAACCATTTCTATCTGCTCAACATCAAAAAGCTCCTCAATCATAATGGTAATTAACTCAGTTGGTAAATGCTCTCTGATTGCTTTAGAAATATGACGCTGTTGTTCCACACTTAATGTTGCTACCATATACATGGAAGCTCTCTCCATAGAAATACCGTACTTCACATCATCTCTAAATAAAGTGCACGATGCCTCTGTAAATCCAGCCCCTCTGTATGCTTTGATTTTCTCCTGAAGCTCTGAATTATCCTTAAATTCTTTTCCTTCCATCTACAATTCCTCCAATCAAAAAACAGCCTATCGTTTTGGCTGCTTTACTTCTACTTCTTTATTGACTTGTTCCTCTTTGCATTTCGTCTGTTGCATATTTCTTAGGCGTTCCTCTGTCTCTTTTTCAAGTTCTGCCATTATACCCTTACCAACAGATAAATCCTTTGCAACAGCCTTTCCTTGGTCCCGGATTTTGGCTGCCTTACTACGATAGTGCTCTTTTAGATTCAGAACCTCTTCGTAAGTGTATCCTTCCTTTGCCAGTTGTGCTTTCAATGCTTCATAAGAAGCGTGTTCTTCCATAAAAAAATTGTCACCATTTTGGAAACTATTTTCCGCCGGCAACAACTTTTCCATGTCCTCTGCAATTTTAAATAAATGATTAAACTTCGCTCTCTCCTTATAACACTTGCTACGTTCCTTGGATATTTGTTTTCGTTCTTCCTCTAAACGGTTACATTTTTCTGTAAGGTCCTGTACGGAAGAAACCTGATATCTTGATAGAAACATATACTGACTGTGATAATAATGCATCTTCTTAATCTCATCCCAATACTTCCACGCTTGTGAATACGGTCGCTTCTTTAACCGTCCTGTCCGATACAATTTTGCAAAATACTTCTTTTGTAATTTGGTAAGCTTTGGTCTTTTGTATCGTTTCACATATTTCACTCGGACTATTCGTGGTTGCACCGGTCGTTGACTTCTAAGCTGATAATCCTTTAGTGTTTCTGTCACAATGCGATTGCGGATAGCTTCTTCACAATAATCATCGCCAAATGATTTTAATCTGCGAAATTGTGTCATACCGGGAGGCTTTACAGCAACATATTTATTCTGCTTCACCTCATACCCTCTTTGTTCCATTAAAGAAATGAAGTTATCATAATCGTATGCTTGCAAAATACATGCATCAATATCTCTCTTAATCATATCTGCCCAGACATATTTACCATCACGAAAATCATTCCAGTCTTTATAATGTTCATTCGACATTTTCCGCCCACTTTCGATTGTGATAGTAGAAAGACCGTATTCCTCACAAAGTCTATTCGTTAATGGTTGCATACTCTTCGCCCAATCGCCTTTTTCATAACGATACTTCTTTCCTGTAATACAATTCACACTATTAAAAATAATGTGCCCGTGTACATGGGCTGTATTATCATGAACAGCATACACCGCTTCATATTCAGTGCCAAGGTATCGTTCCACAAAATTGCCTATGATTTCAAATGCAGTTTCCGGATCAACCTCTTCTTCTGCAAAGGATATAATCAAATGATATCCTTGCCTTTTATCTGTCTTACCAAATTTTTGCTTTGTTTGATACATTTGTTCATACGCATATTCCGGCTGACAATTCACACCTGCTACAAAATGACCGGCATCTGTCTTGGCATCTGCCATAATATAGTCAATAGACCGTTTCAAATGCTTGCCAGAATAACCACAACCACAATCCTTTAATGTGAGTATCTTAGTGATTGCCAATATCCTTCACCTTCTTATTCAAAAGAGTATTCAGCTTTCTCATATAAGCAATCAAACGTTCCTTGTCCTCTTCACTATAAAGCTGTGAATTGTTGTTATGAACAACCTCATTGATGTTTACCCCGACTCGGTTTACCTCATTGATTAATTGATGAACTTCTTCCCGTATTTCAGGGTAATCCATTGGCTTTTGAGAAATCAAGAAACGAATATACTCTGCCTCACTCATTCCGGCTTCCTCTGCCTGTTTTGCTAAAAGCTTTGCCTGTGACTGTGTCATACGATAAGTCTTTCGAACTTCCTTCGCCACTTGAACCACCTCCTTATCTGTCCTAACCAAATTAATAACTCATTCCATATCCAAAGCACCAGCATAGTTATCAGGGTGCTTTGCCAGATACGCATTTTGTCTGACGCTTCGCTTTTCCAAAATGCATCTGGTTAGGGGGACACCCCCTAAAAGCCCCCGTATAGGAAATACTACCCATATTTTTATAAAGTGGTATCATACTATGATACCAACCTGCCGTTTTGATACCACTCTTTATGATATCAACCGAGGGTTTATGCTACCACTTTTGATACCAACCGACATTTTGTATAACTGACAACAAAATTTATGGTATCATACTTTGATACCAACCTACCGTTTTGATACCACTCTTTGTGATACCAACCGGGGATTTTTGCCACCACTTTTGATACCAACCACTATCTTTTGATTATTGATACTTGCTTTTTACATTTCTGAAGCTGAAGCATCTCATTAAAGTCCTTACATTCATCTCCGGGAATCACAACTTTGATTTCATATCCTTTCACCAAGTACTTTTTTGCCAATTCATTTGCAGCTTTCACACCAGCTTCATCCGAATCTAAGCAAAAGCGAACCGACTTAATGTGCGGATAGTCATTCAAATACGTTTCTAACGGGTGGTCTGCAACACCTCCTAAAGCAATTGCATTTTCTCCATACGCCTCAAACAATTCCACATAGCTCATAAGGTCAATGGGTGCCTCAAATACATTCACAACATCACTGCTACTAAATGCCATGCAAAAGCCATAATTCTTATCATTTCCTGCCACATCACACTTAAAGGATTGTCTGTTTGTATCATAAATTCCTCGCATACTTGCAAATCTGGTCACACCATTTTTGTCATTTCCGAGAAACACAATGTTGTGATACTTTTTTGACTCATATAAAAGTCCCTGACTGATAAAATAATCCACAGTATCTTTTGCTAAGCCTCTCTCATTCATCAGATAAGAAATAATCCTATCGTTGTTTTCATTTGCCTCTGGTAAAACAAATGCTTTCTGTTCCTTTGGCTTATGCTTTGGAATCTGTGCCTTCGGTATTTCCATTCCCTGCTTATATCCTGCAAAATCGAGAAGCCAAAAAACTGCTTCTTTTACTTCCATACCGGCAAACACACGTAGAAAATCAATCTGACTTCCGCCATTATTACCTGGCTCATATTGTCTGGACCAACGGAACCAATGTGTCCTGTCATAAATTCGAATGGAGTCCATTTCCTTTAACGTGTGGTATCTTCCAATTCGTTTTACCGTGTACCCCAGTGCTGTTGCTACATCGCATAAATCAACGGACTTTGCCAGTGCCAATTCTTCCTCACTAAATCTCATCGTTTTCCACCTCTTTCTGCTACTTGGTTCCATCGAATTGAATCAACATCGGTAGCATATAATTGAAATGGATTTTTCAACTCTCCTTTTTCTCGAAAACTGAAAAAATATCGGTTGTCTGTTCCAACAATCAAATGATCCGTAAGAGGAATCCCTATCAATTCACAAGCCTGTTGCAATCGGTCAGTAAGTCTTATATCATCTATGCTTGGTGTAGTATCTCCTGACGGATGGTTATGAATGAGAATCATACCGGCAGCATTCGAAAGAATGCTTGCTTTTAATAATTCTCTTGGTGACGTAATCGAAGCATTTAGTGTTCCCATACTTGTAAAAGTACAGTTAATCGGAACACCGTTGCTTTTTAGATTGATCACACAGGTCATTTCCCGGTCCATGTCACAAAGGATACTTCCAACCAAATTCACAGCCTGCTGCGGTGAATCAATTTTTTGTTTGGAATAGATGGGTGCATCCTTTACCAGGCGAACCGATACAACATCCAAAGCAAACTCATTTTTCTTTGTCATCTGCATCATCCTCCTCGCCAAGTAAAAGACGCACACAGGCACCATCCGGCATATCAGAAATCAACACTTTTAATTCTTCTATGGTTATAACCATACTCTGTTCATTCTCCATGCCAGCAGCCCCCTTTATCTACCCTTGTTCTTATCCTCGTAAATCATAGGCATTTCACTTACCAATCCATCCAGTCTCTTATTTGGAGAATCCGTTGCAATGGAAAGCTTCCTTGCATCCTTATCATAATGATATACCTGATTCGAAAGCCTCTCTGATAACTGAACCACACTCATATTGGCATCATATACCATTTCTGCAAGTTCCTCTGGTGTTCCCATGCTTGCAGGTACAGCAATCGTTTCATGAATAGACGAAGGTAAAACATAAAGGTCTTCCTGAAGCTGGCTCGCAATCTTATGAAGATTCTCTTCATAAATCATATTGACTGCTCCGTTAATCCCCTTTTCATTGGTAATCACCCACATAGTTCGGTCATCCGGAATTTCACCAATCATTTCTTCCACAATTTCTTCCGGCATACCATCTTCCATCATCATTCCTTTAATGATATCCGTCATCGGTACAACTTTGGGCGGCATCATTTCCCTTGTGTTTACAACAGCAGCCTGAAACAATTCCGGCTCTGTAAGGTTCTGCTGCTTCATAAGACTGTGGTCTACAATTGCACTGGCAATACCATGTTCATCCTTTGAAACAACCCAGCGGTAAATAATGGATAAATCCTCAAACTCCCGATGAGGAACGGTTTCTAATAATTCCTTATTCTGCTCTGTATTGATTAAAACCATAATCACATTATCCTTCATGGTATCCATGTCTAAATTCTCGGTAAGCTCCTTACCCTTATCAAACTCCTTTACAAAATCTGCTGCAACCTTCATCATAACAGGAATAATATCTCCTGTTTTCTTGTAATGCTCATACATATCATCCACATAAATAGTAGGTGTTGCTGTTCCGCTACCTGCATTCGGATCACGAAGTGTGATACCAATTCTTTCCATATTTACCTTGCTTACCGTATGAGTTTCCACAGTAAAATCCTGAAAACGTGCCGGTAAATAATCCTTAATCTTTTCTTTTACTATTTCAGTAAATAATTCCTGATTCATCATAATATCAATCCTCCATAAAAAATGGGAGAATAAACACATGGCTCATTCTCCCTATACTACTACATCTTTTTAGTTTCTATTTTACATGACGCTTACGACGTCTAAAGTAAACAATCATACCTACGACCACAATACCGGTTCCAAAGCCTACAAAGGTCCATGGATTCATATTTCCACCTGTCTGTGTAAGTGGTGGATTCTTAGGTTTATTCTTTACCTTTAACTGATACACAACTACTTCCGGAGCATCATCGTCATACTGTAACACGACTTCGTGTACGGTATCATCAAGAATAAATCCATCTGCAGTTTTGGTCTCAACAACAAAATAATGAATATCTTCGCCAAAGGATCCATCTTCGTTGTAAGTGCAGATATCAAGTAACTCTGATTCTGCATGACCTTTTTTGTCTGTTTTTACAGTTTGCAATACTTTTCCGTCTTTATCACGAATTTCAAAAGTGACACCCTCAAGCGGTTTCTTGTCGGCAGAACTGATTTTTTCAATTTCAATGCGACCTTTCGCTCTCTCATCTACCATTGCAACTTTCTGAATTTCTCCAGTTTCTTCCACTGTAAAATCGACTTCATTGGCAATCTTATAGCCATACGGTGCTGCCGTTTCCTTTAAGGTATAATTACCTGCCGGAATGGCATTTAACTGATAAGGCTTACCATCTGTCTTCCATGCTGCATACGTTTCGCCATTTTCATCAACGATTCCAAGAGTGGCACCAACAAGTTCTTTTCCTGTTGTAATATCTGTCTTTGAAACTTCCACAATCATTGGTGTTTCTTTAACCTCCAACTCTCTTGTGATAACAGCTACCATCTGATCCTGATAAGTGAAATCCACCGGATACTCATTCTCATCCACAAGATATCCCGGTGCAGCTTCTATTTCCTTCACATAATAGTTACCAAGTGGTAAATCTGCTGTTGAAGTAGCCTTCCCTTCTTCATCCGTAATCAGCTTATCTACTAATGAATTTGCTTCCACTAAAATCTCGCCATTCTCATCCACGATATCTTCGACGTTATAAACACCATACGTTGCACCAGCAACAGGGATACCATTAGATGAATTTGTCTTTACAAGACTTAACTGTGTTTTGGTTCTTTCATTTGCAAATATGACATCCTCATAAACAACCTCTGTGTGGTCATCTGCATAAGCCAGAGTAATTTCCTTAGCTGCTTCATTAAGCACATAACCAACAGGAGCAGTCACCTCTTCAATTCGATATTTTCCTAATGGAAGATTATCAATTGAAGCATCACCGCTTGCATCTGTGGTAAGTGTTGCAAGAACTGTGTCTTTGCTTGCCGGTACATCGTTGATGACTGCAAGGATACGATTACCATCTTCGTCTACCTGATTGTCAGCTGAATAAATATCCTCTGCCGCAATCAACTGATAAACAGCACCTTCCAAGCCTTTTGTCTCATACTTAAATGTGACACTACGGTCATCGCCGGTTACTTCTGTTAAGATTCGGTCAATAATCGTTTCATATTCTGTACCAACTAACACCTCTCCTTCTTTATGAAGGCTGATACTTCCTTTCACCGGCTTATCTTCAATCTCAACAGCAATAATCGCATCTCCATCTTCATCCTCAATCACAGGAACTGCACCCGTCTTAGTTACAGTAAATGGAAATGCTTCTTCTGAAATAAGATATCCTTCCGGAGCGGTAATCTCTTCTACCTGATACTCACCATATTTCAGTTTCAAAGGTGTCGTAACCGTACCGGTAGCATCGGTCTTAAACTCGCTGATTTTGTCCTTACCAACCTTCTGCTCCACATATTGGTCAGTGGCTACATTTTTAATCTTAAAGGTAACACCCGGTAAGCAGATGGTATTTCCAGTTTCAGCATCCTTTTTAACCAGACGGATATACGCTTTGAATGGATAATCGTTCATAATTCTCCAAGCCTGTGGCTCTCTGGAATCGGTATCAATAACAACCGTAAAATCATCCACCCTATAAAGCTCATCCGGTGTCTTTGTTTCACGAACAATATAAGTTCCATAAGGTAACTCTTTCGATACTGCTTTACCCTCTGCATCCGTAACTAATACATCATACACTTTTGCAGCATCCCAACCATTTGCATCAATATCCGACTTTAGTTTAACTGTAAACTCAGCACCCTCAACCTTATCTACTTCTTCACTATCCTCACCATCAGTAGAAATCTTAAGAATCGAAAATGCCTGCTTCTTTACTGTTTCAGTCACATGTCTTAATACAGAAATGTCTTTGTGTTCGTTTTTCTCCGACTTAAATTTCACATCATAAACAGTGGTATCAAGCAAATATCCTGTACTTTCCTGAATCTCCTTAATATAGTAATCACCATAATAAAGGTTCGAAAAGTTAAACTCACCCTTTGCATCTGTTTTTACTGTTGCAAGCAATGCGCCTTTCTTTGCTTCCACTTCGGTAGATTTAAAATCTGTACCCTTTGTGGATTGGATATTGTCGTTTTCGGTGTACTTTACAATGGCACTGCCATCTGGATAATAGATATCCTCCGCAGCATACAAGCCATAGGTTGCACCCTCTAATGTGGCGTCACCCTGTGCGGTTCCGGTTTCCTTATCCTTCTTGTCTGCCTGCACATCACATCGGAATGGTTTGTTTGGAATTTTTAAATGTGCAAATTCTCCATAGTTCGGTTTTACTTCCCAAACAGTACCAGGATCAACATAACCATCCGGAACAACAACTTCTTTTACATAGTACGTGTCCTGTTTTTTTACAAACTTCAGCGATGCACAAGTATCAAGGTCCTCATTATAACCAAACTCCGGAACCTCTCCCTCTGTATCACTAAGCTTTGTTCGTACTGTACACGCTTTATCATTAAATACAGCAAACTTTGCTTTCTTTAATGTGTTACCGGAAAACTCATCAATCTTATCAACGAGAACACCGACTGTTTCAGGAATTTCCGCAACATTGTAAGTCTTACCCTTCTGTGTTACTTTTCCGTCAGAATCATATAGTGTAAACCACTCAAGACCAATTTCATATACATTGCTATCACACTGATATCCATCCGGTTCTAACACTTCTTTAAGATAATACTTACTTTCTGTAAGAATCAACTTCCCGGATAAAGTTTTACCAGCAGCATCCGTTTTTTTCAATTTGCAAAGTAAATCATCACAATCCTTATCCTCATACAGATAATACGTTGCTCCCGGTACAGGAACACCTGAATACTTATCTGTTTTACCTAGTTCAAATGAACCTTCTTTGAAATTAGAAGTGACCTTTACATAAGCACTGGCAGGATTTGTAATAAAATCCGTTTCCAGGAACGTAATCTTTTGCTGCCCGACAACAGATGGAGTCCACTTTCGACCACCGGATTCCTTTGAATATGCTTTTGCTTTTACCTTGATTGTACTGTTGTTATCCACAATCTTTTTCATTGCTTCGTCATTACAATACAGATAAAAGTTTGATGATGCACTACTTGCATCTGTCTGTGCAACACAGATATCATACTTCTTCAAATCATCCTCATTATCAATCTTCGATGCGTCCGTTTTAATCTCTCCTGTAGTAAGACCTGACGGTGCACCAGAAATGGTATAAACCACATTTGTAATGGAACCACTCTTTGTTCTTACAAACTTATCCTTTGAACGATATAATCCATCCTCAATCTTATCCCACTGTGATTTTGCAGGGGAAATTGAATAAGTGATAGAATTCGTTGTTCCAGTGGAAAAATTGAAATGATCCTCATCTACAGCCTTTGCCGCAGCAACCAATGCTTCAATCTTCTTATAAACTGTACTGCCATTATTGTAATAGGAAAGACCAACCTCGCCATTTACAACATGAATTGCTGCACTTGTTATAAAATAATCTGCTGAAGCGGAACCAGCTGAAAAACTACTATTGTGACAAGTACCACCAAGTGTTCTGGCACCATTAATCAAACAGTACGTGATCTGTGGTTTTATCTTAGAACCAGCAGTTTCAGAAGTGGTTGTACCATTTGTTGTTCCTTTATTCAAATCAAGACAATAAACCAAATGGTGATAATAATCACCTGATTCCGAAATATACTTAATACCCATACTGTGTCCACAATACTTCGCATATCCGGAATAAGATACCTTCATTGTATCTCCCTTCTTCTTTTCTGCTGCGTGAACCGTCATTGCCGGGAAAACAAAATCAGCAATGCTTGCAAATACATTCTTTACAGAGTCAAGTACAGTTCCTTTTGCCTGGACATTTGAATCCTCTGTACCTTCTTCTGTTGTATCTGCATCATCACTTTCCTCAATAGAATCCTCATCCCATTCCACATTTCCATCATCGTCCAAACGAATGGTAATAGTTGCCTCGTTACTGGAAATAGACTCTATTTCGCCTTCCGATAATGGATAGTTTTCAAAGTCTGCTTTTTCTCCTACCATATCCGAGGGACCATCCTCCGAATCATCAGAAGAACTATCTTCACTTGAATTACCATTATCCTCTGTTGCTTCCGATGTCATTTCATTTTCATAAACCTTTACCTTACGACAGATAAGATAAGGCTGCTTTTTACTTACCGGCTCAACCTTATAATAGGTGTCATAGGTTCCTGTCTTTGAAATATCAAAAGAACCTTCTGCATCATAATAAGTGACATTCACTTTTTCCTGATTAAAATGGATACCATCCGTAACATCGGTGACATCATAGTCAGAATTGATTTCCACATTCAAATCATCCGCAATCACGATTTCTGTTGCATCCAAATCAGTACGTTCTTTGGCATCATAAAGAACCAACTCCTGACTGGCATCACTTTCTGTCGGTATCTCTGCAGCAAATGCAGAACCGGCAGGTGCGATTGCTGTAATGGATAATACTATTGCCATAACTAACGCTAACTTTCTCTTTATTTTATTCATGCGTTCATCTCCTTATAATAATAATCTGCAAACCACGATTCCCATCCGCTGTCACCAACCTCAAAGGTTGGCTAAAACAGCAAAAGGCGCACCATACTGGCACGCCTACAACCCTTGAGATTGTCTTGCATCACAAGCTCCCCTTATTAAATTGTCTTTCTAATCCTCATAACTGCCTCCTAAATCATAGCCTTTTTAGCACAAATCTGGTACATCATCATACGAACAAATCTACGCATAAGCCTCACCTCCTTAACTCCATTTCATAACATCATCAATCAATGATTTATCCTCTTCCACTTCTTGTTCTGTAACTCTCTCATTCGGTTGATTCATATTGTTATCCTCACTTTGAACAATCACAGACCGGTTTGAAATATTCATACCACCAACGAGCAATTTCAACATTTCCTCAAATAACTGATTCTTAATTTCTTCCTTTGTTGCCTGAACATCATCCGTGATTTTTTCTAACGCTTCGTTCATCTCTACTCTAGTAACATATCGCCGCTTACCGACATCTGAAGTCGGTCCAATCAATTCCTGGTCATCAAAATGGGCGATATAATATTCTATTGCATCAATGATAAACTGATTTATTGATTTATGAATATTCAAATTCAAATCATCCAGTACTCTTATAATAGCCGCCTCGCGTTTATCATTTTTTCTCAATCGAAAGGTCATGCTTTTATACTTATTTTGATTTGTCAATCAGCTCACCCCCTATGCACCAAGCTTAACTCGTTGAAGAAATACTCGTGCGAGATGTTCATATCCTTTCGCATTTGATTTTACGTCCTCAATATACTTAATATTACGCTGATTGAACTTTCCAAAGTTCTTCATAATAACGGCACCACCACCGACAAAGGTAATTGGAATTGTCTTTAGGTTATATCCCTGCTCACCAATCATTCTAAAAATGCGATTTGTATAATCTTCAATCTCACTTTGAATAATTGCTAAATAGTCATCATCAATATCTGCAGTTCCTGATACCATTACCTGCTTGATGATATATTCATCAACTTCTCCATTTAACTGTCTGACACACTGCTCATTGATTCTTCTCATACAGGTAATGATTCCTTCTGGAGTAGTTACACATCTTGATTCATCCGGAGAATGATCCACGATAGGAAGCAAATCAACTGTCCAGGAACCAATATCAACAACTAACTCTTTTGCCCCCATATTTCGAATATTAGGTGCAATCGCTGCGTATCCTTGTGGATAAACAGAAACTCGTTCAATCACCACGTTGTACTCTTTCTTTTCAAATTTAAAGTGAATCACTTTGTTTTGAGAAAGATATTTGATGAAATCATCTCGCTCTGCTCCAAATCTTCCAATCGGAAGTCCTACCGCCAAAAGAACGTGTGCATTTCTCTTACACCGATACTCCAGCTCCTTTGCAATAGCGGCTAACGTTAACAGATAAAAGTTATTATCTAAAACCTTTGTTTCCTTAACCTCTAATCGGTCACCACCAACCTTGTAGTATTTCCCATCATACTCGAGCACATTATCAAATAGTGCTGGCTGTGTGGTAATCTCCTTTACCCCGGTTGTGAACACTTCTGTGTTCGTTGTTTTAATCTGTGACCAGCCATGGTCGATGCCGATGGCAATTGTATTCTTATCCATAGCCATACTGATTCCTCCTTTTTATAGTGATATTTAAATATATGAAATAAATCGCATTTATTATTGCTGGCATATATTCTGCAACAATGTATGTATGCGTGATTTCTCACATCCTCATCGCCCGCATACTGGGAACTATTGATTGGTTGCTTTCGCATTCACAGCACCTTGTTTCCAAGATGACACTCCCGTTGCCAACGAGATAAGGCTACCTTTATGTACCCTTAGTGGATCATTATCCATCCGCCACATATCTACCATACTCGCTAAGCACCTTCACTTTTACGTTCCTCAACTCTCATGGCAAGTTATAGCTGACTAATGCCTGGTAGTGCACCGGATTTTTACCAAATGAAACATTCTGTTTCTTCAATAGTTGCTATTCAATTGTAATTTGACGCTGTTGCGCCATGCCCATATAGTAAAACATTTTTTCAATTTTGATTATTCCGTAAAATGGTATTTATTCCTGTTTAGTTACCATCTTGCGGTATTCTTGAAAATAACATCTACTCTCTGCAATAAATACGATAATTCATTTAATATAAGAGATTAACTTTTTACACTCGAACTTGCATCATTATTGCATATAGGCATGTTCTCTTTTAGCTTATAGCAATCAGCATATCCATAGATTTTCTCCTCAAAATACTTTCTTGGGCAATGACCTTGGATTACCAAATAACCCTGTGCTTCCAATTCTTCATTGAATTCTCGCATGATTTGATATGCTTTTGCCTTACCAACATTTAATGTTTCGCAAACTTCATTTACGTCAACAAATGCTGATTTAGAACCTACCATACTATTTCCTCCTTTCCACATTATTCTAAAACACGCAACTTTCTTTCGTGTTTTAATTTATTATATTTCCATAATTTTTGTTTGTCAACATATTTTTTTGCAAAATCCACCATTGACTTTCGTGTTTTTATATTGTATTCTATTTACAGATGGAATGAACCTGTTTCAATCCACCAAAAAATTTCGTGAAAGGAGGAAAGTATGAAAGAAAGTGCGATTAATCAAGAAGCCATTGCAAAAAACCTAAAGAAGATTCGAAAATCAAAAAAGATTACTCAAAAGAAACTTGGCGAATTAATCGGAAAAAGCGAACGTACAATTCAAAATTATGAATCTGGAACAATCATATTCAATACAGATATGATTAGTAAACTAACAACTGCACTTGATATAAGCTGGAATGATTTGGTTGGAACAGAAAACGATTCAAACAATATTATTGATCTTCGCTCTTCTGTAATGAACAAGTACACTCTTGAGTCATTCGGGGATATCATTAACGTGTTATTTAAAATTCAACAAACTTATGATATTACAATGGAGTTTGAAACAATCAAGCCCCCAACCAGCTCCGAATGGAAATCTTCTATTAGTGTACCAGGTAAAGGTACCGCCAAATATGATACCGATTTTTGTTTATTTTTTGATGATTGGAACAACAAAATGAAGCAACTATACAATAACGAAATAACGGTTGATGAATATCAATCATGGCAGGAAGAGACCATTACCTATTATATGGAAAAGCAATTAACACCTTGGTATGAACGTCCTGACTGTGAAAGAATAAATGACGCAGAAGGAAATGAAATATTCCAATGGAGAAATCCAAAAGAAACAAATTAAAAATGCCTCGGTTGTTAAACCGAGGCCAGTGACTATCAACCAAATGGCTGAAATAATCACCCTAGACAAGTAGATTATATCACAGCCTTTGGAAAAAAGCACTTATCAAATTCAAAGGAGATGATGATATGCCAGCATATAAAGACAAAAAAAATGGAACATGGTATGCCAAGTTCTATTATACAAACTGGGTAGGTGAAAAAAAACAAAAGTGGAAAAGAGGTCTTGCCACAAAAAAAGAAGCCTTGCAGTATGAACGTGATTTTCTTGAACGCCAAGCAGGAAGTCCCGATATGACCTTCCAAAGCTTATACGAAAATTATATGGAAGATATGGAAGGACGCCTCAAGGATTCTACTATCGCTCATAAGCGTAACATTTACGAAACAAAAATTTTGCCATATTTTGCAGATAAACCTATTAACGAAATAGAAGCAACTGATATCCGCAAATGGCAAACAACATTGATGCGTGATTCTAAAAATTACAAAGAAACATATTTGAAATCAATTAATAATCAGATGTGTTGTATTCTAAATTATGCAAAACGTTTCTATAACTTAACTAATGATCCTTGTGGTCGTGCAGGAAGCATGGGAAAAAGTAATGCTGATGAAATGGACTTTTGGACACTTGATGAATATCTATTATTCAGAGATGCGATTCAAGATAAAATTCGCTCTTATTTGTGTTTTGAGCTTCTCTACTGGACCGGAATGCGAGAGGGTGAAATGTTAGCATTATCTGCTGAAGATATTGACTTGGAGAAAAATACTATCCGCATCAATAAAACATACTCCCGTAGTAAAGGAAAGGATGTTATATCTACTCCTAAAACTAAAAAGAGTAAGCGTATCGTTGCAATTCCTGACTTTCTTGCAGACGAATTAAGGGAATATATCAGTAAGCAATATATGTTAGATCCAAAGCAACGTTTATTTCCTTACACAAAGTCATATCTAAATCACGAAATGTTACGTGGTTGTAAAGAATCTGGTGTTAAAAAAATACGTATCCATGATATTCGTCATAGCCACGCAAGTTTGCTAATCAATCAAGGTTGCGATGCTCTTACAATTGCTGAGCGTTTAGGGCATGAGAAAGTATCTACCACATTGAATACGTATTCTCACTTATTCCCTCATAAGCAAGGTGAATTGGTAGAAAGTCTACAGGCATTACTTCATCCGGAAACTGTGCCGGAGAATAACGATAATAATTCTGAAGTTGCACTCAATGGACAGGACATCGAAAACAACTCTGGAAATATTATTTTAATGCCGATTCGCAAAGTAATGTAAGACCAACAAAAAGGGATTTCAAAACAAAAAACACAATAATGCAACTATTCTAATTTCTATCTAATAAAAAATGGTTAGTAGCAAATTAGTAGCAAAGCAAAAAGAAAAGTCCGGGAATGCCCTGTATATAAGGCTTCCCAGACTTGTGGCTACTATTCAAACTCAATCGTCCCCGGCGGCTTACTAGTCAAATCATAGAATACTCGATTCACACCCTTAACCTCATTAATAATTCGGTTCATCACAGTCTGTAACACATTCCAAGGAATCTCTGCACTTTCCGCAGTCATGAAATCTATCGTCTTCACCGCTCTTAACGCCACAGCATAATCATAGGTTCTCTCGTCACCCATGACACCAACGGAACGCATATTGGTAAGAGCTGCAAAATACTGGTTCGGCATCCACGGTGCATCCTCGCCATGTGCACTCTTATATTCCTTTGCTGCCTTATCCACTTCCTCGCGGTAAATGAAGTCTGCATCCTGTACGATACGCACCTTCTCTGCCGTCACATCACCGATGATACGGATTCCAAGACCCGGACCCGGGAACGGTTGACGGAACACCAGATATTCTGGAAGTCCAAGCTCTAAGCCAACCTTACGCACCTCATCCTTGAATAGGTCGCGGAGCGGCTCTATAATCTCTTTAAAATCAACATAATCAGGAAGACCTCCCACGTTGTGGTGGGACTTGATGACAGCGGATTCTCCGCCAAGACCACTTTCTACCACGTCCGGATAAATGGTGCCCTGTGCCAGGAAATCCACAGCTCCAATCTTCTTTGCTTCTTCCTCAAATACACGAATAAATTCCTCTCCGATAATCTTACGTTTACTCTCCGGTTCCGTTACACCTTCTAACTTCTTATAATAACGCTCCTGTGCATTGACACGGACAAAATTCAGATCAAAGGTACCGCTGTTCCCAAATACCCCTTCAACCTCGTCACCTTCGTTCTTACGAAGTAAGCCATGGTCTACAAACACACAGGTAAGCTGCTTGCCAATGGCACGGGATAACAATGCCGCAAGTACGGAAGAGTCCACGCCGCCGGAAAGTGCCAGTAACACCTTACCATCTCCAACCTTTTCACGGATTGCCTGAATCTGGTTTTCCACAAAGGCATCCATCTTCCAGTCACCGGAACAATGACATACATTATATACAAAATTAGAAAGCATCTTCATTCCTTCAACGGTATGCAGAACCTCTGGATGGAACTGGATTGCATACAACTGCTGTGCCCGATTCTCTGCCGCTGCCACTGGACAGTCAGCGGTTTTGGCACAAATCTCAAATCCAGGTGCAACACTGGATATATAATCATTATGGCTCATCCAGCAGATGGTCTTCTCAGATACATTTGTAAATAATGGAGAGTCCTGGTTTACAGAGACCTCAATCTTTCCATACTCACGAACTGGTGCTTTTTCCACCTTGCCACCTAATACATGCTGCATCAGCTGTGCACCATAGCAAAGCCCCAGCACCGGAATTCCCAGTTCAAACAATTCCTTTGAATAAGTCGGTGCACCTTCTTCATAACAGCTGTTCGGTCCACCTGTCAAAATGATTCCCTTCGGATTCATTTCCTTAATCTTATTAATATCCGTCTTGTAAGAATATATCTCACAATATACATTACATTCCCTGACGCGGCGGGCCACCAGCTGATTATACTGTCCACCAAAATCAAGTACAATGACTAATTCCTTTTCCACCTTCAAGCCTCCTCGTTTGCTTATAATCTATTATCGATAAATGCCTGCTATCATTCATACTTTAATATTCTACCCTATTTCCACAAAAACTACAATATCCAAAAAAGAAGAACCTTTTCTAAAACGAAAAGATTCTTCATAAACTACTTTATTTTCTTATATATGTGCTTTTCCCATTCTAAATACTATCTTCCAAAAAGCCAGTCTATTCCGTCTCAGCAGCCGTACCTTCTGTTGTATCACCCTCGGCTGTATCTCCACCGGCAGTCTCCCCGGTGCTGTCATCTGCTGTATCAGGTGCCTTCTTACCCATTTTCTCCAAAATGTTATCAATTGCTGCCTGGAGCTGGTTATCATCTTCACCATCTGACTCTCTATATGCTTCTGTATCCAGTTCTACTTCTATGTCCGGCTTAATACCTACCTCATGGATATCATTTCCCTTTGGTGTGAAATATTTTGCAATAGTCAGCTTAACGGCTGATCCATCCTCCAATGGGAACACTCTCTGCACAATACCCTTGCCATATGTGTTGGTTCCCACCAGGGTGCCAATCTCATAATCCTTGATGGCTCCGGCAAAGATTTCCGAAGCAGATGCACTGTAACCATTTACCAGCACTGCCAAAGGCTTCGTAAACTGCTCTTCATCCGTAGAATTATAGGAATCAATGATGTTGCCATCCTTATCTTCTGTATATACAATCTTCCCTGCCGGAAGCATATAGTCCAGCATTTCCACTGCAATATCCAAAAGACCGCCGCCATTGTTACGAAGGTCTACAATAAGTCCCTCCATTCCCTGGCTTTCCAAATCCTCCACAGCCGCAATATACTGTTCTGCTGTTACTTCATAGAAGCTGGATACCTCAATATAACCGATATTATTGTCCAGCATCTTGTATTCCACAGTTGGATTCTCTACTTTCTGTCTCGGCATTGTGTATTCATGATCCTGATTGTCTGAACTACGATATACCGTAATCGTAACCTCGGTGCCTTCTTCACCACGAATCTTATCCACAACCGTATCAATATCCTGATCGCTGATATCCTCACCATTTACTTCGGTAATAATATCATCTTCCTCAATTCCGGCTTCCTTTGCAGGACCGTCAAATACTTTGACTACAGTAATGATATTTGTATCCGTGGACTGTGACACCTGTACGCCGACACCGACATACTCGCCCTCTGTGTCCTCCATAAAACTGGCATATTCTTCCTGTGTATAATATACAGAATAAGGATCATCCAGGCCCTCCATATAGCCCTTGATAATACCATCCTGTTTCTTCTGTTCATCTTCTTCAAAATAGAAATTCTTATCCAGAATGCTCTGAATTGTCTCTAGCTTTTCATTAGTATCTTTCCCTACTACAGAGCTGCTGCTCAGCATTTTTACGGTGGTATCCTGTGTGCTTTCCGTTTCTTCTGTTGTCATCTTGACTTTGCCACAGCCAATTGCACTGACTGCCATCACTGCGGTCAAAAAGCCAACTGCAGCCTTTTTCATCCATCTCTTTTTCATTGATATCCTTCTTTCATTCATATTATCAGCAGAACTGCCGCACCAGAAAAATATTTTTCTGATACGACAGTCCTATCTTACTCCATATTTGTTAACACTTGGTGAATTCATTCACACAATAGCAAATTTTATTGAAGATAACCCAATGGATCTACATAAACACCATCTACACGCACACCAAAATGACAATGTGGTCCGGTAGACACTCCGGTTGAACCTGCATAGGCAATTGTCTGACCTGCGGAAACCGTCTCTCCTACAGAAACTGCAAGAGATGAATTATGCATATACACAGTTACAACTCCGCCTCCATGATCAATACATATGTAATTCCCTTCTGCATAGTTATAGGTCGCAACAATAACTGTTCCGGAAGAAGCTGCCACCACCGCGGCACCTGTATCACAGGCAATATCAATTCCTTTATGGTTGGAACTTGCTCCTGCCACCGGTGAAGTTCTGGCACCAAAATAGGAAGTAATCTGTGTGTATCCCGGCACCGGCCATGTAAAGATTCCTCCGGTATAGGTACTGGAGGCACTTGTACTTGCAGCCTGTTCCGCTGCCGCAATAATAGCTTCTGCCTCCGCTTCTGCCTGCATATACTTCTGAACCTCTGCCTCCTGTCCGGCGATAGAAATTTCATACTGATCGATCTGCTTATTCTTCTCCTCTACAAGGGTCTCCATGGTTTCTTTTTGTTCATTTACTTCCTTCTGCAAAGCTTCATTACTGGCCAGATCCTTTTCCAGCTTCATCTGAAGATTTGCAACCTGTTCCCGCGCTGTCTTCAACTGTTTCAAAATATTGTAATCATATGCAGAAACCTGGGAAATATATTCTGTCTTATTCATCATATCTGTCATGGAAGTAGCCGTAAGAAGTACATCCAAATACCGTTTATTGCCGGACTCGTACACCATCTGAATCCGCTGTTTCATGGAATTATACTGCTGATCCTGTGCCTCCTTGGCAACTTTAAGATTCTGCTCTGTCTCTTTAATGGTTTCTTCCAATTCCTTCTGATTCTGCTCCAGATGATTAATCTCAATCTGCAGTTCATTCAAAGATTTATCCAATTGTATTACATAATTTTCAAGATTATCTTTTGCATCCTTTAGATTATCCAGAATCTCCTGTGCTGCCTTCCGGTTCTTGGCTGCCTCTGCTGCATCCTGCCTTGCCTTATCCACGGAAGCATCCGCCGTTCCATTATCCGTTGTACTCTCTGAACTCTCCGTTGAAGTTTCTGTTACTGCTTCTGTCGAAGTACCTGTTGCATAACTGAGAACACTCGGGGAAGCCAAAAAGCCCAAAGTCAGTGTGAAAATCAGCATTGTACTAAGATATTTTTTCCATCTTCTGTTAAACACCGTACAAACCTCCTACACTCTCAAATGTTTGTGGGTTGTCAGCAGACTGCCAAAGAAACCAATTCCTACGCCTAACAAAAGGGCAATTGGTGCCATTCCTTTAAACACCTGACCAACCGGCACAAACTCCATCAAATTTGCTACAATTGTAAAATGCTCCGTTAAATACTGAGTCATTGCATTATACATAAAATATAAGATTCCAAGTGGAATAATAGAACCGATCAGACCAATGATAACACCTTCCACTAAAAATGGTGCTCTTACAAAAATGTCCTTTGCTCCGATCAGTTTCATAATTGCAATCTCTTCCTTACGAACAGAAATACCGATGGTAATAGTATTGCTGATCAGGAACAGGGATACAAACAGCAAGATCAATATTACGCCAATAGAAGCGTAACCCACCAGTTTGTTGAGAGAATCCAGACTTTTGGCTGTACCGTCACTGCTGTTCACCCGGCGTACATTACCTATTTGTTCAATCTGCTTAACCGTATCCTTCTGCTTGCTTATATCTTTAAGAGTTAACTCATAGGAAGAAGAATTGGTCAGTGGATTATCTTCTCCAAATACAGAATTAACATATTCCTGATTCCCATCATATACATCCTCTATATAATTGTTCCACGCTTTATCAGCAGAAATATAATTGATCGTATCCACATTCTCAATTGCCTTTAATTCATCCCCGATCTGCATGATCCGGTTCTCATCCGTTCCCTCGTCAAAGAACACAGACACTGTCAAAGAATCCTCAATGGACTTTATCTCACTTTCCATGTTCAGGACAATGGCATAAAAAATGCCAAACAGAAACAGACAGGCAACGATGGTTCCAATGGAAGCAAGGGAAAAAAGCAGATTTCTTTGGATATTCTTAAGACCCTGTTTGATACTGTATCCCAATGTATTAATCTTCATCCTTATAACCACCCTTTTCCTCATCGCTTATAATCTTACCCTTCTTAAGCGTGATAACACGTTTCTGCATAAGATTCACGATTTCTTTATTATGGGTTACCACCACCACAGTTGTTCCCCTCTTATTGATCTCTTCCAATAACCGCATGATTTCTAAAGAATTCTTCGGATCCAGGTTACCGGTAGGCTCGTCCGCTAAAATAAGCTCCGGACGGTTCACGATTGCCCTTGCCAAAGCAACTCTCTGCTGCTCGCCACCGGACAACTCCTTTGGAAACTGCTTGTATTTATCTGCCAGCCCTACCATGGTAAGGGTTGCCGGAACTTCCCGGCGGATTTCTTTCATGGATTTTTCTACAACCTGCTGTGCAAAAGCAACATTTTCAAATACGGTTCTATCCTTCAGCAAACGGAAATTCTGAAATACCACACCAATCTTTCTACGGAGCATAGGAATCTCTTTCCGTTTCATCTTACTGTATTGTTTGCCTTCTACGGATATATCTCCCTTAGTAGGAGTCATTTCCTTTAACAACAGCTTTATCAGTGTCGTTTTCCCTGAACCACTGCTTCCCACCACGAACACAAATTCACCCTTGTTGATGTGAAAGGTCACATCATCCAGTGCCTTTGTTCCTGTCGGATACTGCATGGTTACATGATCAAGCACTACCATATCAGTGCTCCTTTCTCTTATCGTTCTTCATGAAATCTTTAATATTCCAAAGACTCCATATACTTCATATATTTTACAACCATCAATGCAATCTTAAAGGTAATGGCATCTTCAAACACACGAAGATCCAGTCCCGTACTCTTTTGCAGCTTATCCAGACGGTAAACCAATGTATTCCGGTGAATATAAAGCTGTCTGGACGTCTCAGATACATTCAGGCTGTTCTCAAAGAATTTGTTAATTGTAGTAAGTGTTTCCTCATCGAAATCATCTGGAGAACGGTTTTCAAAAATCTCCTTGATGAACATCTTACAAAGCGGAATTGGCAGCTGGTAAATTAAACGACCGATACCAAGATTGCTGTATGCAATGATATTGCGGTTGCCGTAGAAAATCTTTCCTACATCCAGTGCCATCTTTGCTTCCTTATAGGAACGGGAAACCTCTTTGATCTCATTTACAATTGTACCAAATGCAACATGAACAGAAGACATTGCTTCGGTATTCAGCATATCCACGATTACCTTTGCCGTCTTATTCATATCCTCATAGGTTTCATTCTGTTTTACTTCCTTTACAAGAATGATATTCTTCTCATCCACTGCAGTCACAAAATCCTTTGCCTTGCTGGAGAAAATGTTACGTACCGTCTCCAATGCATTGGTATCTTTTTCATTCTTTGTCTCTATAATAAATACAATACGTCTTACGTCTGTGTCAATATGCAGTTTCTTGGCACGGTTGTAAATATCTACCAGCAGAAGGTTATCCAGCAACAGATTCTTGATGAAATTATCCTTGTCAAAACGCTCCTTATATGCCACTAAAAGATTCTGTACCTGAAATGCAGCAATCTTTCCAATCATGTAAACATCATCTGCCTCACCCTTGGCAATGATCACATACTCTAACTGGTTATCGTCAAACACCTTGAAAAACTGATAACCCTGCAGCATCTGGCTCTCTGCCGGAGAATCCACAAATGCCAGAACGGACTTCTCATATTCATCCGTATCCCGAAGCGTAGAGGCAAGTGCCTTTCCCTCCGTATCCATAACACATAAATCAATTCTTGTTATTGCTTTAATCCCCTCAATCGTATCCTGTAAAATCTGGTTTGATATCATTCTATCCACTCCTTATTATATTGTAAAAAACACCTACTCTATATTTTAACGGAAATCAACAAAAAAAGAAAGTAAATATTCTATTTTTTTTACATTTTTTATAATTCTATATTATAAATGTGTAAGCAATGTGACTTTTGCCGCTTTTGAGAGCGGATTCCGTTTTTCATAATCAAACAGGCAAAAACAGGCATCGTCCATCACTGTTGCACCTTCCAAAAGCCACGGAACCGATTCCTCCGCCACCGGTTCAATATGCATTGTCCTTGCTGCCGTCTTTGAATCGTAACCTTCCCCTTTCAGGCAGATTTCCTCTGTCCCACCATTCTTAAAAAATGCCTGGTATAGGGATTTTTCAATGGGTTCTTCCTTTGCCCAGCCAGGGCGGCTCTTGGCATTTTCCCGGAGATAATAGTCATAGGTAAGCAGACTATCCAGTATCTCCATAGAAAAATCATCACATTTGCCAAACCATTCTACACAAAATCTCCGTACTGCCTCATATCTTGCTTCCCTTTTAAATCCGATTCCGTATAATTCCTTTTCCTCATAATACCGACCTAACGCTTCATAAAATGCATATGGAGATTCAAAAAATGGTATCAGATAAGCCAGTACATGTTCAAACTGGTCACTGTTATAATAGACCTCCACCATTTCTTCCACCTGCTTTAAGGCAAGGATTTCATCATAGGTGATCCATTTTGTACTCAGCACTTCATAGGGCTGGACATCCTGATATGCCAGTTCATATTCTGTTACCTTCTCCCCCATGTAAGAACCCTTTAACACCTTTAAAAAGCCAAGCTGCAGCTGATTCGGTTTCATGGAACAGGCATCATTAAATGACTGCTTAAATGTGGTAAAATCCTCATAGGGCAGTCCTGCGATCAGATCCAGATGCTGGTGGATATTGCCAAAGCTTCGTATGGTGAGCATGATATCTTTTACTCTTTCCACGTCCATCACCCGGCGTATTTCCCGGATGGTAGCAGGATGGGTGGATTGCAGACCGATTTCTAACTGGATCAGCCCCGGACGCATCTTCCGGAACACCTGTAGTTCCTCTTCTCCCAGCAAATCTGCTGCCACTTCAAAATGAAAATTAGTCACTCCATTGTCATGCTCAGCAATATAGTTCCAGATTGCAAGAGAATGTTCCCTTCGACAGTTAAAGGTCCGGTCAATGAACTTCACCTGGGGCACCTTATGATCCAAGAAAAACTGAAGCTCTCTTTCCACCAGCTCCATGCTGCGGAACCGCACACTTTTATCAATGGAGGACAGGCAATAGCTGCAGGAAAACGGACATCCCCTGCTGGTTTCATAATAGAGGATTTTATTTTCAAATCCGGATAAGTCCTCATAGATAAACGGAATCTCATCTAAAGACATCAGGGAACGTGCAGGATTTTGATGAATCTGCCGGTCACATCCATGGTAAATGATGCCTGAAATGTCCTGATACCCATCCCAACTCGACTCATCTATCCCATTTTCCAAATCATTCATCCCATAATCAGTATTATCATTATTTCCCCATACTTTTACCAGTTCATAAAAAGTTACTTCTCCTTCTCCCTGGATAATACCCTCCACAAAGGGATTTTCTTCCAGGACTTTTTTACTGTCATAGCTGACCTCCGGGCCTCCAAGCCAGATATGTGTCTTAGGAGCAACCTTATGAAGTTCCTTTGCAATGGTGAGAATTTCGTGAATATTCCAGATATAGCAGGAAAAGGCAACTACTGCTGCCTTTTCCTGATATAATGACTGCAAGATCAAATCCAGATTATGGTTGATTGTATATTCTTCTACTATAATCTCCGGCTGTTGTTTCCCCTTCGATTGTTTTTCAGAAGCATCCCTGTTCAATTGTGCATTTGCATAAGCCTGCAAATCATACACCGCCAGATTGGAATGTACATATTTTGCATTTAATGCCGCCAGAATTATTTTCATAGTATCCATTTCCTTTCTATGAATACTATACAATTCCCCTTTTCATCTGTCAACGGCACATTCCCCCGGTTTGAGGATTCTTTTATTCAGAGATGGTATCCATTTTATTTCGATATACCACTTTACCATCCATTATGGTCATTGCAACATCAATCTCGTGAATCTTATACGGATCAATCTCATATGGATTCTGTTCCAAGACAACCAGGTCTGCATATTTGCCTGCCTCAATGCTTCCCAGTTTATCTTCCATATGTACCTGATAAGCCGCATCTATGGTATAACCCCGGAGAGATTCCAGAATCGGCATGGAATCCTCTGTCGTGCCAAGATATGGTGTTTCCGGTCTTCCCAAAGTCCTCCGGGTATATGCTACCTCCACGCCGCCTAATGGATTATTGCCATACTCAGAAGCCGGATGATCTGAACTCATCGTCACCCTGCCGCCTTCCCGTTTAATGTCCATCATGCGGAATACCCTGTGAATCTGTTCTCCTAAATCGTCCTCCCGCTGCGGCTGTCCATAATGCCATACTCCGCTGGTATTGGCTGTCACATTATATTGGGCAAACAGCGGTACATCCTCCGGGCGTACCAGTTCTGTATGGGCAATGGTAATCCGCATATCGTCATATCCTGCCTCCCGAACAGCCTTAGCCGCCATGAGGATATCATGGATGGTCTGGTCACCAATACCATGTACATGGAGATCCAGTCCCTTTTGTGCCGTTAACAGGGCAAATTCTGTCAGTTCCTCTGTACGGAGCAGCGGCTCCACCTTTAATCCGTCCAGTACATATGGTTCAAAATTGGCGGCATTACGGCTTTCAAAGGTTCCGTCATCCACGATTTTTACAAAATCACATCGAAGCATATCCGTATCATAGATTTCTTTCTCCTGTACCCATTTATCCAGCAATACAGACATATCTCCTTCAAATTCCTCTCTTTCTGTCAAAAAGCAGGCCGGCCCGAACCATCTTTGCATCAATCGTTCTTCCCGGAACAGTTTTTGTATGGTTTCCAGGGTTTTTCGCTTATCAAACATACCCTCCGGGAATCCACAATCTACCATACTGGTAATCCCCAGTTTTGCATATCCCTTTGAAAAATCTGACATAATTCCTTCTGTGTCAAATCCTTCCAGAAATCCGGCATGTTCATACAGATACATAATTGTCTTCATTTCAATGCAATGCCCGGTGGGATTCCCTTCCTCATCTCTTTGATAATACTGCAGTCCCGGATTCGGATCCGGAGTGTCTGCATCCACCCCTGCTTTTTCCAGACAACAGCTATTGCACCACGCTTCATGACCGCCACTACTCTGGAGAAGCACCGGCTTATCCGGGCAAACCGCATCCAGCAATTCTTTCCGCGGACCCTCCGCACCAAACAGAATCTCTTTATATCCAAAGCCATAATACTGTTCCTGCTCCGGATGGGTTTCTACATATTCTTTTAAATGTGCCAGAATCTCCTCTTTGCTTTCATTAAAATCAATCACCAGGCCCCCAAGAAACAGAGCAGCCAGCACAGGATGACAATGGGAATCAATAAATCCCGGCAGCATCATTTTTCCCTGTAAATCCACCATCCGGGTTTCCTCACTCCGGAATACCTGCATTTCCTCATTGCTGCCTGCTCCCAGAATGCAGTTCCCCTTCACGGCAACCGCCTGTACCGTCTCATCTTTGCTGTTCATGGTTACTACCTGTCCATTCCAATAAATTGTATCTGCCTTCATAAGTGCCCTCCATTCTGTTATGAGATTTATAAAACGATAAAAAAGCAGCAACCAAAACGCCATCGTCTTTGATTACTGCTTTTCTCCATAATATTCCTTTTTTATCCGGAGTGCAACTTTATTTTTTTCTGTTTTTTATACAATCCGCTTTCGAATCAGTCTCAGCAGAATCTCTGGACTGCTCCTGCATCCTTCATGCCTTTCCTGCAAGGTAGTTAATGAACTGCTGGGCAGTCCGTCCGGAAATACCGCCATGGGAAAGTTCCCATTTATTGGCCTCAGCACACAATTCTTCTTCGGAAAGTGTAATAGACGGTTCCCGCTTTGCCAATTCGCATACGATATGGAAGTACTCCTTCTGGTTCGGTCTGGAGAAATTAATAGTCACACCAAAACGGTTCACCAAGGATAACTTCTCCTGCATGGTATCGGAGCGGTGCAATTCTCCGCCATCCCCATGTTCTAAATCATTCCGGTCATTCCATGTCTCCTTGATGAGATGTCTGCGGTTAGAAGTTGCATAAATCAGCACATTGTCCGGTTTGGTCTCCACACCGCCTTCAATCACTGCCTTCAAAAACTTATATTCAATCTCAAACTCCTCAAAGGATAAATCATCCATATAAATGATATAGCGGTAGTTACGGTTCTTAATCATGGAAATCACCGTAGACAGATCTTTAAACTGATGCTTATATATCTCAATCATACGAAGTCCCTGGTCATAGTATTCGTTGATGATTGCCTTGATACAGGTGGACTTACCCGTACCGGAGTCTCCAAACAGCAGGCAGTTGTTTGCAGGTCTGCCCTCCACAAATGCCACTGTGTTGTCAATCAGCTTCTGTTTCTGTATCTCATATCCCACCAAATCCTTTAACAGTACATTTTCTGTATTATTAATAGGGTAAATGTCTACCTTATCCTCCACATTGCGGATACGGAATGCCTTATTCAGTCCAAACATCCCCACTCCGTAATCTGCATAGAACTGAGTCACTTCTTTGAAAAATCCGGCCTCATCATCACATTTTTCCAATCGTTTTGACAATTCCCGGACTTTTTCAGATACATTATAGTTATACATCCGTTCCTTTTTCACAATGGCTTTATAATTGGAAATGGTAGAGAAACAATCAATTCCAAGTTCCTTTTCAATTTCATAGAAATTATAATCAAACAATTCCTTAAAAATCTTAAAATCATTCATGGCAAAATGATTGACGCTGCCATCATTTGCTCCGATTTTCTCACTGGTAAGGGTAAAGGAATTCTCATTTGTCATCATGACAAAGGTCAGGTAATTGTGCCACAGATTATCATCAAATCCATAATCCGTTGCCAGATCCAGCAGACGTTTGATTTCTCCATAGATTCTGGTAATGAGGCTCTCCTTACTGATGTGTTTTTTGTCCTTCATCTCCTCCAACTTGGATGCGCTAAATGCCGAAGAGCTTCCTAACACATTCTCCTTGTACCAGTCAAAATCCTCAAAAATATCTGCCAGCCGTCTTAAAATGCTGTCTTCTCCCAAATCTCTGTATACAATTAATTTGGATACCTGCTTGTACATGCTTCTTTCCTTCTTTCCGTTCTGCTTTCACAATTTCTTAGAATACCACTGTTATACAACTTCCTTAACCTTTTGTCCAGCCTTATTCCATGATCTCTCCGGTCTCCATATTCAGTTTCCTGACATTGATACCATTCACTTCCACACTGTCATTGACTTCAATCATGATATACTGTCTGCCATCAATGACTTTGGTCTCCACAAGATCCGTCCGTTCCGGCTTCACCTTGATTACCACATCCGGCATCTTGATATCAAAGCTTCTGGTGCTTGCCACTGTGGCAGCTGCAAATTTCGGTTGTTCCTCGTCGCAGACGATACTGTCAAATGCCGTCTCAAATGTTTCCAATGCCTCAGCCTTCACCCCGCTGTCTGCCAGCAGCTTCTTAATCTCCATCTTATCCAGTTCCGGTGGTTCCGGTGCATCCTTCCGTTCTTCCACATATTCATTCAGATTCTCATGAATCGTCTTAACCATTTCAAAATCACACTGTTCTCCAAGGGAATTCTCAATGATATCCTGGAAAGTCTCCTGCTGTGCCTTAAAGGAAAGTGGTGCCCCGCAGCCTAATGTCTGGTCAATAAATTCCTCCTGCATCATTTCCGAATTCTTTGTATAGTAAAGCAGTCCATGCACATCCGTATTCCGGTCATTAAATGCAGGAAACAGGAATCCATGAACCGGCGGCGAAACCACCCAGTCCCGGATACGGCTTTCAATGCTGTTATTCTTCTCGTTATAGCAAAGTCCCGCATCGGTAAGTTTTACCGGGCAGATACTGCAAAGAATATAATCATACACATAATCCGAAGCATCTTCATTTTCCATGCCATCACTGGTCTGTCCCGGTACGTCATAGGCTGCATACACAAGAATGATATAATAATTCTCTCCATAGTTATATGTACCGATTACCTTATCATAAAATTCCTCCACCAGTGTATTGTCCTCCAGCTTGGAATTCTTCAACCGTAATAAAAATTCCTGGGTACCACCTTCTTTTTCCTGCTCATTTGGGAATTCCATATTTAACAGATTCTTTCCAAGGGTTCCGGACAATGTATTTTTAAATATGGTAAAATATTTGAAATTCTCTTCCTCCGTCAAAGTAAGGAAGGTCTGTGCAAGTTCTGTCTTCTTATTCTTCTCCCCATCCACATAGCAGCCACAGATTCTCGTAATGGTGCAGTGTTCCGGCGTAAATTGCTTCTTAATCTCGTTAATTTCTTTCTTATTCATATGCATCCCTTCGCTTTCTCTTACAATCAAATCTTTAAAGATTATATGTTATTTTCTAATATTTATCAACAAAATTCAAGTGTTAATAAATATTCACTTGTTCTTGTATACAATACATGATACATTATGTTTTAAGGGGATTTTATTTAAAGGAGGATTTCATATGAATACAAAAATTAACCCATTTGCACAAATATATCAGGCATTTCGCGGCTTTACAGATCCAATATCTGATTGTCGACTCAGATGTTGAAAAATGGGATCCAGCAATTCTTCAA